>JBJMGV010000125.1:0-92908 GCA_045807725.1 Blastocatellia bacterium | reverse complement strand
GTTTTCCGACTGTCTTGCGTAATCATCGGCGACTCGACCGGAACGCGCGGCCACACGCTTCATCGGCCCGCTGTCATTAACAATCAACAAATTCTATAGAGGAGAAACATCATGCTCAAACGTTCGCTTGGATCGCTTCTGGCAATCGCGCTGCTCGTGGCGGCAATGGGGTCGGCCCACACCGTGTCAGCGCAAGGCAAAGACACGCTCTATCAACGGCTCGGCGGTTACGACGCGCTGGCTAAAGTGACCGATGAATTTATCAAAGGGTTGGCGACCGACCCGAAGATCGGGCGCTTCTTCATCGGCGCTAGCGACAACAGCAAAACCCGCATTCGTCAGCTCCTCCTCGATCAACTCTGCGCCGCGACCGGCGGCCCCTGCGTCTACATCGGGCGCGATATGAAGACGGTGCATAAAGGACTGGGGATCACCGAAGAGGATTGGAACATCAGCGTCAAAATCCTGATGAACGTGTTCGATAAGTTCAAAGTCAAAGAGCGCGAGCGCAAAGATGTCGTCACCGCGCTGTCGGGCCTCAAAGCCGACATCGTCGAAAAGTAATCGTCCCTTCCTTAAACTTTCCTGTCGTCCGTCATGACTTCCATAAGGGGGTTCCCAGTGAACCCTCTTTTCTTTTTTTCGGCTGAGCAAGAAACTAGCCGTGATACTTGTTGGTGATCGGCATGCGGCGGTCGCGCCCAAAGGCGCGCGGCGTGATCTTAATGCCGGGCGGCGACTGGCGGCGTTTGTACTCTGCCGCGTCCACACGGTTGACGACCCAGCGCACTGTCTCTACCGGGTAGCCGCGCTCGGCTATCGAATCGGCGCTCATATCTTTCTCGACGTACAGTTCGAGGATGGCGTCGAGCATCGCGTAAGGCGGCAGCGTATCCTGATCGGTCTGGTCAGGGCGCAGCTCAGCCGAAGGCGGGCGGGTGATGATGTATTCAGGAATGACCGGGCGCGGGCCGCGCTGGTTGACGTAACGAGACAGCTCGTAGACCAACATCTTCGGCACGTCTTTGAGCAGCGCAAAGCCGCCGACCATATCACCGTACAGCGTCGAATAGCCGACGCTCATCTCGCTCTTGTTGCCGGTCGAGAGCACCAGCCCGCGAAACTTGTTCGACAGCGCCATCAGAATGTTGCCGCGAATGCGCGCTTGCAGGTTCTCTTCCGTCACGTCTTCGGCCAGCCCATTGAAAGACGGCGCGAGCATGCGCTTGTACTGCTCGAAGGTCTCCTGTATCTCGATCACCTGAAAATGTATGCCGAGGTTGTCGGCCAGCTCGCGCGAATCACGCAGCGATTCCGTAGACGAATAGACGGTTGGCATAAAGACGGCGTTGACGTTTTCAGCTCCGATAGCGTCCGCCGCAATCACAGCGGTCAGCGCCGAATCAATGCCGCCCGACAGCCCGAAGTAGATTTTATCGAAGCCATTCTTGCGCACGTAATCGCGCGTGCCGATCACCAGCGCAAGGTAGGTTTCGGCAACTTCCGTGAGCGCGATGTTGTTTGGCTCGACCGGCGGCACACGTTGGCCGGATGAGCGCGGCACGCCATCAAGCGAGATCACATCGAGCGACGCGTCGGCGGTGACACGCAGTTTCTCGCGGCGGCGGCGCGGGTCGTGCAGCCGCTCAGAAAAGACGCGCTCGACGTTGATGTCTGCGACGACGAGGTCTTCTTCAAACGCCTTGCCGCGCGCGACAATCTGACCGCCTTCGTTGATGACGAGGCTATTGCCATCAAAGACCAGCTCGTCCTGTCCGCCGATCAGATTGCAATAGACCAGCGCCACCGCGTTGTCTTCGGCGCGCGTGCAGAGCATGCGCTCGCGGTCGTGATTCTTGCCGGCGTGAAAAGGTGAGGCCGAGATGTTGACGATCAAGTGCGCGTCACCGGCGAGCGCTTGCAGCTTGGTCGGCCCGCCCGGATACCAGATGTCTTCGCAGATGTTGACGCCGATGCGCGCGTCGCCCATCACAAAGACCGGGCAGCGCGTGCCCGCTTGAAAGTAGCGTTCTTCGTCAAAGACGCCGTAATTCGGCAGGAACGATTTGTGATAAACGTAAACCAGCTTGCCGCAGGCCACGACCGCCGCCGCGTTATAAATATCCGAGCCGTCCGTGTCCACGAAGCCGACGACGACCACAAGGTCGCCCGCCGCTTCGATGATGCGGTCAAGGACGCGTCGGTTCTCGCGTACGAAATGCGGCTTCATCAGCAGGTCTTCGGGCGGGTAGCCGGCGAGGGCCAATTCAGGAAAAGCGACCAGATCAGCGCCGCTCTGGCGGGCGCGTTCAAGGTAGCCGACGATCAGCGCGGTGTTGCTGTCGAAAGCGCCAACCGTAGAATTGATCTGCGCGAGCGCGACGCGGAGTGTGTTCATAAGCGGTGGCCAGTGATCAGCAGTCAGTGGTCAGTGAATAGTGGCCAGTGCCGGTTGTCAGTGGCCAGTGGTCAGTGGCCAGTGGTCAGTTGATAGTTGATAGTTGTCATTGACCAATGAGTCCCGTAGGGACGCGATGTTTATAGTTACCGATGCAATAGATGATGCAAGCTCCGTCAGGAGCGCGATGTTTATAGATATGGCTGAAGGATGTGACGAAGCCCCGTAGGGGCGCGATGTCAACATCACGCTCCTAACGGAGCTTGTTTGATCTATGGCATCGTTGACTATAAACATCGCGCTCCTAACGGAGCTTGGGGAACTACCAACTTTCAACTATCAACTATCAACTGGCTACTGACCACTGACCACTGTTCACTGGCTCACTTCAACCGTGTCCACGATACCGACGACGGCGGCGTCAATCGGGCAGTCCTTGCACCCAAAAGCCAGCCGCGCCGAGCTGCCTTGCACGATCAACACCGTCTCTTGAACGCCCGCGCCGACCGTGTCTACAGCGATGACGTGTCCCTTCTCATCTTTGCCGTCAACGCCGATCAGCCGCGCGACCAGCAGCTTGCGCCCGTGCAGGCGCTCGTCTTTGCGCGTGGCGACGACCGTTCCAACAATGCGTGCGAGTAACATAACGGCGGGGGCTGGAGGCTAGAGGCTAGAGGCTGGCGAAAGCTCGCCGCCTGAACTAGCCTCTAGCCTCTAGCCTCTAGTCCCTTTCTTATTTCTCGCGTGATTCAAAGGTGACGGGCAGGTTCTCGTCCACCGCCGAATGCGGGCGCGGGATGACGTGAACGCTCACGAGTTCGCCGACGCGGCGGGCGGCAGCGGCTCCGGCGTCGGTCGCGGCTTTGACCGCCGCCACGTCGCCGCGCACGATGGCCGTCACCAATCCTGCACCGATCTTTTCATAGCCGATCAGCGTGACGTTGGCGGCTTTGACCATCGCATCCGCCGCCTCGATCATCGCCACGAGGCCCTTTGTCTCGATCATTCCAAGAGCTTCCATCAAGTCTCTCCTTATCGTCTTCGTATTCGATGTGTCTCGCTTCACGCCTGAGTAGCCAGCGGGTACTGCACAATTAACGATTCATCTCGCGCGCAATCAGCCGGGCCGCTTCTGTAATCAACGCCGTCAACTCGCGGCGCGTCAAGGTGACGGTCTCGTCGCCGTTGGCCGGGCTGTAAGACTGGGTCGCGCTGCCGACCGCACAAGTTGCGGCGTGGCCTTGGATGAAGCCGCACGCCTGACAGTTGCGGAACTCGGCGGGCATATAGCCGGCTTTCTCGCGCACGTCGAGCAACTTCTCGATAGCGGCGGCGGGCAACTCTTGCGGCTTGCCAATGAGTCGCGCAATCAAGTTGATCTTGGCGAAATGCTCCAGCGTCTCCATCTTCGCGTAGGCCGCTTCGAGGTCGCTGCCGTAAGCGACCGCGCCGTGATTCGCAAGCAACAGCGCGTCGTGATGCGGGATGAAAGCCGTTAGTGATTCAGATAACTCTTTCGTGGACGGCGTCCCGTAAGCCGTCAACGGAATGCACCCCAGGGTCAAGATCACTTCAGAGAGCAATGGTTTATCGAGCGCAACGTTGGCGACGGCAAAGCCTGTCCCGAACGGCGGGTGCGCGTGAACGACGGCGCGCACGTCCGGGCGCAGCCGATAGATTTCGCGGTGCATAGCGAACTCGGATGACGGGTTGCGCTCTTCGGCTCGCAGTTTCGTGCCATTGCTATCGACCAGCACGAGCATATCCGGCGTCATACGACCTTTGCAGACCATCGTCGGCGTCGTCAGCGCGGTTCCGTCATCGAGCCGCGCGCTCAAGTTGCCATCGGTCGCCGCGACGTAGCCGTTCTCGTAGATTCGCCGACCAATCTCGACCAGTTGCGCCCTGAGTTGTGCTTCTTGTTGCGCCATTTAATTGAGCTTCAAAGTGTCACTTGCCGGGCGTGATGCTGTCAAGCTAATCAGCCGCCAATTGACGCGGGCGAGTTGCGCTTTCTAGACTCTGTTTACTATGCAAAGACCGCCTGGAAGGATTGGCTCGATTCTATCGCGCTCGCCGAATGATTGGATCAACCGCGTCAGCGCGCGTCACCGCGACTTTGCGGCGCTCGGCGTGACGCTGGATGAGCGCGGGCGGCTCGACGACTGGCTCATCAATCGCTTCGTAGAGGCGACGCTGCAACTTGAAATGAGTGAAGCCGCATCCGCTTCGATAGATCATCCCGCAAACGCATTGCGCGACGTGATGAGGTTGGCAAATGTTGAACGACGCGCGGCTCGACTCACGCCTGAGTTGCTCATCAAGCTGAATGGCGCGAGCCTGCGCGGGCGCGACGATCACGGCGGGCGCTCGACTGCTCAAGCGCCCGCTGCTTACCTCGCGCAAGCCGTCGAGAATGCCTGCGACTGGTTCGCCGTCGAGTCGTTCGCAGAGCTGAATCCGATTGAACAAGCGGCCATCGTCTTTCTTCGACTCGCAACGATTCAGCCGTTCGAGCGAGCGAATCAGGCGACGGCGCTAATCGCCGCCAGCCTCTTCACGCTGCGCGCCGAATTACCGCCGATGATTATCAAGCCTGAGATGCAAGCGTCGTTTATGACCGCTCGCATCGAAGCCGACCAGATGAATATGCAACCGCTGGTCGAGTTGATCGCGGATGCGGTTAGTTCAACGCTGGATGAGATGATCGGCTTTATAAAGAAGATGCGGGCCGGGTAATCACGCACTCAGCGAGGGCGAATTCGTCATTCGGCCATTCGCGCTTCGATCAGGTTCTTCAACAGCAACTCTTCAAACGCGGCGTCGGCGCTGACCAGCGTGTAGCCAATGCCTTGCGAGCGGCAGAATAATTCAAGCCCGTTCGTGTACTCGCCAAGCGCCGCTTTATATGCCGCGACCAGCCGCTCGTTCACAGTGATCTCGCGCGTCTCGCCGGTTTCGCTGTCCACGAACAACAGGTCGCCCGCCGCGTCAGGCGCAAGCTCGTCGGCGGCGAGCACTTGAATTAAATTCAAATCAAAGCCGCGCCGCGCCAGCAGCTTCATCTCTGTGCGAAAGCCGCCGGCGTCGAGAAAATCTGAAATCACAAAGACAATGCCGGGCCGCGTGTTGGCGCGTTGATACCCGCGCAGCACGGCGCTCAAATCGGTGCGCGCCGTTGCGCCACTAACCGGAGCCGCTTGCTCGGTCGTCGTCACATTGCTTCCCTGCTCGTCTGCGGCAGTAGCGTTGCCATCACCGGCCAGCCCATCGAGAAAGCGCAGCACGTTGAGCAAGTGGCCGCGCCCGCGCAACGCCTTCATCCGTTCGCGCAAAGCCGAGTCGAACACCGCTACGCCGACGCGGTCGAGACTGCTGACGCCGAGGAACGTTAGAGCCGCAGCAGCGCGGCGCGCGAAATCAAACTTCGAGCGCGGCTCACCAAAACGCATTGACTGGCTCTGATCAAGCAGTATGTCGATGCGCACGTCTTCTTCTTCGACGAACTGGCGCAGCATCAGCCGTTCAAGCCGCGCGTAGATGTTCCAATCGACGTGACGGAAATCATCGCCGGCTTCGTACTTGCGAAAGTCGGCAAACTCGACCGACGAGCCGCGCCGCGTCGAGCGCCGTTCGCCGCGCATCGTGCCGGGGAAAGCGCGTCGGGCCGGTATGCGCAATCGCTCAAGCTTTCTCAGGAAGGCGGGATCGAGCAGGTTCTCTTGTTGCTGGCTCATTGGTAATCAAGGTGAGATTGCGGCTAGTAAATGGATCAACCGTCCGTCTATCCCTTCAAGTGCGCGAAGGCTCAGGCTCGCGTTGCCGCGTCGTGTTTCGCGTTGAGCCGATGGCGTTCAGCACATCATCAAGTATCGCGTCCGTGCTGATGCCGTCGGCCTCGCCTTCAAAGTTGCGAATGATGCGGTGGCGCAGGGCCGGGCGCGCGACGGCGATCACATCATTCGCCGACACGTTATAACGACCGGCGAGCAGGGCGCGCGCTTTCGCCGTCAGCACAATCGCCTGCGCGCCGCGCGGGCTTGCGCCGAAGCGAACGTAGCGCCGCACCAGATCGGTCGCGCTGTCGGTGGTCGGATGCGTGGCGAGCAGGATGTCCGCCGCCAACTCTTCGACGTGCGGCGCGATGATGACTTCGCGCACCAGCCGCCGCATCTCGATCAGCTCGTCGGGCGTAATGACTTCGGTAGCGTGCGGCACGTCTTCGGTCGTCGTGCGGCGCAGCACTTCGATCAAGTCGGCGCGCGACGGATAGTTGATCAGCAGCTTATAGATGAAGCGATCCAACTGCGCTTCGGGGAGCGGGTACGTACCTTCCATCTCAAGCGGGTTCTGCGTCGCCAGCACGAAGAAGATCGTTTCAAGCGGATAAGTCTGCCCGCCCACCGTCACCTGCCGTTCTTGCATGGCTTCGAGCAGGGCCGATTGCGTCTTCGGCGTAGCGCGGTTGATCTCGTCGGCCAGCAGCAAGTTGGTGAAGACCGGGCCGGGTTGAAACTGAAACATCTTCTCGCCGGCCTCGCCTTCAACGACGAGATTCGTGCCGACGATATCGGCAGGCATCAGGTCAGGTGTGAACTGCACGCGAGAGAACTGCAAGCCCATCGTTTCGCCAATCGTGCGAACGAGCAGCGTCTTGCCCAACCCAGGCACGCCTTCAAGCAGGACGTGGCCACCCGCCATCAGCGCCAGCAGCGCGCCTTCAACGATCTCCTGCTGGCCGACGATGACGCGAGCAATCTCCGCCTTCAGCGTGTTGAACTTGCCGACGTAGCTTTCGACCTTCTTCTTAATGTCGCCGAGTGTCTGTGATGAATCCATAGCTTTCGCAGAGGCTGGAGACTAGAGGCTGGAGGCTAGAGGGAAACGGAAGCTCCGCGCCTTCTCTCTAGCCTCCAGCCTCCAGCCCCTAGTCTCTCTTTTCTTACCAGGGCATCTTCAAGCGCACGATGTCTTTCATCTGCACGAGGTGATTCATATCGTTGCCTTTGATCTGGCGGTGCGCGAGTTGTTCGATGCTGATGGGGCCATCAACTTCGTGAACGCCGATGCGCGACCACGCGTCAGGCGGCACGCTGTCGAGCAGGCGAACCGTCTCATTGCGCAACTGTTTGAACTCGTCGAGCGCCTGCCGCGTGTCCTGATTGATGTAGTCGCGCTCGTAAGCGAGCCGGTCTTGATCGATGTTCTGCATCCACGGCTGATCTTCGCCGAGGATGCGTTGGTAGCGCGCCAGGTAAGCCTCGCGCTCCATATCGCGCAGGTGGCACATCACTTCTTTGATCGCCCATTTGTTCGGAATGGGCCGCCAGCGCAGCGTCTCTTCGTCGAGGTGGTGGAGCAAATCTTCAAGCTCGTTCGGCAGCGAGCGCAGGTTCCACAGCAGCCGGTCCTTCTCTCTCTGGTCCATTTTCTTCTCCGAGTGATTATGTAATGAATGTCTCATTGCTTCTTCGCCGCGTCAGGGTTGATCGCGTCGAAGTAGCCTTTGACGACTGAGCGCAAGCGCGGCGGTACTTGACTGCGCTCGACCGAGCGTTCGGCTTCGCGGCGGTATTGCGGATAAGCGGACGTGTACGGCGCACGCGACGCGCCTTGCCCCGCAGGCGATTTCAAATAGAGGAACTCGCCGCCCGCGCCGCGCTGCGGATTACCGCTCAAGCGCGCGTCGCGCCCCTGCCCCGTCGGCCTGCGCGGCCCATCGGCTTTGTCTGTGAGGCCGCCGGCAGCGCGCATTATCTCGCGCCCTGCCCGCTCGTCTTCGGGATTGGGCGTGCCGCGCCCGCGCATATTGCCTTCGCGCGGATTGGCGTCGGCATTCGGCTGACGATTGCCTGATGCGTTGGGATTGCGGCGGTCGAACTGCTCGCCCCACTTGGCGAAGTTCTGCGCCAATCCCGCGACCGTCGATTTCGCCTGTTGATTTTCCATCATCAAGCGCGCGGTGGCTTGCAGCTCGCGCTTCAACTGCTCTTGATTGCCGAGCGCGCGGGCGAACTGCTCGACCTGTTCGGGCGTGATCTGTTTGGCGAGTTGCTCGGCCATCTGCTGCATCTCTTTCGACTGCGCGATGCGCGACAGGTCACGCGCCATCAACTCGGCAGACTGTTGCAGGCGCTTGATGTCTTCGGGCGACATCTTGCCATCGCGCAACTCGGCAGCCTTCTTTAGTAGTTCTTGCGACAATTGCGGCAGCATCTTGCCCGCCTGTTCGGCGGCAAGGTTGGCCAGCGGATTCGATGACTCTTTAGGCGCGTCCGTGTTCTGAGCCGCGTCTGGATTTTGCGGATCAGCTTGCGCGTTCGCGTCAGTGCGCGGCTGGCCGTCGGCTTTGGCCGCTGCGTCACTCTGCGCCGGCGGATTTTCGCTTTGCGGATTCTTATCAGCGGTGTTCGCGCCGGTGGTTGCATCAGCCGCAGGCTGACTTGCATCGGGCTTCGGCGATGACTCCTTCGACTGTCCCTGACGATTACCGCTCACGGCTTGCGATTTGTCGGATGGATTACTTTCAGCTTTCGGCGGCGTTGTGGCATTGGCCGCGTCGGATGGTTGAGCCGCGTCATTAGTCGCGCGATTCGCATTGCCCGACTGCGCCACTGAAGTTGATGAGGCGGATGGAGTCGCCGGGGCTTTGACTTTATTGGCGGTGTGATTGGCGCGCGGCTTTGCGCCCTTTGTTTTTTTATTGGCGTCGCTCGCGGCCTTAGCCTGATCTTCATCACGAGCATCCGAATCGTTGGCCGCCTGCGCCGTCTCGCTCGCCTCTGACTGCTCGCCCTTCTCTTTGCGAGCCGGTTCAATGGCATTACGCAAACGTTTCTCGGCGACGCTGACAATCTCGTCGGCGTGTGTTTCGGCCAGCTCCGTGTGACGTTGGCGTATGCGTTCTTCGAGCGCGCTCAGTTGCTTCAACGCTTCAGCGCGCGATTCGGGCGACATACGAAACGAGCGACCGAGCGCGGCTTGCTCTCGCGCCAGTTTCGCCGTCTCGCTTTCGGCGGGCGCGAGCCTGGCGATCTCTTCGCCGACCTGCTCAAGCTGTTCGCCGGCGGTTTGAATGTCGGCCTGCGCTTCGACAATCGCTTCGCCGCCGGGAAGCTGCCGCGTCGGGATCATCACGGCAACAACGAAAGCCGCGACGCCGACGAGCGCAATCGCATGCCAGGCGCGCAGACGATAAGGCGCGACGCTCGCGGCACGCTTGTCATCGAGCCGTGAAGCCGCGTCGTCAATCAAGGCGCGCTCGACTACGCGCTGCGATTCATTGCGAGCAAGAATTTGATGCGCTGTCGTCACGCGGTCTTCGAGCGCGAAGGTTGAGTCGATCAGGAAAGCGGCTTCTTTTGCAGTCGCCCGCGTTCGCAGCCAGCGCCACGCGATCAGCCCCATTACGACGACGACCGCGATCAACGCCACAGACCAGTGCAGGCGAACAACCTGCAACCGCGATAGCAGGACGAGCGCGGCGGCTATCAATCCAGCCGCCAGCAACGCCACCGCCGCTGCGTCTTGCAGCGCCAGCCAACGCTTGCGCCACATCACCGCACGCTCAAAGTCTTTTAATTTCGCCGCCGCTTCGTTCATATCCAGTTTCTAACGCTGCGCAGACGCCGGTAGCTCAGGAGCAGACTCAACGCCGTCAACAGAACATAGAATAGCACCTGACATATCCAAATCGGAACGCCGCTCAGCCACGTGCCAACCGCCGGCGGGTTCCACATCAGATAGGTGATGGCGACAAACGGATTGGTCCGCATCAACAGGTCAACCATATTCAAGAAAGTCGCCGATGGCCCGCCTTGAAAGCTGCCCGCCAGCGCCGAAAAGAACAACGCCAGCGCCGGCATCGCGGCGACCAGAAAGATCACCGTGATCAAGCTGGTCAGTTGCGCCAGCACGCCGCGACGAATCAACGTTGACCACAGAAAACTGAGCGAGCAGAACGTCACGCCTGACATCAACATCACCAGATACGCCTTCGCCACATCGCCCAGGTCAACGCCGCCGAACGAATAGGTCAGCGCGATCAGCGGCAGTGAGCCGAACAAGGTCAGCAGCAAGTACGAGAGCGCCGCGCCGACTTTGCCGAAGACAATCGTCGTCGGGCGGGCCAGCGACGCGATCAACAGGTCGAACGTCTGCTGCTCGCGTTCCGCTGAAATGGCGCTGGCCGAAAAGGTCGGCGCGATCAGGCAGATCAAGCTCATCTGCACGTAGATCAGCACCGGCGTCAGCACGCGGCCCGACTGGTTGACGACCGATGACGGCGCGTTCTTCGTCAGCACCAGAAAGATGAGGCCGAGAATCAGGCTCAGCGTCACGACGTAGCCGGTCAGCACCAGAAAGGCGCGCTTGCCGCGCATCCTCGTGCGCATCTCTTTAATCAGGATGGGATTGTATAAATCCATAATTCCTCAAGCGACGACGCCGCGCGTGACCTTCAAGAAGATGTCTTCGAGGTTGGCTTCAATAATCGCAAAGCGAAGGACGCGTATGCCGCGCGTGATCAGGTATTCGAGCAAGTCATCAACGTCGTCGGGCTGGCCGGCATACTCAGCATGAATAGTTCGCCCGTCGCAGGTCGTGCGCTTGATCTCCGGTCGCTCGGCTAATACATCGAGCGCCAGCGCCGCGTCGCCTTTGACGGCGATCTCGACCATCACGTTACCGGCCAGCCGTGCCGTGATTTCGTCAATGCGCCCGGCGGCAAGCACGCGGCCCGCTTCGATGATGCCGATTGATGTGCAGAAGTCGGCAAGCTCGGTCAGGATGTGCGAGCTGACCAACACCGTCTTGCCCATTCGACATAGCTCGCGGATCAACTCACGAATCTCTATGCGCGCGTGCGGATCAAGTCCCGATGCCGGTTCGTCCAACAACAACACCGCCGGGTCGTGCAGTAATGTTTTGGCTAAACAAAGGCGCTGCTTCATGCCGCGCGACAGGCTCATCACCTGCGCGTTGCGCTTGATGGTCAAATCCGTCAGCTCCAGCACATCATCAATCGCTCGTTTACGCTGCGCCGGGTTCAGGTGATAGAGCGCCGCGAAGTAATCGAGATATTCCCACGCCAGCAGGTCTTCATAGACGCCGAAGCTGTCGGGCATATAGCCGATGATGCGCCGCACATCGTAAGGCTGCGTGACGACATCGTAACCGCCAACGGTGAGCTTGCCTTCTGACGGCAGCATCAGCGTAGCGAGCATCTTGATCGAAGTCGTCTTGCCCGCGCCGTTCGGCCCGATGAAGCCGAAGACTTCGCCTTTGCCGATCTCGAAGCTGATATTGTTGACCGCCGGAAACGTCTTGTAATACTTGGTGACGTTTTCCAGCTTAATCATCGGTTCACTGTTGGCGTTGTCGCTCATTCGCTTATTGAATCCTCACAGGTGAATCACGCAGAACGTTTTACTGGTGCGCTTGAAGTTGCTCTTGAAAGCGACCTCTGCGGCGGGCTTCTCGATAAAGCAGATGACGAGCGGACGCCGCATCTTTTTGAGCGCGTCGCTCATCGCCTGCGTCTCGAAAAAGCCTTGCGTGAAGGCCGGGTCGCCGCCGACTTCGCGGTCGAGCACGCCGGCCAGATCATTGAACAATTCCGACTCGTCGTCCTCGCCAATTTGCGCGCTATACCACGCGTTGAACGATTGCGCCGGCGGGCTGTTGAGCGCCACGCGCTGCTCGCTGCCGGCGGTCAATTCAAAGATGCCGGATATGCCATCCGCGCTCAGATAGACGGCTTTGACGAGAGGCGCATCGGTAAGATTCTTGAGCGTCACCGCGCCCGCCGCAGATTGTACGGCGAGCATTGGCGGCTCGGCCTCGCGGATGGCGCGCAGTTGGAAGAGGCTTGCCAAGCGCGTCGTCATCTGCGCGCTGATGACAAACTCTTTCGGGTCGCGGCGGCATTCAGTAACGCTCGACGACGAGGCGCTGCCGCCTGGACTGAGCACGTCGCTCGCATAAGCGTTCACGCCGGCGAAGGCGAGTTGCTGAACTTCTTTCGTCGATGGCACGACGATCAAGCCGCTGGTGACATTGCTTATGCCCTCAGGTTGATGCACCTGCACCAGCGACGCATCGGCGACGACCGCTTTGCCGCCGTGACTCATCTGCGCGACCGCCACGCTGACGAGGGTGAACAGGATCACCACCGCAGGGATCGTCAGCCAGGCCAGGTCTGTCTTCTTGCGCCAGCGCAACACCGCGTAGTTGGCCGGGCCGACCAGCAGCACGTACGCAAACAGAAAGAAGATCACGTACTTCGTAGAGGGCGGCTGCAATTCGGCGAGGTGATAAAGCAAGTCCTGCACGCCCCAGCGGCCCGAACGCGACGGCCCGCGACTGCCACTTGTAATCCAATTCGCATGGCGCGGCTTGGATTCAGCGGCAGGCCGGAGCAGATCGGCCCACAGTTCTTTCGCGCCGTTCCAGCCGCGATATGGGTTGAGCTTCGGATTGATGGCGATGAATCGAACCACACCGCTGCCATGATTGCGCTCGGCGGCTACGACACGATCACTCGCGCCGAGCAGTATGCGCGCGTCGGGCTTCACTCTCGCATTGACGCCGAGCGTCGCCTCGCTGGCTTCAAAGCCGCCGTACACTTGTGTCAGGTCGGTGACCGGAAAGCCTGTTGCGCTTGCTGCCGTGCCCGCGTCAATCGGCAGAATTTCATCGAGACGATTGGCGCGCATACCGGCAAGGTCTGCGCCGCCGGCGACGATCAACAATCCGCCTGACGCTACCCACAAGCGCAGCGCCCGCGCCTGTTCTTCGCTCAACTGGCTGAGCGGCGCATCATTGATGATCAGCGCGTCGAGCGCATCATAAGCGACAAAGTCGCGCGGCAGGTCGTCGGCAGAGATGACCGTCGGATGAGCGGTAAAGGTTTGCGGACCTCCACCGAAGTTGCGCGAGTTGCGGCGCGGCGGCTGGCCCGGCGCGTTCGGCGGTTGCGGGTTGGCTTGATTGGCGGCTGGTTGAGGCGATGAGCGCGGGCCGAGCTTGAACGGTTCACGAATGGGCTGTTGCTGAATCGGCGATTGCGAAATGTTGTTGAGCGCCGTCGCATCCGTATCAACCACGGCGACTTCAAGCTGGTCGCTGAAGCCATAATTGCGCTGCACCGGCACGGTCGTCTCGATCAACAAGCGGTCGCCCGACATAATACGCACGATGGGGTTCTCGCCAGAGTTGATATAAGCGACGATCTCGTGCGACTGGTTCGCGCCGGTCGGCAGTTGAATATCTTTAATGAATTCGCGCGGCGACCCTGTCGGGCCGTTGTTGTTCGATTCGGTGTGAACGATCAAGCGCCCGGTCACTGCCGGCCCCTGGTTCGTGATCGTGATGCGGAACGGAACCCAGACGCCGTTCCAGCTACTCACTTCGAGCCTGCCGAACGCGGCCTTGACGGTAATCTCCAGGCCGTCGTTGCTCGCTGTTCCCGATTCCGCCGGTGCGGGCGTAGACTGCGCGCCGACCCGACGCGTGATAAAGACCGATGCGGCGACAATCATCACCAGCGTCAGCGCGATGATCGTCGCTTGACGCGCGCGCTTATGTAGACGGGTCCGATTCTGCATGAAGTCCTCACTCCGCCTTGTGAATCCTCATGCCGATTAGAAAAGATTCACAATCTGACTTGCTTGATTGATTGATACGACTATACAACCAAACTCGAATACGATTCAACGAAAGCAAAGTTTCAAGCAGTGGTCAGTGGTCAGTGGCCAATAATCAGTGGCCAGTGGTCAGTGGTCAGTGGTCAGTAATCAGTGAGTCCCGTAGGGACGACCTGTTTATAGTTCACGATGCAATAGAAGAAGCAAGCTCCGTCAGGAGCGTGATGTCAACATTGCGCCCCTACGGGGCTTCGTCACATCCTTCAGCCATATCTATAAACATCGCGCTCCTGACGGAGCTTGAAGATTAAACCGCCCGCGTTACTATAAACATCGCGCTCCTGACGGAGCTTGGGGGACTATCAACTCACAACTATCAACGATCATCTGTCAACGATCAACGATCAACTGGCCACTGGCCACTAACTACTGACCACTGACTACCGACCACTGACCACTGGCCACTGCCCGCATCCAGATGCTAGATTACCCATTCAGGATGCCAGGCAGGAGATGATGCGGATGAAATTCTCGACCAAAGCAATACACGCGGGGCAGGAGCCTGATCCGGCGACGGGCGCAGTCAGCGTGCCGATCTATCAAACTTCGACTTACGCGCAGGAAGGCATCGGCAAGCATAAAGGCTTCGAGTACGCGCGCACGCAGAACCCGACGCGGCTGGCTTGTGAGAAGAATCTGGCGGCGCTCGAAAGCGGGCACTTCGGCTACGCCTTCGCCTCAGGTATGGCGGCCACCAATGCGGTGATGACGTTGCTGCGCGCCGGCGATCACGTCATCGTCAGCGATAACACTTATGGCGGCACGTTCCGGCTCTTCGACAAAGTACTGCGCAAGTTCGGCCTCGAATTCAGCTACGTTGATGCACGCGAGCCGCAGAACGTCGAAGACGCGGCGCGCGCCGAAACGCGGCTGGTCTTCATCGAAACGCCGACCAACCCGGTGATGTCGCTGGTTGACATTGCCGCCGTAGCCGAGATTACTAAACGGCGCGGCCTCCGCCTGGTGGTAGACAACACGTTTATGAGTCCTTACTTTCAACGCCCGCTCGAACTGGGCGCTGACATAGTCGTGCACTCGACGACCAAATACCTGAACGGCCACAGCGACAGTGTTGGCGGTGTCGTCGTCTTGAATGACGAAGAAGACGCGCGCCAGATGGCCTTCATTCAAAATGCGGCGGGCGCGATTCTGTCGCCGATGGATGCCTTCTTGATTATGCGCGGCACCAAGACCCTGGCCGTTCGTATGCGCCAGCACGACGAGAATGGCCGGCAGGTGGCGCAGTTTTTGGCCGAGCACCCGGCGGCGAAAAGAGTCTATTACCCGGGCTTGAAATCGCATCCGCAGTACGAACTGGCGCGGCGGCAGATGGCCGGCTTTGGCGGCATGATCTCGTTCGATACCGGCTCGCTTGCGAACGCCAGTCGCGTGCTTGAGAGCGTGCGGCTATGCACGCTCGGCGAATCCCTCGGCGGCGTCGAAACGCTGATCTCGCACCCGGCGACGATGACGCACGCGTCGGTTCCTGAAATTGAGCGCAACCGCCTCGGCATCACCGACGGGCTGGTGCGCATCTCGGTCGGCATCGAAGACGTTGAAGATATCATCAGCGATCTCGATCAGGCGCTCAGTAAAATCTAGGATTCAGGATTCAGGAGTCAGGATTCAGTTCGGCTCCGTTCGGCGTGGAATGCGGGTCGCTCTACACTGAGTTAAGAAGGACGCGACAGCCCTCTATCCTGAATCCTGACTCCTGAATCCTGACGTGTTGCCAATCATACGAAAATCAATCATAATCACGGCCAAACTTGAAAGAAGAGTGATGTGAGCGCAGAAGGTTCGGTTTAACGGGCAGCCCAGGCCGCGCCGGATCACCAGCTTCGTTTATGTCTGAAGAATACGCATTCAACATAGCGGTTTATGCGATGACGCACGTCGGCATGGTGCGTTCGGGCAATGAAGATAATTTTCTCGTATTGAACCTCACGACTGCCGACACCTGGACGCCTGCGAAAGTCAATGACGAGCCGGCCCCGCAACTGACGACTTTCCCGCAAAGCCATTATGGCTCGCTGCTCGCGGTCAGCGACGGCATGGGCGGCGCACTGGCGGGCGAAGTCGCCAGCCATCACGCCATCGAATGCGTCCGCGACCGCATGCTCGAATTGCAAGCCAGCCCGACTTACGCGCGCATTCCCTATCACGAGCGGCTGCGCCTCTCTATCGAGTTGGCGAATCTCTATATTTACCAGATGAGTTTACGGCGATCAGAATACGCCGGTATGGGCGCGACCTTCACAGCGGCGGGTCTGTTCGGCACGATGGCCTACTTCGCGCAGGTCGGCGACAGCCGCGCCTACCTGATTCGCAGCGGCAAAATTCAGAAGGTCACGCGCGACCAGTCGCTGGTCGAACAACTGCTCGCCGCCGGCCACATCACGCCGGAAGAGGCCGAGCGCCACACCTACAAGAACGTGATCCTGCAAGCGCTCGGCGCATTGCCCAATGTCGATGTCGTGGTGGATCGCGTCGAGTTGCGCGACCTCGACATCATCCTGCTGTGCAGCGACGGGCTGACATCAAGTTCAAAATCGAACTGGCTGAAGCCGGAAGAGATGGTTCAATTGATTGACCAATCGCATTCGCTGAAAGAAGCCTGCGAATCGCTGGTCGAGACGGCCAACCGGCGCGGCGGCGAAGACAATATCACGGTGCTTGTGGCGCAAGTGACTAACGGCAAATTGTTGCCGCCCGACAGTGACCCGCGTGCAACGACCTTGCCGCTCATTGGCGCGGCTCACCCGCAGGATCGCTGGGGCGCAGAAACCATTCCGCGCGATCCCAACCTGCCTTACGAAGTTGATCTCGATTTAGTGGATGACGAAGAAGAGACGATCCCGCCGACGGAAAAACTTACTTAGAAGAAGACAGAAGACAGGAGTCAGAAGTCAGGAGTCAGGAGTCAGAATGAATAAGGAAGTCGGCTGCCGCCTCCGCTTCCATTCTATCTTCTAAACTCTCCCTCCTTTTCCATTCTGACTTCTCACTTCTGACTTCTGACTTCTTTCCGCATCACTTCAAATTCTCTGTCGCGCCGCCGTAGTAGATACGCTTGTACGAAGTGACATTGGGCGCGTTGGTCTGCGCGCGCACGCTCGGCCCGCCGCCGGGTCCGTCATCCTCAACCACGTAGCCCGGATAAAACGGCGGCGACTGGCCGGTGTCATAGCGCCCGTCCCAACTGCCTTTGTACATATAACCGTGAAAGCGGCCATCGTAGACGCCGAAGTTGTCGAAGTTGGTCGCCTGCATGCCGCCGACGAGGTTGAAGTTGCCTCGGAAAGGCATGCCCGGAAAGTTGGTCGCCAGGTCTTGCGAACGAATGCGCCCGCCATACGGCCTGCCGCTGTTGTCCATGATCGGCTTGCCTTCAGCGTCGCGTAACTCGAATGCAGCTATCGAAGCATTCACCGTCAAGTTGTCAGGCGCGCGGCCATTCGTAGGTATCTCGACGTTGCCGCCCGACGCAAAGATGCCCAGCACATTCTGCGCGTCCTGATTGATCGGATTGCCCGCGCCATCGACCACCGGCGTTTCGTAAGTCAAATCACCTGTGATGACGACTGAGCCGCCTGCCACCGGGCTGTGGTCGTTGCCCGTCGCGTAGCCGCCCGCCGTCACTGTCACGGCGAAGTCGGAATCAATCGCCGGAACCGCTGTGCCGTCGCCTTTGCGCCCCGGCCCGTGCAATGACTTCACGTCGCCACGAACGTAGAGTGACGCCGCCGAGCGGTTGCCCTTCTCGGCTATCGAACGATCTTTCGGCACGCCGCGCAACGTCCGCGTGCCGTTGCCCGCGTCTATCGTCGTCGTGTTGGCGTCTACGTCAATCACGATGGTGGTCGTCTTGTTATTCTGAGTAATGCGAATGATCTCGCGGTTGCCGGACGGGTCGGCGGTCAACTGAATGTCGCTGGCGTCGCCCATCACATAGATGCCGCTGCCTGAAAACGTCTCGCCGTCCGATGGCACGTAGACGCCTTGCGCCAGCGTCGGCGTTATCGATTGCGGGTCTTTCGGTTCGGGCAAGGTCTCGTTGAGATTGGTTGCGCTGCGCAAGGCGCTGTGCAATTCGCCATCGGTCGGCGCTCCGGCTGAAAGTTGATAGCCGCCATCGAGCACGGCACGCGCTTGATCGAAGGCGTTGCCGGTCGGCGGAATCGGCGCGACGCCGCGATCAAAACCGGCGAGGAATTTCGGCGCGACCAGCACGCCCTCGACGATGTCCGAATCGGCGTCCACAGGCGGCGGCGGGTCTCCGCCACCGTGACGATAGTAACTGGCGCCGCGATAAGACTGCGACACGTGGCCGTGAAAGACCGGCGGGTCTTGCCCGTCGGCAGTCGTCCAGAAGCCGAACCGCTCGTTGGTGTGAACGCGGCCCGCAAAGCGGTCGCCGGGGCCAAGCCCTTGATAGATGAACGGCCCCACCGGGTTGTATGGGTCGAAGGTGTCGTAAAAGAGCGCGAACTCCGAGAAGGCTCCAACGCGCAGGCTGCCGCCGTCGCCTTTGACGAGCAGCTTGAAACTGATGACGCCTTCTTCTACGAGCGTCACCGCCCCGTTCAATCCTTCGATGCCTTCGCCGCGCGATTCCAATTGGTAAGTCACCGTGTATGGCTCGATCTGTCCATAACGTGGATAGAGCGGATTGATGTATTGAACACGCTGGTTGTAATGCGCCGGGTCGATGTCATCCGCCGGGTAAGGAACTTGAATGTCTTTGATCTTGATCTTTGTATTGTAAGCCGCGTTGTTCGGGAAGACCTCTTTCTTACTCATCGCGGCTTCGGCGGCGATGATAAAGTCATTCGGGTTCAAGGTCGCCTGCCCTTGAGCAACATGCGGCGGGTCGGGCAGCGAGCCGACGATGAACCTGTCGTTACGCAGCAAGCGGTGCAGGTTGTTGACGCCGGCCTCCGCCGCGTAGAAGCCGCTCGTCAGGTTCTTGAAGTTTTGAGTGATCGCTTTGTCGGAAAGCGACGTGAAGGTGACGGCCAGTCCGAGCATCAGCATCAACGACAGGATGAGCAGCACAGCGATCAACGCCATACCGCGCTCATCGCCTTGCGAGTTCTCATCACGGACTTGCCGGCGCCTCGCTTCCCTGTCCGCCTTCAAATTTATCAACGCCCGATGCGTCCCTCTCTTACGCATTGCCTTCCCTCCTCAACCAACGCCGCGCCTTGCAGTCGGCGCAGTCATTCGTTCAGGCTTCACCGATTCGGATAGTCTGAATCCGGGTTCGTGCTCTCGCCCGGTCGTGGATTCAGGCGTTCGTGCAGCCGTGGGCGGCGACCGATGTAACGCGTGCGGCGCTGGAACGGATCATTGCCTGCGCCGTTACTGCCGTCGCTGCCATCAATCGGGTTGCCGTTGGCGTCATAACCACGTGTCGGACGGCCTGCGCCGCCACTGCCGCCCGGCCCGCCGCCGCTGCCGCCGCCGCCATAACCACCGGGGCCGCCGCCCGGCCCGCTGCCATCGCCAGCCCCACCCGGCGAAGACGGATTGCCGCTCCCCGATGAGCCAAAGTTGCCTCCGGGCGTCAGGCGCGGGCGGACGACGCTGGCCAGCGTGACCAGTCGTTCGGCTTTGTCATCATTCTTGATTTCAGTGCGCGCGGTCATCGTCACTTCGATGGCCTGCGTCTTGTACTCGCGCGAGATGCTCTGCTCTTTAACCCAATTGCCGTCCGTCTCGCCATCGCGCACTTCGAGAAAGCGTAGCTGGAAGGCGACGACGTTGCGCGCAATCGTAATCGGCTTGCCATCGTTCACTGACAGCGCGAACGTGGGATGCTCTTTGTTCTGGCGGTCAACGAAGTAACGTTTGATGTTCACAGGCCGCAGCGTGAAGCCGCCGTTTTCATAGGTCAACCCGAAGGGCACTTCGGGCGTCACGCCAGCGTGATCTACCGAATCGAAGCTGAGACCGAGATAGCCATCCTGCGTCACCTTCGCGCCGCGCGCTTTGATGAAGTCGAATTGCAGCGAGCCGTCCGCGCGCGTCGCGGTGATGACGAACTCTTCGTTGGGCGAGATCGCGGCGGCGATGTCACTGATCTTCAATCGCGTCACGCCGCCCGGCAACAGTTCAACGTAATGGTCGCTGACGCTGAAGGGACGTTGCGATCCGGCGACAAGCGGCAGCGTGCCTGTGGGAATTTTTGATTGCGTGTCAGCGGTGACAATCGTGACTTCGTCGGTCTTGCCGTCCGCGCCGTCTTTGGCATAGATGGTGCGGAAGCGCTGGCCGAGTCCGAGGCCGTTCTCTTTCGACTGTTGAATGTCGCGCGTCAGAAAGTCCATCATCAGGCGCGCGTTCTGATCCATCTCGCTGACGCCCTGCTCGGCGCGAAAGATCGCCTGGCTCTTGCTGAGCAACAGCACGACCGAGCCGCCGATGATGAGAAACGAGATCATCGCCACCATCAACTCGACGAGCGAAAAGCCGCGCTCGGTCGCTTCACTTTTGCCTTTTGCCTTTTGCCTTTTGCCTTTTGCCTTCTCTGATTTCATAGCGGCTCTCCTCATTGGTGGGTCATCACCGTGTAGAGGTCTACCAGTTCGGGCGTCTTGCCGACCGGCGCATTCTCGCTCTTGACGCGCACGGCCAGCGTCAGCCGGCGGTCAGCGGCGTTCTCTTCGCTGCTCGACATAATCACCCAGCGGCGCAAATAGGTAACGCGGTCCGCCGGAAAGGGATTGCTCTGCGTGATCGTGCCGTCGGGCCGGCGCGTCTCTGCCGTGCCGTCTGCGCGAACAATGGTGATGGTGCCTTCCGGCTCGATGTCGTCGCGGCCCGCGAGAATGATCTTGTCATAGTAAGCGACGCCGTCGCTCGACACGTCTTGATCGAGCGAGCCGACCGCGTAAGCGTCGTCCGCGCCGTGGCTGTTGGGATTGCTCTGCATCTTCGCCGGATCGACCAGCCGCTCGAAGGTCAGCGCGCCGAGTTGTTCGAGCTTGTCCTGCGCGAAGGTCGTCGCGGTCGTCATATTGCGCGAGCTGGCGTTGGTCTTCATCGCCATCGTGAACATCCCGGCGATGCTGACCAGTCCGACGACGGTGACGAACATAGCGATCATCGCTTCGATCAGCGTGAAGCCGGCTTCTGTCGCGGCGGCCCGCCGCGCGGTGTGTAGGTGATGAGTTGTCGGTTGATTCATATCATCTCTCGTCAGCCAGATCGACTGAGCGCCGAAGCGTCTTTGTAATCGCCGTTACGTTTTATCACGTTGAGCGTCGGCGAGCGTCACCTGTCCGGTCGGCGACACGACGACGACTTGATAATAACCATCCGCGCTGTTGACGCGAATGGTGAGGTTCTCGCTCGGCATCGGCGTGACGACGCCGCGCCCATCGAAAGCGACCTGTCGAGGAGCCTGCTCATCAATCGTGATGCCGTTGGGCATTTCAATCGAAGTCAAGACCTGCGCTTCCGCGCCCGCCATTTGCGCGTACTGCTCGATGCGAACGCGCTGCGCTGCCGGGATGGTCAGAGCGGCGCGGGTGTTGTTCGAGGTCGCCAGGTAACGCGCTCTCTGCAAGGCGGTGGCAACATCGCGCGAGCCGACGCCGAGCCGATAGAGCCGCATCCACGATAACGCTTGCGGCACGACGAAGGCCGCCGCGATGCCGATGACCATCAGGATGACCGCGACTTCGATCAGTGAAAAGCCGCGCGCAGCACGGCGCGTGATGACAGGGTGAGTTGGCTTGAGTCGCAACATAACGTTACAAATTATGGCAGCCGGCGACTGCCACTTCGCGTTACTTAAGGGATGGACGCAATGAGTTCAAATCTCACGCTTGGGAGCCGTAGGGGGTACAAAACAAGTTCTTTATCGCGGGGGCGCTCAAGCCATCTGAGTAGAAGCGAGTCTGCAAAAGGCAACTGCTATTCCGTTCAGAATGATGCCGCAAAGCGACGACGAACATTCTTGTCGCCGGCTCTCGCTTGAGGGTAAGATGATGAAGGCGCAGAGATCACTTGGAGACTGAATTATGGCAACCTCATCAGACGAGCTTTCGGCAGAGCAAATCATCTCGGCCATTTCTCACTTGAGCCTGCCAGAGTTGGAGCAGGTCTTTGAGCACGTCCTAGCCTTACAAGCTGACCGAAAAGCACCGAGCCCATCCGCAACAGAGTCGGCTCTTCTGCTTCGTATCAATCAGGGATTGCCGCCCGAATTGCGAGATCGCATCGCCACATTGAGAGCTAAGCACGAAGATGATTCGATCACCGAGGCAGAAGATGATGAATTGACCCGCCTCGTTGACAAGGCGGAAGAGCTACACGCCGAACGCATGGGAGCACTCGGCGAACTGGCCAAGCTGCGCGGCACTCGCCTGCCTGTCCTGATGAATCAACTCGGCATCCACTTCCCCGAAAACATCTAAAAGAATACGCTCTTCCCAGGTTACGCCACCGACATTTTGAGCTGAATGTTATCGTCTGAGTGATGACTAAGAAGAACATTCCTGCTGAGCTGCGTCGTCTGGTTAGAGGTCGCGCCGGCGACTGCTGCGAGTACTGCTGCGGCCAGGCAAAATATAGTGCGGACTCATTCAGCATTGATCACATCAAGCCGCGCGAGCAGCAAGGCGAAACCGAACCAGGGAATCTTGCACTCTCCTGCCTCGGCTGCAACCAGCACAAAGCGAAACGGACCAATGCAGTTGATCCTGTCACGAGCCAAGTTGTTTCGTTATTTCATCCGCGCCAGCATCGTTGGGAGGATCATTTTGAGTGGAATGATGATTTCACGTTAATGATCGGATTGACGCCCATAGGCCGCGCCACTATTGCCGCGCTGCAACTCAACCGTGCCGGACTCGTGAACCTACGCCGCATCCTTTATGATATTGGCGAACACCCGCCGAGTAATAGGGAATCCTAACCAGGAACCTTTCGCGCATTGCAATGAGATGCACGTTGACTGACAAGCGGCGTGCTTTCGTTGTACACTCATCGCAGGGCGCACACGGAGCAAGCCGGCTCGTTCAATCTTCCTACGAGGAGCGGACAGTGGCATCAATTACCAATCCCAAAGAGCATGTATCCACAGACAACCTCGATTTGCTGCTGATGGTCTTGCCGCCGCACATCCGCGAGGCGCTCAACCGGCAGGGACGCAACGAGTCGCTCATCGAAGTCGTGCTCGACCTCGGTCGCCAGCCCGAAGCGCGCTATCCCGGCGAAGCCCTCTACCTCAACGACGGCGTCGTCACGCCCGAAGACTTGAAGTATGTCGATAGCCGCGTCGGCCACTTCACCCGCGACAACCGTGCAGGCATCGAGCGCACGCTGCATCGCATCTCGGCGATTCGTAACCGCATCGGCGAGATCGTCGGCCTTACCTGTCGCGTGGGCCGCGCCATCTACGGCACGGTCGATATCATTCGTGACATGGTCGAGTCGGGCAAAAGCATTCTGCTGATGGGCAAACCCGGCGTCGGCAAGACGACGCTGCTGCGCGAAGCGGCGCGCGTGCTCGCAGACGACCTGGCCAAGCGCGTCATCGTTGTTGACACCTCCAACGAGATCGCCGGCGACGGCGACGTGCCGCATCCGGGGATAGGCCGCGCCCGCCGTATGCAGGTTCCCGACCCTGAGCATCAGCATCAAGTGATGATCGAAGCGGTCGAGAATCATATGCCCGAAGTCATCGTCATTGACGAGATCGGCACGGCGCAGGAAGCACTCGCCGCGCGCACCATCGCCGAGCGCGGCGTGCAGTTGATCGCTACGGTGCACGGCAATACGCTCGAAAACCTGATGATCAATCCGACGCTCTCGGATTTAGTAGGCGGCATTCAGCCGGTGACGTTATCGGATGAAGAAGCGCGGCGGCGCGGCACACAGAAGACCGTGCTTGAGCGCAAAGCGCCGCCGACCTTCGACATCCTCATAGAGATTCAACACAAAGACCGGCTGGTGATTCATCGTGATGTGGCCGAAGCCGTAGACGCGATGCTCAGGGGCTACCTGCCGCGCACAGAGCTGCGCGAGCGACAGGACGGCGGCGAATTCACCATCACCGAGCCGGAACGCAGCACGACGCGCGGCGACGGCGCACGCGGCGACGGCGCACGCGGCAACGGCGCGGCGCGCAACGGCGCTCCGCATCGTAGGCGGCAACGCGAAGCAACCGAAGATGACGCGCCCGCGACGACCGGCGACAGAACGAAGAAGCGGCTGCGCATCTACCCTTACGCCATCAGCCGCGAGCGATTGGAACGCGCCATCGCTGAATTGAGCGTGCCGGCCATCGTCACTAACGATGTCGCCGAGGCCGACATCGTGCTGACCTTGAAGTCGCACGCCAAGCGCCAATCGCAGAAGCTGCGCGAGGCGCGCGGGCGCAATGTCGAGGTTCACATACTGCGCAACAACACGCTGACGCAGATGGAGAATTTCTTAAGCGAGATTTATGGCGCGGCCCGCCCCGCCGGTGACGAAGACGCGGCGATGCAGGAAGTCGAAGACGCCGTGCTGGAAGCGATGGAGCAGCGCCGACCCGTAGAGCTTGCGCCGCAGCCCAAGCACGTACGCCGCTTGCAGCACCTCTACATCGAGCGCAGCGGCCTGCAATCGGAAAGCAAAGGCACGGAGCCTATGCGGCGCATCGTGATCTATCCGCGTTGATGGCGGTTCACTGACTTCCCATCAACCCCGCGCGCTAATCGCCTCTCAAGAATGGCTGTCGGCTGTCTCACAATTGATGCCGACCGCGCGCCGGCCAACTTCTCACATCGAAGAAGAAGACGCGCCGCACTTTTTTTATTCCCGCCTGGCCACCGCTCGCCCGCGCTTACGACGCCGTAGAAGCGATCAACAAAATTAATTCCGTTGCCGGCAATTTTTCGCGCGCAAGCGCCGAGAGTGGAATAGCCTGTGCCTGTTGAACGCCTGATCTCTATCTCAAAGCAGACGATATCGAAAGGAGCGTGCAATGGCTTTCAACCCGCTGGCCGAACAAGGCATCCCCATTGACAAGCAACTGCGCAACTGGTCGGAGCTGAACGTGCAGCCTTACGACAAGCACGCGGTTGACCCGTACACGCGCACGCGTGTCATCCTGATGAATGGCATAGAAGTCGAATCTGTTATGTTTTCGCATCAGTTCGCGCGCCACACCGACAACCCCGACATCAAGCGTTGGCTGGCGATGACGCGCCGCGTCGAGCAACAACAGCAGAAGGCCATCAACTGGCTGACGCCCGGCGACGAGTCCACCATCGAAGTGACCATCGCTTATGAGCAGACCGCCGTTGACCTCACGGCCTACCTGGCGCGCAGCGAGCCGGACCCGTACATGAAACAGACGCTGGATTTTGCCCTGCTCGAAGACTTCGATCACCTCTACCGCTACGCCAATCTCTACGACCTGCTTGAGGGCAAGAAGGCGAGCGAGATTACCAAGAGCCTCACCGAAATTATGCCGGGTCGCCCGACCATCGCCCACCACCGCCACCCCTTCGACACCTTGCGCGCGCATTACGAGACGCACGCCGTTGACCCGCTGTCGCGCTGCCACGCTATGACCATCACGGCGGGAGAGCAGCAGACGATGAACTTTTATATGAACATCGGCAACCGCTACATCGAACCCATCGCGCGCTCGCTTTATCAGGAGATTGCGATGGTCGAAGAACAGCACGTCACGCAATACGAATCGCTGCTCGATCCGGTCGAGTCATGGTTCAAGCAGGAGGTCTTTCACCAGTTCAACGAGTGTTACTTGTATTACTCGTTTATGAGCGAAGAGACCGACCCGCGCATCAAGGCGCTCTGGGAGTTGCACCTGAACCAGGAGATCGAGCACCTGCGCATGGCCTGCGAGATGATGCGCCGCTACGAGGGCGTCGAGGCCGAAGAGATACTGCCCGCGTCTTTGCCCGAGCCGACGCGCTTTCAGGAGAACAAGCAGTACGTGCGCGATGTGCTGGCCAACCAGATCGACCTGCGCACGGTCGGCACGCAGTTCGTTCCTCTCGATCAGTTGCCCGAAGATGCGCTCTACTTCAGCTTCCAGCAACAGGTGAACGGCGGCGGCCTGGTGCCGAGCGAAGCGGTGATCGAGCAACACGTCAGCGCGAATGGCAGTGATTACCGCGACCAGACCGAAGGGCCGCACCCTGTCGATCAATTGCAGCAGGCCGCGACTCAGAAGCAGTGAAGGAGGAGACGATGAACCCGATGATTATCACGAAAGAGACCGGCGCGAAGACGATGCCTCTGGGAATGACGGTGGCCGAGCCGTCTTGCCAGATGACCGGCACGCAACTGATGAGCTTTGCCGACGAGGTCAAAGGCAACAGCATCTTCCTGGCGAACCTGATGAGCGCTTTCCTGGCGCACGAGCGCTGCGGCTTGCATCTTTATCGCACCGCCGCCGGTTTGACGCAGTTGGAAGACTGCCGCGCCCGTTATGAAGAGTTCGGCGCGCAGACCGCCGAGCACGTCCGCATCCTCGCCGAGTTGACCACGCAACTCGGAGGTGACCCGATGTACGTCAGCCCACAGGCGCGTATGGTCGAGTTCACCGACACCAAACTGATGGAGCCGATTCTGCTGGCCGGTTCGGTGGATATAATGACGCTGGAGATCACCACGCTCGAAGCCGTCTTCCTGGCCGAGCAGAAGTGCCACGCCAATTGGGAGCTGCTGAAGTCGCTGGCGACGCAGATGGATGATTCACCGGCGCAGCAGGCGCTCACGCAGGCTGTCGCGCAGGTCGAAGATCAAGAAGACCAGCACGTGCAGTGGGCGCAAAAAACTCTGAAGCAGATGTTGATGATGCAGATTGCCGCCGGTCGGGCGACCAGCGACGGCAGGGAGGCGTCAATGTAAAAGAAAGCCCTGAAAGGGCGCAATTCAATAGCACAGGGCAAAGCCCTGTGTATTCGCATACGATAACAATCAAGCCCTGAAAGGGCGAGATAAGATTGATTATCTCGCCCTTTCAGGGCTTGTGTGCTTGCTGCTGTTTGTACCCGGCGCGATGCGCCGGACTATTGAATCGCGCCGCTTCGGGGCTGTTCAGTCGCGCGCTTACTGATTCGGCTTCTTCTCGTCAGCCTTCTTCTCTCCGGGCTGGGCGGAGGTAGCCTGCGGCGGCATCATCGGCGGCTCGGACTGGCCTTGATGACAGGTGTAACAGCCGATCATGACCTCGCCCTTGGTGAACTCTTTGGCGATGCCCATCATCATGCCGTACATCTGACGGGCCGTCTTCTTGTGCGGGTTGTCGTCCTTGTCGAACGCGCCCATCACGTGGCAGAAGTCACAGCGGACGCCAAGCTCTTTCGCAATCAGCCGCATCGCGGGCATCACGATGCCGGCGGGCTGGCCTTTGAAGATTTGAATGTTCTTGTAGACGGTTTCCGCCGGCTTGCTGTTTTCGGCGGCGGCCTTCTTGAACATCTCGCCGACCTGCTCGTGGCCGAACTCGGCGGGCACGTCCGGCTTCTCGTGGCCGCGATGGCAGGTGTAGCACGAGACGCGCGACTCGCCGATCTGCTTGTTGGCATATTGCGCGATCTGGTACATCTGGCGCGCGAACTTCTTCTCGTCCTTGTCGTCTTTGTCCATCTGATGCGGGACGTGACAGAACGAGCACTCGACGCCGAGCGAGCGCGTGAAGAATTGCATGGCGCGCATGACGTTCTGCGCCGGCTGGCCTTTGAAGATTTGGATATTCTTAAACCGTTCTTCGGCGAGTTGCTGCGGCTGCCCGCCCTGCGCGTTGGGCTGCGGCTTCTCTTGCATTAGAGTTTCAAATGTCGCTGCGCCGGTCGCCGGCGAACGCAACGCGAACATCGCCACGCCGGCGACAATGAACAAGGCGACCATGCCACGTTTAATCAAACTGAGACTCATTACAAACCTCCTGATCTATTTAATCGTGTAGGCAAACCCTGAGTGCCCCTATTTGCCCTGAAGGGAATGATTCAACCACGAGAACCTGAGCCACTATTGCCGTCAGCAAGCCCGTGCGCCGGTTGCGCGCCGACTCACTTGATCGGCTCGAATGCTTCCCAATCGTAAGTCACACCAAGCGCGATGCCTGTCTTTGGCGCGCGGTCCGACAGGCCAAAGATGCCGGCGGCGTTGAAGCGCAAGCCAAGGGCGCGTATCTGCGCGCCGACGCGAGCCTGGCTGAAATCTTCGGTTCCGAGCGGCGCGTGCTTGCGCGTTGAATGCAGGCCGTTGACTTCGCCGACCAGATTGACGCGGTCGCTCAAGCGGTAGATGCCGGCCAGGCCAAACATCAGCACGTCGTTCTGCGTGAAGTTCGCCAGCGGCGCTTGCAGAATCCCTGCGCCGAGATTGCCGAAGACATTCAAGCGACCATCGGCGAATTTCTTGCCGGCATTGATGGTCGCGTAAAAATTCGTCGTATTCGTGCCGATGCCGCGCGCCTGATTTGAATTCGGCAGTTGCACGCCGAAGCGAAAGCCGAGCGACGGCGCGATGCGCGTTTCGTTGCGCAGCTTGATCTTCATCCACAATGTCACATCGCCGACATCGTTAGTGTCGCCGGCATTCGCGCCGAGCTTAAGGTCGAGCGGCGTCGGGCCGCGCCCTTTGATAGAAAGGAAGCTCTGCGGCGTCCATTCAATCTGAAACTCAACCATCGGCGACAATCCGAAGCTCAGCCGCGTGTCGAGCAATTTCGTCATATCGCCGCGCAGCCCGGAGAGCGGGAACTTGATGTCCTGCAAAAACTCGAAGCCGGTCTCGACGCGAATGATGCCGGGCTTAACCACATCCACGTCTTCGGTAAGCAGAGGCCGCTGCTGGCCGCGCCCGACGACGGCCAACGCCAACACACACAGCACCAGCGCACAGAGCTTGCGGCTGAAGCGATTGGCGATGTGGGAATAGCGCGGCATAAGCAATGACTCGTGCGCGATTGTATGGGCGGCGCGACGGGTTTGTCAAACAAGGAATCCGTTTATGATTTTTCGGTTGCGGTTCGGACCGCGAGCGACAAGCCTGACCTAAATGCTTGACACTGTGCGGGGATGCGATAAAGTTATTGTCGCTCTTCAATTGTGTTGGCTGATCGAAGTGACGCGCCCGGTGGCAAGCTCAATCGAGCCTCTTCCTCGTCCCTAATCAGCTTGGGATTGACAGCCCCATGCGCCCTCAAGCCGTGCTGCCCGGCGCGGCGGCGGGCGGCAGCAGTGGAATAAACCGACTCATTTTCAGGAGTAGTTTGATGAAAGCAATCTGGTTCAAATCTTCGCTCTTAGGCATCCTGTTGACCTTTGTCGCCGTCGTCGGCGCGTTGCCGACGCACTCCGATAGCGGGCAGAAGCCCCAATTCTCAGGCGAGCGCCAGACCGCCAAACGCGGCGTGCGCGCAACCGAGCCGCTGACTTATCGCAGCCCCGGCGCGCATCACAAGCTTGTTATCTCGAACGACGATGTTGAGCTTCAACAAGCGTTGCGCGCGGCTGACGCTATCCAGAAATCGCGCAAGGTGGACGGCTATTCGGTCATCGAAGTCAGCAGCGAAACGCTCGACCGATTGTCGCCGCGAGCGTTGCAGCGGGCACAGTTGCGCGACGATTTGAATCTGGTGCTGCTCAAGCGCGGACAGATCGACACGACCGGCGCGGAGCCTGTGGTTGCCGAAGACTTGCGGCAGGCGGCCAACGGCGCTCGCGCCCTGCGCCTCGTGCAGTTGTTCGGGCCGCCGACGCCCGACGCGCTGGCCGCCCTCAAAGCGACGGGCGTGCGCGTAGTCGGTTACGTTCCGAACAACGCCTATCTGGTCTGGGGATCGCCCGCGCAGTTCAATCGCATTAACGCTCTGCGCCAGCGCGGCGACGTGGTGCAGTGGGACGGGCCATATCATCCGGCCTACAAGCTCGATCCGCATCTCCAGCTCGACAGCTATGCACAGGCCGGCACATCCATCACAGTGCTCGACACGCCCGACGCATCGACCACGCTTGCTCACATTAAATCAATCGCTCGTGACGTGCTGATGCCGGAATACAAAACTGATGGCAAGGTGCACATCAAGGTGCTGACCGAATCGTTCAACCTCAAACAACTGGCGCAACTGGCCGACGTGATCGGCATCGAGCCGTGGGCTACGCCGCACTTGATGGACGAGCGCGCCGGCCAGATCACCGCCGGCCAGATCGTCAGTGACACGGTCAACAACATCCTCGTCACGCGCCCGACCGGCCCCGGCTACCTGGCGTTCCTCAACTCGATTGGCTTCACCAGCGATTTCGATTTCGCCATTGACGTAGCCGACACCGGCTTCGACATCGGCTCAAACGATCCGACGAAGATGCATCCCGACCTGACCAATGCGGCGGGCCAATCGCGTATCGCTTATATGAACGATTACACAGGCGACACGCACACCGGGCGGGAGACGCACGACCCGCAGGGACACGGCACGATCAACGTGTCGCTGGCCGCAGGCTTCAACAACAAGACCGGCAGCGTCTATCAGGACGCCGGCGGCTACGCTTACGGATTAGGGGCCGCGCCGTTCGCGCGCATCGGCGTTTCAAAAGTCTTTAAGGATAATGGCAGCTTCGCCTCGTTCGCCTACAGCGATATGCTCGCCAACGCCTATCGCGGCGGCGCGCGCATTTCGAGCAATAGCTGGGGCGCTTGTGAGCTGAGCAATGGCTTCTGCAATCTCTACAGCGACGACTCTGCCACATTCGACACACTGGTACGTGACAGCGATCCGCTACAGGATGGCAATCAAGGGATGGTCGTCGTCTTCGCTTCGGGCAATGACGGCGACGCCAACCAGCCAACCGTGTCTGTGCCGAGCACGGCCAAGAACGTCATCTCGGTCGGCCTCAGCGAAAACGTGCGCGGCATGGCGGGCGAGCGCGACGGCTGCGGACTCAGTCAGATCAGCGCCGACAACGCGCAGGATGTCGTCTTCTTCTCAGGCTACGGGCCTGTGCAGGATGGCCGCGCCAAACCCGATCTGGTCGCGCCCGGTTCGCATATGACCGGCGCGGCGTCGCAAGACCCGGCCTATGCCGCCGCCAGCGACGCCAACCTCGGCGTCTGTGATAAGTATTACCCACTCAACCAGACGGACAACAAGCTCTACACATGGTCGTCGGGAACCAGCCACGCAACGCCTGTAGTAGCGGGCGCGGCGGCGCTGGCCTTCAAATGGCTGCGCGACCAGTTCAGCGGCAAAGAACCAAGCCCGGCTCTGGTCAAAGCGATGCTGCTCAATTCGACCAGCTACCTGTCGGGCAACTTTGCCAAAGACAATCTGCCGGGCGCGCATCAAGGCTGGGGGCTGCTCAACATCGGCAGGATGTTCGAGCAGACCGACCGCATCCTCTACGACGAGTCGCCGGCGCGCACCTTCACGCAATCGGGCGGCACGCCTTTCGAGATCACCGGCGTCATCAGCGACCCGAATAAAGAGTTCCGCGTGATGCTCGCTTACACAGACGCGCCGGGCGAAGAGTTCAGCAACGCGCCTTACATCAATCAACTCAACCTCGAAGTCGTCGTTGGCGGCGTCATCTATCAAGCGAACAATTTCAACGGCCAGTATTCGCAGACGGGCGGCGCGGTTGATTTCCTCAACAACACGCAGGGCGTTCGCCTTCCCGCCGGCACCGTCGGCCCATTCGTGATTCGCGTCAAGCCGACCATCATCGCAGGCCGTGGCGTGCCGAGTTTTGGCGATCTGAGTCAGGACTTCGCGCTGGTCGTCAGCAATGGCCACGAGGCGGCTGTGCCGGTGCTTGCCATCGCTCATTCCGGCGACCTTTCGGCGGGCGTCAGCGTCAGGCACGCGAACAACACCACCGACGCCAGCCTGATTCCCGGCGAATTGGCCAACATCACGTTGACCGTGAACAACAATGCGGCCACTGCCAACGCCGACATCAACAACGCTACGCTCTCGCTCACGGTCGGCGGCCAGACGGTTGGCGTCGGCATAGCGGGCGGCGTGGTAGCGACCATACCGGCGGGATCGTCTCTGTCTACCCTCGGGCCGTTCAGCCTGCAAATTCCGGGAGCCTTGAGTTGCGGCACAGTGGCGCGACTGCAATTGGAGATGACCACAGCGAGCGGCACGTTCAAGCTGCCTGTTCGCATACAGGCGGGACGCGCGACCGGCGCGGCGACAGTGATCCTGAATGACGACGTGGACAGCGGCAGCGTGAAGTGGAAGATGAAGAAAGGCTTTGAACCCTCAAGCCAGTTCGCGCACAGCGGCACGATGTCTTATCACGTCGTTGATCCGGGCAAAGATCAAAACGATCAGTTGCTCGCTCTAATGTTCAGCAAGAAGGCGATCAACATTCCGAGCAATGTCGGCAGCGCGCGGCTGTCGTTTTATCACATCTTTAACTTCGAGCCGGGCTTCGATGGCGGCGTGCTCGAATATTCGACCGACGATGGCGTGACCTGGGAAGATATCGGCTCGCGCATACTGGTCGGCGGCTATGACGGCAAGGTGACGGCGGCATCGAGCAACCCGCTTGGCAGCCGCTTCGCGTGGACATCGCGCGGCGTGCCGGGCGTCTTCAGTCAAGTGGTGGTCAACCTCGATGACTTCGTCGGCCAGCGCATACGGTTGCGCTTCCAGGCCGGCTTCGACGAAGCGACCGGCATCGACCTGGGTTACAAGGGCTGGTTCATTGACGACATACGCGTCACGGCGACGCCTTTCGCTTGTAGCGGCAGCGCGGCGGCTGAACAGCCCAGTGACGTGAGCGCCGACGGCTTCTGGCTGCGCCCGCCGACGCGACAGCCGGGCCGCGTGCGCGTCGAGTAAGCCGCGACGCGGCGACGCGGCGACGCGGGGAAAGAGGAGCGTAACGTCTTCGTATATTTCTCTCGCCGCGTCGCCGTATCGCATTCGTTTACTAGAGACAGCCTTTACGTTTTGTGCTAACATCGCGCACTGAGACAGTGACCCGGCAAGCCGCCACGGCTTGCGCCCTCGACACCGCTGCTCTTCTTTACGTTCTCAGCCCCTGAAGTGTGGAGCGACAGGATCACCGCTCGGCGCTCGTCATTCGCTGCGCCGGCAGATTGTTCGAGTGATCCGTTAGCGTATTCTAACGACATTGCGTTCGATAGCATTCCCCATGCATACTGGCTGAGGCTGAATAGAGGGAGAGAAGATGGCAAACAGAATCTTACTCGCGGACGACAGCATCACGATTCAGAAAGTGGTGAATCTCACATTTGCCGACGAAGGCATCGAAGTCATCGCCGTCAGCAACGGCGATCAGGCCGAGCGCCGGCTCGCCGAGGTGCAGCCCGATCTGGTGCTCGCCGACATCTTTATGCCCGGCAAGAACGGCTATGAATTGTGCGAGGCGATCAAGGAGAGCAGCTCGTTTCACCACATCCCTGTCGTCCTGCTGGTCGGCGCATTCGAGCCGTTCGATCAGGCCGAAGCGCGCCGCGTCAAAGCCGACGCTCACCTCACGAAGCCATTCGAGTCGCGCACGCTGGTCGATACGGTGCGCAAGTTGATCAACGCGAGCGGCCAGCCGCGCACCGGGCCGTTGCCGCCGTTGCCGGCTCCTGATGCCAAGGCCGAGCCGCAAATGGTAACGCCACTTACTCCGGCGATGGCGATGCCGCCCGCGCCGCCTGCCGAGCCGCGCCCAGCGGCGATGACGCAGCCGTTCAATATTGAAATGCCGATGATGGCTAGCCCGGTCGCGCCCGCGCCGACCGCGCCGCCAATGATGACGACCACCACGCCGCTTAATTTCAACTACGGTTCGAGCGAAGACCCGCTCGCCGTGCCCATCGAAGTGCAGGTCGGCAACGCGCCCGCCGGCGATACGGCCTTCGCATCGCATGGCCACACGCATGGCCGCACCGACGATCTTTCATTCGCCGACAGTCAGCCGCCGTTTGAACCGCTCGGACTGGACGACCTCTTCACCGAGCCGTCAGCCGGTTACAACCCGCAAGCGTCAGTTGCCCGCGAGCCGCAATCGTTTTCCGAGGCAAGCGGACAGGAGAGCGGATTCGGCGTTCCTTCAGCATTCGGCTACGCCACCGAAGAGATGCTGCTCGACCTGGAACACCCCGCCCCGATAATCACGCGACCGGAGCAAGAGCCATTCGCTTTCGACATCGAAGAGCGCGAAGCGGCGAGCATTGATGCCAGCGGCATTCAAACGGACCAGGCGGATAATACGGGCGCGGCTGAACACGTTGCCATGCAGACGACGATGCTTGAAGCGCCGCCTCCGACAGCGCCCGTTGATGCGGCGGTCGATACCAACCCGCTGGCTATGCCTGCCGGTCAGTCGGCGAGCGAAAGCGATGAGACCGCATTTGCAATGCCAGCGGTTGACTCGTCAGCGTTATTCAATGTGGACGATCCGCTCGGCGATGTGCTCGACGAAGGCACGGTCGAAGCCGCGCCCGCCGCTGCGTTTGAACCCGTCAGCGCCGCTTCGCTCGACGCGCCGCACGTGGAAGCCAATGCTGCCGAAGCGGCGACACCGCCGCAAGCGTCAGCCGTCAGTGATGATGCGCCGGTGGATTATGCGGTAGAGTTTCCGGTTGAGCCATTCGCAAAGCCTGCGCCCGTAGCTCGCGCCGATGCGGCGGCCTTCGAGATGAACGCGCCTGCGGTTGAGCCGATGACGGCGACAGAGACTGGGTTCGGCTTTATGCCGGTCGTGACGGACGCCGCCGTTGAAACGACGCCGCACGCCACTGAAGCCGGCTTCACGACCGCTTCGATGTGGACGAATGAAGATGCCCGCTTTGCCGCTATCGACATCGAGGCGACGCCAGTCGAAGAACCGGCTGAAACCGTCGCCAGTGAAGCGCCGGCTGAGATGTCCGCCGCTCACGCCTTTGAAGAAGACACCGGCGCTTACATCACGCAGGCGGAAAAGCCAGCCGCGCCGCCCGCGCCCGTCGAAGAAGTAGTCGAAGAAGCGGTAGCCGCGCCGGTTGTTGAAGAGACAACGGCGAGCGCCCCGGCTGTTCAACAATCATCAACGCCTTCTGCCTCATCGGGCGTCGGGTTATCGCCTGCATTGATTGACGAGATCGTTCGCCGCGTCGTCGCGCAGATGAGCGAATCGGTCGTACGCGAAATCGCCTGGGAAGTCGTGCCCGATTGCGTCGAGCGCGTCATCAAGGAGATGACCACGCAAGAAGTAGCCAGGCATTGAGCCGCGCCGCGTAAGACAATCGAATAACCCATAGCAAGGGATAGAGAGGTTGACCCGTCGCCTCTCTATCCCTTTTAATTGTTGGTTACGAGTGAAAGGCGAATCGAAACTGTATGACTGAGATTGCGAAAGCTTACGAGCCGCACAGCGTCGAGCAGCGCTGGTATCCGTTCTGGGAGGAGAAAGGATATTTCAAGCCGCAGGGCGACGGCCCCATTTACTGCATCACCATCCCGCCGCCGAATGTCACTGGGTCGCTGCACATCGGCCACGCGCTGTGCTACACGATTCACGATGTGCTGCTGCGCTGGAAGCGTATGCAGGGTTATCGCGTGCTGTGCGTGCCGGGCACAGACCACGCCGGCATCGCTACGCAGAACGTCGTCGAAAAGAAGTTACGCAAAGAAGAAGGACTGACGCGGCATGACCTCGGGCGCGAGAAGTTCCTTGAGCGCGTGTGGGAATACGTGAACGAATACGGCGGGCGCATCCTCTTTCAGTTGCGCGGCCTCGGCTGCTCGTTCGAGTGGAGCCGCACGCGCTTCACACTCGACGAGGGCTACGTCAAAGCCGTGATGGAATGTTTCGTGCGCTGGTGGGAGGCCGGCTTGATCTATCGCGGCAAGCGCGTCATCAACTGGTGCCCGCGCTGCGCGACGGCGATCTCGGATATCGAGGTCGAACACGAAGATCGCGCCGGCAAGCTTTACCATTTGCGCTACCCGTTCAAAGACGGGTCGGGTTACGTAGTTGTGGCGACGACGCGGCCCGAAACGATGCTCGGCGACACCGCCGTTGCGGTGAATCCGAGTGATGAACGCTACAAAGAGCAGGTCGGCAAGACGATCATCCTGCCGCTGGTGGGCCGCGAGATTCCACTGATCGGCGACTATTACGCGAAAGCCGAATTCGGCAGCGGCGCGGTGAAGGTGACGCCGGCGCACGACCTCAACGACTACGAAGCCGGCCAGCGCAACAACCTGCCGATGGTCGTTGTGATTGACGAGCAGGGGCGTATGAACGAGACCGCCGGCGCTTACGCGGGACTTGATCGTTTCGAGGCACGTGCCCGCGTGATGCAAGACCTCGAAGCGCAGGGCCTGGTCGAGAAGATCGAAGACTACACCGTGCCGACGGCGACCTGCGAGCGCTGTCACACGGTGATCGAGCCGCTGCTTTCGGAGCAGTGGTTCGTGAAGATGAAAGAACTGGCGCAGCCCGCCATCGACGTGGTGAAAGAAGGCAAGGTCGAATTCGTGCCCGACCGCTTCGGGCGGACTTACCTCGACTGGATGGAGAACATCCGCGACTGGACGATCTCGCGGCAGTTGTGGTGGGGCCACCGCATCCCTGTGTGGCACACTGAAGACGGCGAGTACATCGTCGCGCGCTCGCAAGCCGAGGCCGAAGCAAAAGCTCAGGGACGTGCGATCACGCAAGACGAAGACGTGCTCGATACGTGGTTTTCATCACAACTCTGGCCGCACGCCGTGCTCGGCTGGCCTGAGCAGACTGACGACCTCAATACCTACTACCCGACTTCGATTTTGATCACGGCCCGCGACATCATCTACCTGTGGGTGTCGCGAATGATTATGACCGGGATTGATTTCGTGCACGACATTCCTTTTCACGATGTCTACATCTACGCGACGGTGTTGGACGAGCAAGGGCGACGGCAGAGCAAATCGCTCGGCACGGGCACCGACCCGCTCGAAGTGACCGGGCTGTATGGCACAGACGCTTTGCGTTTTGCCTTGTTGATCCGCTGCGCGAAAGGCCAGGACTTTCGCTTTGCCGCCGTGGAGAAGGACGAAAACAAGCAGCCTGTTCGCCAGAAGCAGGCCGAAGAGGCGCGTAACTTTCCTAACAAAATCTGGAACGCGACGCGCTTCGTGCTGATGAATCTCGGTGACGAGTCGCAGACGGAAGCGCGCTGGGAGCCGTCTGATGCGCTGGCCGACCGCTGGATATTGACCGCGTTGAATTCGACGATTAAAGAAGTGACCGAGGCGCTCGCCGATTATCGCTTGAATGAAGCGGCGCAGACGCTCTACCACTTCTTCTGGGACGAATTCTGCGACTGGTACATCGAGTTTTCAAAGACGCTGTTTGCCGCGAAAGAAGAGACGGCTGAATCGCGCGCGGCGCGCAACCGCATCGTCTACGTGCTCGAAACCAGCCTGCGCCTCTTGCATCCGCTGATGCCGTTCATTACCGAAGAACTGTGGCAGCGTTTACCGCACCAAGGCGATTCGATTATGGTCGCGGCGTGGCCTGAAGCTGATGCTAGCCGCGAAGACAACGAAGCGCGCGAGCAGATGGAGACGCTCATCCAGTTGATTACCAAAGTGCGCAACATTCGCTCGGTGATGAACATTCCGGTGTCGGCCTGGCTCAAGCTGCATCTCGCAACGACCAACGAAGACATCAAGGCATTAGTCACGGCCAACATCGATCACTTCAAGCGGCTGGCGCGCGTCGAAGAGATCAACATCAGCGATGCGATGCCCGCGCTCGAAGCGGCGGCGCGCGACGTAGTGGCTGGCGTCGAGATGGCCGTGCCGCTCGCCGGCTTGATTGATTTCGACAAGGAACGCGAGCGCGTCAACAAAGAGATCGGGCGCAAGGAGAAGGAAGCGAAAGGCATGGAGGCGAAACTCGCCAACCCTTCGTTCGTTGACCGTGCGCCACGCGAAGTGGTCGAGCAGACGCGCGCCCGTCACGACGAATTGCGCGGCGAAATCAGCAAGCTGCAAGAGACCTTGAGAACGTTCGGCGCGTAATCAAAGATATGGACCTCGACATCGGAATTATCTACGCGATGGCCGGCGACCTGTTGAAAGAAGATATGGGGCGCGGCGATATCACGACGGCGGCGACGGTGCGCGGCGGCTTGATGGGGCGCGGTCGCTTTCTCGCCAAGCAGGACTTCGTCCTCTGCGGGCTGGAGATTGCTGAAGCCGTCTTCTCAACGCTCGACAGCCAGATTCAGATCGAGTCGCGCGCCTTTGACGGCGACGCTGTCGCCGCCGGCTCGGAGTTCGCCCGCATCGAAGGCCCTGCCGACGTGCTGTTGATCGGCGAGCGCACGGCGCTGAACCTCTTGCAGCGGCTGTCAGGCGTAGCGACGCTGACCAAACGTTACGTTGATGCCGTTGCCGGAACCGGCGCGAAGATCGTTGATACGCGCAAGACAACGCCGGGACTGAGGGCGCTTGAGAAGTACGCCGTCACTATCGGCGGCGGCTTCAATCATCGCTTTGGATTGGACGACGGCGTGCTCATCAAAGACAACCACATCGCGCTGGCCGGCGGCGTACGTCGCGCCATCGAGATGGCTCGCGGCAGCGTTCCGCACCTGATGCGCATTGAAGTCGAAGTCTCGAATGACGCACAACTGCGCGAAGCGCTCAAGGCCGGCGCGGATGTCATTATGCTCGACAATATGACGACCGAGGCCATGCGCGCAGCCGTGCAGTTGATCCGCGAACAAGCGCCCGCCGTGTTGATCGAAGCATCGGGCGGCGTCAACCTCAGCACGGTTCGCGGCATCGCCGAATGCGGTGTCGATTTAATCTCGGTCGGCGCAATCACGCACTCAGCAACCGCTGTTGACATCAGCCTGAAGGTCGCTCCCATTTGAGCGATAAGTTGAAAGTAATACATACCACTCAACACTTTTCTGTTTTCACTTTCCGATTTTCGGTTTACAGTGTCAGGGGTTTGACTCCACAGTCTGAGAGGGTCAGTGAACCGAAAGCTCGATCATGACAGACAGCGTAAGCCACATGCGATTACGGTTTGACAAAGCCGAAGTGCTGGACGACGGTGAGGCCGGCTGCCGGGTGCGCGTGACAGTGAGTTACGCCGCGCGCGTGATTGAAGCCGAAGCGGCAATGGATGACGCGCCCATCGGTTACTTGAAAGCAGCGGCCAAGGCGACGCTGAAGGTTGTCGAAGAGACTGTCGAGCGGCGCTTCACGGCCACCCTCGCTGATCTCGATCACGTCAACGCGCTCGGCAAAGACCTCGTCGCCGTGCTCGTTGACATTGTCTTTGAAGATAAAAATATTCAGGTCTTCGGCAGTTGCCCGATTGCCGGCCCCGAAATAGATGCCGCGGTCAAAGCCGCTCTCAACGCCACCAACCGTTTTGTCGAACTCTCTACGCGATAATCCTGGTCTATGACTCCTCTCGGCGGCGCGATTCTGCGATTCGACTCCCTGCCTTCGACCAACGATCTGGCGCGTGAACTGGCCGAGCAGGGCGCACCGGAAGGCGTCGCCGTACTGGCCCGCGAACAGACGCGCGGGCGCGGGCGGCAGGGTCGCGTGTGGGCCTCGCCTTTGGGTGAAGGGCTTTACCTTTCCGTCATCCTGCGCCCGCCGGTCAAACCGGCCCGCGCCACACTCATCACGCTGGCCGCCGCCGTCGCCGTTGCTGAAACGCTCGCGGTTGATTACGCCGTCGCCGTAGACATCAAGTGGCCGAACGACGTTCACGCGCGCGAAAGAAAAATCTGCGGCATCCTTGTCGAATCGGCTATTGAAAAAAGTAAGCTCACTTACGCGGTGCTCGGCGTCGGCGTCAACCTCGGCCAGCGCGAGTTCCCTGCCGAGTTACAGAACATCGCCACATCACTGCTTATCGAAAGCGGGCGGCGCGTGATGCCGGATGAGTTCGCCGCATCGCTGCTTGTGCGGCTCGAAAGATGGTATCGCGTCGCCTTGCGTCAGCCGGCGGCCATCATCGCCGAGTGGCAGGCACGCTCGTCTTACGCCAACGGCTGCGCGGTTCGCGTCGAGAATGGCGACCGTTGCATCGAAGGCATCACGCGCGGCCTTGCGCCATCGGGCGCGCTCATCGTCGAGACGGCGGACGGCACACGATGCGAGGTCGTCGCCGGCGAAGTCAGCCTGAGAAAAGGGTGAGCCGCGCCCGCTTTGCTGGCGGCAAGAGGGTGTGCGATACTCAGGCGGCTCATGTTGAAAGCAGGGGCTTCTCGCTACGGATGTTAAAGATGGCTTTGACGAATGTTAAAGATGGTTTTGACGGATGTTAAAGATGGCTTTGCTTGAAGATGCCGCGTAGCGGCAACTGAATTTAGGCAGGCATTTCAATGCCTGTGAGCAGCGACGTTTAAGATAGCCGCGTCGCGTCAGCGACGCTTGATCTGGCGATTCAGACGTCGCTACGCGACGTGGGCTAACGGCGGCGGCAGCTTCCGGGCGTTGAAACGCCCGGCTAAATTCATCCGCCGCTACGCGGCGATGTTGCGCATCCGCCGTTATGCAGCGATGTTGCGCATCCGCCACTATGCAGCGATGTTGTGCATCTGCCGATATGCAGCAATGTTGTTCATCTGCTGCTACGCGGCGATGTTGTGCATCCACCGCTACGCGGCGATGTTGCGCATCCGCCGCTGTGCAGCGATGTTGCGCTGCTTCATGAGTTCAACACCGCCCCACGTTGAATCGCCATCGATTGGGACGCAATCTTTATGCTGCTAGTTCTCGACGTAGGCAACACCAACACGACGCTCGGCCTTTACGAAGGCGGCGATTTGAAACATAGCTGGCGGCTTACGAGCGAACGCCAACGCACGGTCGATGAATACGGCATTATGTGCCGCACGCTGCTCAACCTGGCGGGACTGGACTCGTCGGCCATCACGGCAATAGCTATCTCGTCGGTCGTGCCGACGCTCAACTTCACACTGCACAAGATGGCCGAGGTCTATTTCAAGCTTGAGCCGTTATTCATCAACAGCCAGAACGCCGGCATGCCCGTCTTGTATGACGACCCGCGCGAAGTCGGCGCGGACCGCGTTGTCAACGCTATCGCCGCATTTGAGAAGTATGGCGGCCCGTGCATCATTGTTGACTTCGGCACGGCGACGACCTTTGATGCGGTGTCGAAGATGGGCGAGTACCTCGGCGGCATCATCTATCCCGGCATACAGATTTCCGCCGACGCGCTGTTTCAACGCGCGGCGCGGCTGCGCAACACCGACATACGCCGACCCGACAAGCTGATCGGCACGACGCCGGCGCAGAGCATCCAATCGGGCCTCTATTACGGCAACATCGCGCTGGTTGATGGGGTGCTCGAACGATTGATCGCCGAACTCGGCGACGCCACGCGAGTCATCGCCACGGGCGGCCTCGCGCCGCTCATCAGTCGCGGCTCGCGGTTGATCGAAGCCGTCGAAGCCAACATCACACTCGAAGGCATACGCATCGTCTACGAGCGCAATCAGGCTTGACGGCGTTTCTCATTTCTTCACTCGATCAAAAAATTCTTTCTGAAGCTCAGGCGTTTTGGTGTCGGCCTTAACGGCGCGCAACGCTTTCGCCAGCGAAGCGATGCGATATTCGGTAATCAACTGGCCCAACTCGCGGCTCGCCTTCGCGCCCTCGCCGGCGTAATGATTCGGGAAGGCGGCGTACCACCAGATGGCCGTGTAGATGTCTGGGATGGCCAACCGCTTCTGATTCTCGCCCGACTCGTCGGTGGCGTGATCCATCTTCACCAGATCGGGCCGCAGGTAGAGCAGCACAGAAGTCTCGCGCTCGCCCGCGTGCATATCGGTCGCCGGATCGGACTTGCGCATCTGGCTGACCTTTTCGGCCAGGTCCGATTCCGCGCCGGGATCATAGAAATAGACGACGTAATCGCGGCGGCGCTCAAGCTGCGACTGCACGAAGAAGCGCAGCAGTTGCGGATTGCCGCCGTGACCGTTGACGATGAGAATCTTCTTAAAACCGTTGCGCGCGATCTCTTCACACGTCGCGTCGAGCAGTTCCCAGACCAGTCGGCTCGGCAGCGCGAAAGCGCCCGGCTGGTGGCGCGCTTCATAAATCTGGCCATAGAAATAATCAGGGAAGACGACGGCGTATTCGCTCTTCGTAACGCGCGCCGACCATTCGCGCACTTGAATCAAGTCGGAACCCATTGGCGCGTGCGGCCCGTGCTTTTCGAGAATGCCGATGGGCAATATGCAGGTATAAGCTGATTTTTCTAATGCCTTCGGCCAATCGCTTGCCGTCAATTCGTCCCAGCGCGACGGCAGGTCCTGGGCACTGGCGCAAGCGGCGAGCAGCACAACCGTCACGAGCGATCTGATTAGCAGCTTCATCTCATCCCTCCTCTGATCGGTGAATAGGCAGCGTGACTATAGCAAATTCTTCAGAAGAGTGAAGCCGCCCGCTTGATGTGATCGGCGGTCATCGCCCGCGCGACGGCTGGCTTTGCAGAAACATTCTGGCCTCTTTTAACTCGCTCCGGCTACTGTCAGCCAGATTACAAATCGTCACGAGCCGCGAATGAAGCATCGCCACGGCGCGGTCGAATTCCGCCTGTGCCGAATCGCAGGAGATGGGAAAGTGAACGTGCCCAATCTTCTCGCCTGCGCCGTGCGCGTGTTGATGATCCTCCTGCGCGTTGCAGACCGTGAAGAGCGCGACCAGAACGAGCGCGGAGAAAAAGGTCAGCCCGGCTTTGCGCAGCATAATTCCTCCGAAGACAAAGGTAGCGCCACAGATGCCGAACGATTCTATCCCAACCGGGCCGCGAATTGAATTCACGCCGTAAAGAAAAAGGCGCGCGGAGCAATCACGCTCCGCGCGCCTTGAGTGGTTAAGGGATGATCGCTTATCGCGTCAGGGTGACGGGCAGCGAAGTCTGCCCGTTCGGGTTCTGCACGACCAGCGTGTGCGACGTGCCCGGCTGGATCAAGCCTTTCGGCTTGGCGTTGCCCGGCGTGCTGCGGTCGTTCTTGCCGACCACGAACTCGTCGCCGCTCAGTTGCAAGGTGTAGCGCTCCGTGCCATCAACGATCAGCACCGCGCCGCTCTGTATGTTGACGTTGAAGCTTTGCAGGTGAATGCCCTTGCTGCGGAAGGCCGCGCCGACGATGCGCGGCAGCGTCGAGGCTTCATTCGATTGACTGCTCTCTGTGCTGTCGCGGTAGAGCGCCACGACGACGTAGAAGTAACGGAACGCATTCAACTGACCTTCAGCCGCTTTCGGCAGCGTGTCAGTAAACGAAGTGGTCGTCGAAACGCCAATCAGGCTCGACAACTGCGCCTGCACGCCGGTTGCCGTGCCGCGATAGATCGCGTAGCCCACCAGCGTCGAAGGCGCTGAACCGCTGGGCCGATGCACAGTTTGTGTGACGAACGAATCAATCGCCGCCGCGTCGGTCGCCGCACCACCCGCAGCCGTCGGAGGCGTCCACAGCACTTCTACCTGCACGACATCCGCCGCATTCACGACCTTGATCGTCGTCGGGAAAGTCTTGGTGCGGCCCTGCGAGTCGCTCGCCGTGAACAAGACTTGCAGCGATGTGCCCGCCGTTGCCGCTGCCGGGGTAATGACCAGATCGCCTCGGCCATTGCCGCGATCCGTGAACGTGCCGCCGACAACCGCTGAAGCTGATAGACGGACATCAGTCCCGCCGTTGGCGGCAATCACGTTGATGGTGTTGGACTGGCTGGCGATGGCAGTGAACTGCGCCGGCGCGCGCAGCTTGAAGGCTTCGCTCTGCGGCGTGCTCGTGCCGCGCAACGTGATGACGGTCAACAGCGCGTCGGGGTCATTGCTGACAATCGAGATGCGGCTGGTGAAGACGCCCGAAGCGGTCGGCGAGAAGCTGACGGTCAACAACACGCGGTCGCCTGGCTTCAATGTTGTCGGCAGTGGCGGCGCGCCGCTGAATCCGAACGGCGAACTCGGCGGCTGTATGCTGGCCAACAGCAGGTCGGCGTCGCCCGTGTTCTTAAGCTCAAGCGTCGTCACCGACGAGCCGGTCGGGAAGTCGATGACCGCCTGGCTAATATCCAGGTTCGGCACAGGATTCGACGTGCCCGTGCCGGCCAGCGTCACGGTGACAAGCGGGTTGGTCGGGTCATTGCTTGAGATATTGAACGCGCCGCCGAACCGCCCAATGCCCGGCGGCTGGAATTGCACGGTCAGCTCAAGGCTGCCGCCTGTCGGGATGGTCACAGGCGTCGCCGGCTTTGACAAAATCGTGAACGGGCCGGTCGGATTGCTGATCTGCGAGATGATCAGGTCGAGCGCGCCTTGATTGGTAATCGTCACCTTCTGCGTAGCGGTGTTGCCGCCGCGCACCGAGCCGAAATCGATGAAGAGCGGCGCGACGTTGATGACCGGGAAATTCGGCAACGGCGGTTTCGGCGTCGTGTCGGCAGCGACATTCGACGGATCGGAGTTGCCAAAGTTGTTGAAGGCGAAGACGCGGTAGAAGTAAGTCGTCTCCTGCGTCAAACCCGTGTCGTTATAGCTCTGTACGTTCGGGCCGACCGTCGCAATCTCAATGAAGTTCTGGCCGTCGAGGCTCTGCTCAATGCGAAAGCCCTGCTCGTCAGTCGCGTTGTCTAGCCACGTCAAATCGATCTCGGTCGAAGAGACGGCTTTGGCGACGAGGTTGGTCGGCGCGGCGGGCGTCTTCGGGATGGTTGGAACCAGCGTCAGCGTGAAGTCGCCCGAGTCGCCCTGAAAGCCATCCACGATGATGTAATAGGTCGTCCCCTGCGTCAGATTGCGGCGCAGGCTTTCGGCTTCGCCGCCACCGTGAAGGTCGGCGCTCGTACAATTCGACAGCGACGCGCAGTTGACGACGACGTACAGCGTCACATCCCAGTTGCCTGCCGGAGTCGCCGTGATGTCATAGTTCTGCGAATCAGGCGAAGTAAACGAATAGATAACATCTCCGCCGGTGGCCGATTGATTGGTGCGCAGACAAGGCACGCCGGGGTTGAAGTCGTTGGCCGCGCCGAAGGTCGTCGCGCTGGTCGAAAACGGCAGGCGGTTCACCGCGATGTCAGCGGCAGTCGCGCAGTTCTCATTGGCCGGCGTGCCGCGACGCAGGCTGAAGTGAAATGCGCCTTCGCCACTGGCCTGCGCGTTATCGACGACGATGAAGTAGCGCGTGCCGGCGTTCAGCGTCACGGTCAGGGTTTCGCCCTTGCCGAAAGGCCGCGCGTTGGTTCCGGCCACACACGATGAGACAGGGTTGGCGCAGTCCGTGATGATGTAGAGGCTGAGGTCAAAGGTCGAGCCGAGCGGTGTTGCGCCGACGGTATAACTATCAGTGGCCGCCGGCGTGAAGGAATAGACCACGTCAGCGCCGGGGCCGGGAGCGCAAGCGCCCGCGCTCGGATCAATGTCGTTGCCAGCGCCGACATTCGTCGCTTCATCAAAGTAAGGCAGCGCGCCCGGATTAATCACCGTCGCCGCCACGCACGTATCACCCGCCAGCGGGCGAATGTCTTGCCGCCTGGCGCTCGGTGTTGACGACGAAGAGGCCGACGCGCGCGGCATCAACCCGATGGCCGCGAGCGCAAAGACAAGAACCAGCGGCAGACCGATTCTCAGAAATATCGGCAACCGTCCACGACGGCTGAGCGGACTTGTAGTCTGCTTCATAATAACCACACTCCGTTTTGTGAAGTATCACACCCAAGGCCGGCAACGTAGACGCACACTTACTTAAAAGCAGCGACTGCGAATTTCGTTTACCAGCTCTTTCCCCTAATTAATTTGGGCCTGCGATGCGGCGATTATATAGGAAGGAAGACAAAAAGGTAAAGCTTTTCGCTTCGCCCGCCGTGACCTCAAGCTGTTGTAAGTTCGGCGGCGCGAGCGGCTCTGGCGGCTAACAAAATGACTCGTAGCGGTGTGCGGCTATCGATGCGTTATGGTGACGGCGTGCGCGCTGCGTGAAGCCTGATCGTGATGGCTTGAGCAACCGGGCGCGGCGGCCATAGCCACGAATAATAAGGCGGCAATGACGAAAGGTCTCAGCATAATCGTTCTCCTCTGCGGAATCATTGAGCAACGACCATACCGCAGCTTGATGGCGACTTTGCCGCCGCCGTGCGGCATCAAACGACGCGTTGAGCCGCGACTTGTATCAGCGGCAATCAGCCACGTTGATGGAAAACCGTTCAGCGCGGCGACGAATCACGATGAATTGCTTTGCACGAGTTGGGCTTGGGTGTAGAATGCGTTTGGCTTTGATAGTCACGGGGCACGCGGGCGCAAGCGCAGCAAGGAGAGGCGCTATGGCTGACATTAAAATCTACACGGCGAAATGGAGCGCGGACTGCGACCAGGCCAAAGAATTCCTCGATGACGAAGGGATTTTTTACGAAGAGGTTGATATTGAAAAGACGCCCGCCGCCGCGCGCCTGGTCGAACATCTCAACGGAGGCAAACGCATCGTGCCGACCTTTGAGGTCAACGGCACGACCTTCACGCTCAAGCCGTTCAACTGGAAGCGACTGCAAAGCGAGTTGGAGCGGCTTGGTCTGGATGATTAACGATTGCCGATCACCACACGCATTGCTTCGACGCTGCCTGCCAGAGCCTCAATAGGATTGCCGGTCTTTCATGTCGCAACTGACCTTTCTCGAACAACTGCTGGAAGCGCGCCGCCCGCTGTCCGTCTCTGAGCTGACGGCGCGCATCAAGATACTCCTCGAAGGCGAATTCCTCGAACTCTGGCTCGAAGGCGAAATCTCGAACTATCGTCGCCACACTTCGGGCCACTGGTACTTCACCCTTAAAGACGAAGGCGCGATGCTGCGCTGCGCCAGCTTCCGTATGCAGAATCGCTTGATCCGCTTCGTGCCCGAAGACGGCTTGATGGTGCGTGCGCACGGCAGGCTGTCGCTATACGAAGCGCGCGGCGAGTATCAACTGATCGTTGAGTATATGGAGCCGGTCGGCATCGGCGCATTGCAACTCGGCTTTGAACAGATGAAGCGGCGGCTGGCCGCAGAAGGACTGTTCGACGTTGAACGCAAGCGGCCCTTGCCGATGTTGCCGCGCTGCATCGGCGTGGTCACGTCGCCGACCGGCGCGGCAGTGCGCGACATCCTGCGCGTCATCCGCCGCCGCAACGAAGCGATGAATGTTTTGATCGCGCCGGCCCGCGTGCAGGGCGACGGCGCGGCGGCTGAAATCACCCGCGCTATCGAGTTGCTCAACCAGCGCGAAGAGGTCGATGTCATCATCGTCGGGCGCGGCGGCGGTTCGATTGAAGACCTCTGGTGCTTCAACGAAGAAACCGTAGCGCGCGCCATCTTCAATTCGCGTGTGCCGGTCATTTCAGCCGTCGGCCACGAGACTGACTTCACTATCGCCGACTTCGTCGCCGACCTGCGCGCCTCGACGCCATCGGTCGCGGCAGAGCTTGTCACCGCCGCCCGCGACGAGATCAGCGCGCGCCTCGACGGATTCAACGAAGCGATGATGACGGCGATGCGTTACCGCTTGCTCGAACTGCGCAGCCGCGTGCAGGAGCTGCAATCGAGCCATGCCTTCGACGACACGCGCCACCAGATCAGCCGCACCGCGCAGGCGTTCGACGAAGCGGTCTATGCGATGGAGACGGCCTTGCGCCAACGCATCAAGCGCGAGCGCGCTCGATTGCACGCGACGGCCTTGCGATTGCGCGACACAGACATTCGCCGAGCAACGATTGAGCGTCGCCGCGCCCTCGATTTACTGACGCAGCGTTTGCAATCGGGCGAGCGCAGGGCGATTGACGATCAGCGCGAACGCTTTGCGATTGCGTCAGGTAAATTACATTCGCTTTCGCCGTTGGCCGTGCTCGGACGCGGCTACGCAATCGCCTTTGACGCACAGGGCCGCATCATCAAGCGCGCCGCCGACGTAGACCCCGGCGCGCGGCTGCGCGTCCGCCTCAGTGACGGCGAAATCGATTGCACGAAAGATTAAGATAGGAGGCAGTAAGCAGTAGCCAGTCAGTCCCGTAGGGACGACCTGTTTATAGTTATGGTTGTTGAAAGAGACGAAGCCCCGTAGGGGCGCAATGTCAACATCGCGCTCCTGACGGAGCTTGAAGATTAAACCGATCTGTTGGCTATAAACATTTCGTCCCTACGGGACTAGCGGGTAAACGCCCACTGAGCACTGGCCACTGACCACTGCCTCCTGAATCCCTAAAAGGAGAGAGTCTGTTCATGAGCGCTCAACCAACCGAAGTATCCCCGCAGCAAATCCTGGATCATCTGTGGTCGGCACGCGCCGCGATGGCGCTGGCTGCCGGCGTCGAACTCGGAATCTTCGATCACATCGAAGAAGGCAAGGCCACCATGAAAGAGATTGCCCGCGCCGCGAAAGCGTCTCAGCGTGGCATGCGCCACCTGCTCGATGCGCTGACCGGCATGGGCTATTTGAACAAGCAGGGCGAACGTTACAGTAACGCGCCGGTCGCCGCGCAGTTCCTTGTCAAAGGTAAGCCCGGTTACATGGGCGGCATCGTCGGCGAGACGCGGCAGACGTGGCCGGGCTGGGCCAAGCTCCCCGATGTCGTGCAGACCGGCAAGCCCATCGAAGCCGTTGACACTGAACAGGGGGGAAAAGAGTTCTTCCCGAAACTGGTCGAAGCCATCTTCCCGATGAGCTATGGTGTCGCGCAAGGCGCGGTGCAGGCTATCCCTGAAAAGGCTCGCAAGCGCATCAAGACGATTCTCGATGTTGCCGCCGGCAGCGCCGCGTGGTCGCTCGCCTTCGCGCAAGCCCTACCCGATGCGCGTGTCACGGTAGTTGATTATCCCGAAGTCACGCCGGTGGCGCGGCGCTTCACCGAACGCTTCGGCGTCGCCGACCGCTACGATTACATCGAAGGCAACTTGCGCGAAGTTAATTATGGGCGCAACCGTTATGACCTGGCGATACTCGGCCACATCATCCACTCGGAAGGCGAGAAGTGGGGCAGGAAACTGATCAAGCAGATGTACCGCATTCTCACGGACAATGGCATGTTGTTGATCGCCGAGATGATTCCCAACGATACGCGCTCGGGGCCGATGCTGCCGCTGTTGTTCGGGTTGAATATGCTGGTGCACACCGAAGCCGGCGATGTCTTCACGATGCGCGAGTACCGCGAGTGGCTTAAAGAAGCGGGCTTTCGCAAAGTGCAAACGCTCGACGTGCCGGGGCCGTCGCCGCTGATACTGGCGACGAAATAAGATTGGCCACAGAGGCACAGAGACACGGAGGCAGATATGGGAAAGGCGACTGAGAGTATCCCGTCTCTTATTTGCTCTGTGTCTCTGTGCCTCTGTGGCAGATTAAAGGTATGACTAAGAAAATGCCGGGTGAAAGAGACTTTGAAGCGTCGCTCAAAGAGCTTGAGCAGATCGTCGAACAGCTTGAAGCGGGCGACCTGCCGCTTGAGCAGTCGCTTGAATTATTCGAGCAGGGCGTGCGGCTGTCGCGCGGCTGTCAGAAGCGATTGGACGAAGCCGAGCGCCGCGTTGAAATCTTGCTCAAAGACGAAGCGGGCGGGTACACTCCTTCTCCTTTCGAGGAAATGGATGAATGACGAAGTCCGAAACAATTAAAGATTATCTGGCGCGGCGCGCTGCGGAAGTCAACCAGTGGCTCGACGCGCTGGTTCCGGCGGAATCAGTCGCGCCCACGCGCTTGCATCAAGCGATGCGTTACAGCTTGATGGCCGGCGGCAAGCGGCTGCGTCCCATTCTGGTGCTTGCCGCCGGCGAAGCTTTCGGCGCGACCACGGATGACCTGATGCCCGCCGCGTGCGCCTTCGAGATGATTCACACTTACTCGCTGATTCACGACGACCTGCCGGCGATGGACAACGACGACCTGCGGCGCGGCAGGCCGACCTGCCACAAAGCCTTCGACGAAGCGACGGCCATACTGGCGGGCGACGCGCTGCTGACACAAGCCTTCCGCGTGCTCTCGGCTAACGCGCCGCACCTGACGCCTGAGCGGCAAGTCCGTGTCATCCGCGAAGTCAGCAACGCCGCCAGCACCATCGAAGGCATGATCGGCGGCCAGATGGCCGACATCGAAAACGAAGGCCGTGCCGTTGACGAAGCCACTCTAGAATACATCCACCGCGCGAAGACGGGCGCACTGATCACCGCGCCCGTCGTCGTCGGCGGTATCATCGCCGGCGCGAACGAACCTGAGATCGACAAGCTGCGCGCTTACGGCCAGCGCATCGGCCTCGCCTTTCAAATCGCCGATGATATTTTGGATGTGACCTCGACCAGCGAACAACTCGGCAAGACCGCCGGCAAAGACGTTGCTGCGCACAAAGCGACCTACCCGGCGCTGCACGGCATCAAACAGAGCGAGGCGCGCATGCAACAGCTCGTCTCTGATGCCATCGAAATTGTTTCGGGCCTCGGCGTCAACTCGGTCGTGCTCGAAGAGCTGGCGCGTTTCATCGTTGCAAGGAAATCATAACAAGGCTATCCTTTTAACTTGCTGTAGAGTTTGATTTAATTGTTTGGTCGCTCAGGTAGATTATTGCATCTAATCCGTCGATTGAAACGCAATTAGATTGAAGGCATCACTTCCCTGACCTGCCCGATCACGTACCGGGCTGATTTACGACTGAGGAGGCGCAAGGCGCTTTATGAATTTGCTGAAACAGATCAACGACCCTGCCGACATGCGCAAGCTGCCGGTGTCCAAGCTGCAACCGCTGGCCGACGAGATACGCGAGTATATGATCGAAACGCTATCGAAGATCGGCGGTCACACCGGCGCGAGCCTCGGCCCTGTTGAATTGATTATTGCGCTCCATTACGCCTTCGAGACGCCGCGCGACAAGCTGGTCTTCGACATCGGCCACCAGGCTTACGCGCACAAGATCATCACCGGGCGGCGCGACCAGTTCCCGACCATCCGCCAGTACAACGGCCTGAGCGGCTTTCTGCGCCGCGAAGAATCCGACTATGACGTTTTCAACGCGGCGCACGCCGGCACCTCGATCTCGTCGGCGCTCGGCATCGCGGCGGCGCGCGATATCAAAGGTGAAGACTTCGATGTCATCGCCTTCATCGGCGACGCCGGCCTGACCGCAGGTATGGCTTTGGAAGGCATCAATCAGGTCGGCCACCTCAAGTCGAAGATGATCATTCTGCTCAACGACAATGAGATGTCGATCTCGCCGAACGTCGGCGCGCTCGCCGGCTATCTCAATCGTATACGCACGGCGCGGCCTTATAACGAGTTCAAGCACGAAGTCGAAGAATGGCTGAAGGCCATCCCGGCGGTCGGCGAGATGATGCTGTCGGGCGCGCGCGCGTTGAAAGACACGCTGGCCGCTGCCTTCATCCCCGGCGCGCTGTGGGAAGAACTCGGCTTGAAATACATGGGGCCGATCAACGGCCACGACATCAATTCGATCCTGACGACGCTCGAAGCGGCGAAACAGATAGAAGGTCCGGTGCTGATCCACGCGCTCACGGTGAAGGGCAAAGGCTACGAGCCGGCGGAGCGCGACAAAGCCGCATGGCACGGCACGTCGGCCTTCGAGATCGCCTCAGGCAAGTTCATCAAAGAGCCGGCGACCGCGCCGAGCTACACCGCGACCTTTGCCGACGCGACGATTGACATCATGAAAGAAGACCCGCGCGTCGTCGCTATCACCGCCGCGATGCCTGACGGCACGGGCGTGAGCAAAGTGATGAAGGCGTTTCCCGAACGCACCTTTGACGTGGCGATTGCTGAACAGCACGCCGTCACCTTCGCCGCAGGGATGGCGACCGAAGGCTTGAAGCCGATCTGCGCAATCTATTCGAGCTTCTTGCAACGCGCCTACGATCAGATTTTCCACGACGTAGTGTTGATGGATTTGGATGTGACGTTCGCGCTCGACCGCGCGGGCGTGGCCGGCGCGGACGGCCCGACGCATCACGGCTTGATGGATTTCGGCTACCTTCGCGGGATGCCGCGCGTCGTCGTTATGGCTCCGAAAGACGAGAACGAGTTGCGTCATATGATGAAGACGGCGGTGCTGCATAACGGCCCCGCGGCGGTGCGCTATCCGCGCGGCAACGGCTTCGGCGTGCCGATGGATGAAGAGATCAAACAGCTTGAGATCGGCAAGGCCGAGATACTGCGGCACGGCACGGACGTGGCGATCATCGGCATCGGCACGCAGGTGCATTACTGCGAGAAGGCCGCCGAGCGCCTGGCCGCCGAAGGCTTGAACCCAACCGTTGTGAACGCCCGCTTCGTCAAGCCGCTCGATGCGGACTTGATCCTCGCGCTGGCTCGCTCGCACGGCTCCATTGTCACGGTCGAAGACCATTATGTGCAGGCCGGCTTTGGCTCTGCGGTGATGGAGTTGCTCGAAGAGAAGGGCGTCCACGACGTGCGCGTGATGTGCCTGGGCTTCCCCGATAAGTTGATCGAGCACGCCAGCCAGAGCACCTTGCTTGCGAAGTATGGGCTTGACGCCGACGGCATCTACAACCGCGTGCGCGAATTCGTCGCCGCCAAGTATAGCTTCGAGGCGGCCTACCACGATTAAGGCATAGCGCGTGAAGCGTGCGCTGATGATTCAACATTTCTTCAAAGGGCGGCTCTCACAGGCCGCCCTTCTCTTGTTCGGAAGTCGAAAGAAAGCGAGGGCAGACTCAATTGATTAAGGTCATCGCGGTGCTGGCAGGCGGCGCGTTTGGGACAGGCATCCGTTACTTCATTGCGACGCAAATCAATTCACGGGTTGAGCAGCCGCGCTTCCCTTACGCAACCTTCCTGATCAATGTGACGGGCAGTTTTATCATCGGCTTGCTCGTCGAGTTGTTCGAGGCACGGCTGCCGGTGTCACCAACCGTGCGCGTCGCCTTGTTGACCGGCGTGCTCGGCGGCTACACGACCTTTTCGAGTTTTTCGCTGGAAACGTTCTCGCTCGTCCGCAGCGGCGAGGCGTGGCTCGCGGCGTTGAACGCGGTGGGGAGCGTGGCGCTCGGACTGGTTGCGCTGTGGCTCGGCGTGCGGCTGGCGCAGAGCTTTTAAGCTTCGAGATTCCCTCTCACTGGCTTTCGCGTTGGCGGCGCGCGGCGGCTTCTTCAAAGAATTGCGTCGTGTTTTCGGTGACGCTCGGCGGCGTTTCAGCGAGTTGCTCGAATTCGTTAGTCGGCGCGCTGACGGGCGCTTGCGGAGCCGTGCGGCGCAGCACGCTCGGCTCAGTGATCTGCTCAATGCGGCTGAGTTCTTCAGCCGGGATGGTGTAGCGTTCGGTCAGCGTCGCCAACGATTCGGCGAAGAAGGCCGCGTAGATCAACTGCCCCAGCCCTTTCAACATAGGGATCAGCATGAGGAGCCAGAAGATGCGCGCCATCACTTCGAGGCCATGCACCTGCGAATCCTGTATGCGCGGAATCTCGTGAATGATGCCGGAGTTGAGCACTTCCTGGCCGATCTTGAAAAATAGAAACGACAGGCCCGCGCCGGCGAACAAACTCTTCAGCCCCTCTTTGAAATTGTGCTGCCGCGAATACTTCATCCACTGGCCGGGCTGCGGCAAGTTGCGGCGACGCACTTCGTCTCTGGACCGACGCCGCCGGTCACGGTCTGACTGCCGATAGGGCTGGCCTTTCTTATACTGCTCCCAGCCGGCTTTCCATTTTTCGGTGTGCTCGTGCTGGAAGCCTTTTTTCCAGCTATCGACAAAGTCGGTGACGTTGCGCTTCATCTCTTCGGGATCAATGCTCCAGGGGCCAGGCCCCTTGCCACCGCTGCTGAGCGCGTTGTTGATCAGTTGCAGATTGGTGCCGCACGCCTTACAGAATCGCTGCTCTTCGACCGCCTCAACGCCACATTTCGGACAGTACATTTCCGCCTCCTGGTTTGATGCTCAATAGCCAGATACGTGCAGTATAGCGCGAGAGTTTACAAGTCGGGTAATCTATCTTTGAGGGTCAACCGGCAATGAAGAAGGAGTGGGCGAAGCGAATAACATTATCGTGGCTTGTCGCGCTCGGCCTGCTTCTGGTCTTGAGCAGCGCTGGTTGCCGCCGCGCGCCGCGCTCGATGCAGCCGCCGCCGCCGACGGTCGAAGCGCCGCAGATTGATCCGTGGAAAGCCGCCGCCCACAGAGTTGAAGAAGAACGCGGCGAGCCGACGGGCCGCAAAGCGCAGATCAATACGCCAGCCGAGTTGCAGCATTACAGCGACCGGCGGCGCTTCCTTGCCGTGCAGGTGGCCGAAACCCGCGAGCAGCATTATGACCTGCCGGAAGATTACGCAGACCTCGCCGCACTCATACGCAAAGGCGAGTTGATCGAGATGCCTGCGCTCGGCGACAATTACATTCTTTATGGCGTTGGCGCGAATGCCAGCGACGACGACTTTATGCATTATGATCGCGCGACAGGCGAGAACGTGCCGCTGTTTGCCGATGATGAATCATTCAAACGCGAAGACGCGCGCTTGAATGATTCATTGAAAGCGCCGCAATCGAAACTCGCCGACTTGCAGCGAGAATTACAACGCGCTCCCAAGCGCGACCGTTCGCGCCGCCAAACCTTGACCAATCAACTCAACGAGACGAAACGCGCCATCGCAGAGATCACCGCGCGCAAGACGCTGCTCGAATCGTTCTACCTGAACCGCGACCGCCGCCGCGAGCTGGCGGGTGATTATCAAACGCTGACGACGCTGGCGGCGGACTTTAGTGGCAAAGCTTACAATCTGGACGACGCGAGCGCGCGGCGCGCGTTCAAAGTGCGGCTGCTCAGTTTCCTGCGCCCGCCGGCCCGCGACGTTCTGCTCGAAGTCGCTCACGAGTACCAGACTAAATTCAATCGCCCCTTGCCGATCACATCGTTGATTCGCCCGGAGCAGTATCAGAAGCGGCTGAGTGAGAAGAACCCGAACGCGACGCGCATTGCCACGCCGCCACACGCAACGGGGCTTGCATTCGATGTCTACAACTTTTTTATGACGGCGGCAGAGCAGGATTACTTGATGGAAGTCATCGCCCGCATGAAAACGGCGGGTCGCGTCGAAGCCTTGCGCGAGAACCGCGACCACATTCACGTCTTCGCGTTTGCCGACGGCGCGCGGCCCGATGAGAAATTGATTGCCAGCGCGATCACGCAAACCGGCGCAAAGCCTGCGGCCAGCGGCAAGAGCAAGAAAGCATCAAAGCCCGCGCACATCGCCCGCAACAATGGTAAGACACGCGCCGCCGCGCAAACGCGTAAAAGAAAATGATAAATGATGAATGATGAATGATGATGCCGAAAGAACGACTCGACAAGTTGATCGTTGAACGTGGCTTGGCCGAGAGCCGCACGCGGGCGCAAGCGTTGATTCTCGCTGGGCAGGTGTTAGTTGCCGAACAGCGCGCCGACAAGCCGGGCCAGATGATTGATACGACGCTGGAGATTCGCATCAAAGGCGAGTCGCCGCGTTACGTCAGTCGCGGCGGCTTGAAACTCGAAGCCGCGCTCGCCACGTTTCACATCAACGTTGACGGCAAGACCTGCATAGACGTAGGCGCATCAACCGGCGGCTTTACCGATTGCCTGTTGCAACACGGCGCGGCGCGAGTCTGGGCCATCGACGTTGGCCACAATCAACTGGCGTGGAAGATTCGACAAGACCCGCGCGTCGTCGTCATCGAAGGGCAGAACGCCCGCGAGATGGCTCCCGCCCGGTTCCCCGCCCTGTTCGGCACAGCGACCATAGACGTGTCGTTCATCTCGCTGACGAAAATCTTTCCGGCGCTCGCGGCGTGTCTCGCGGACGGCGCGGACGTAGTCGCGCTCGTCAAGCCGCAGTTTGAAGTAGGCCGTGGCGAAGTGGGCAAGGGCGGCATCGTCACCGACCCGCTCAAACACCGGCGCGTGCTCGTAGAGGTCGCGCGCGCCGCCGCTTCAATCGGACTGTCGCCGGTTGATGTGATGCCGTCGCCGATACTCGGAGCCGAAGGCAACCGCGAATTCCTTATCCGCTTGCAGAAGCGCGACGCGCAACCCACACCGCCCGCGCTCGAAGAGAAGATCGTTACACTGACCTCTTGAGTCGCGCCTGCTTGTCACCCACCCCGCGATAGATATAATTGAACGCTGATCTGGATCGTTGGATATTTGCCGATGCAAGCCGTCCTCACTCATCTGCTTGGAAGCGACAAGGGCAAGCGCGAGCGGTTTGACAAAGAGCGCATAACGATTGGCCGCGCGCCCGACAACAGCCTCACGTTTGGCGACGGCCAGCGCCGCGTCTCGTCACATCACGCCGAAATCATCCGTCGCGGCGACGGCTTCTTGCTGCACGATCTCGGCTCGACCAACGGCACGATGATTAATGGCCGCCGCGTCATCACCAGCGAGTTGAGTCACGACGATATGATCGAGTTCGGCGCGGGCGGGCCGCTGCTGCGCTTCGCTATTGAACTCGACGAGAGCGAGCGTGCGATTGCGGCGCAGACCGCTGCGGCGGATGCTCGCAAGTCGCCGCGCCGCTCGACCGAGCGTTTGCCGCAACCCACGCCGCGCCGCAACGGCTTGTTGATCGCCGCGATTGTGTTTGCGATGTTGATGGGCGCAGCCGGCGGCGTGGTCTTGTCAACGCGGCTGCGCGGAGCTTCTGCGGGCGAAGAGGTGTCGTTCGCGGAAGTCGCCGAACAGAACCGCCCGGCAGTCGTCCTCATCCGCGCCGAGTTCGAGTTGGTGGATGAAAGCGGCGACGTGCGACGCATCGACGCGCGCACAGGCTCAGGCTTCGTCATCTCGGCGGGCGGTCTGGTCGTCACCAACCGCCACCTGATCCGCGACTGGGAATACAACAAGCCGCCGCAGGCTTGGACGGGCCGCATCACTAAGCTCGAAATCATCCAGCCCGGCCAGCGCCGCGAAGACGCCGTGCCCGCCGAAGTCTACCGCCTCGGCAAAGACGCCGACGAAGCCGATGTCGCCATCCTGCGAATGAAGCCCGCGCCAATGCGCTTCGTGCGCGGCATCGAGCCGGACTTGAGCCGCGTCAGTCCCGGCGAAGACGTGGCGGTGATCGGCTACCCGTTCGGCCTCGACCTGTTGCAGCAGACGCACGACGAACAGGTCGAGCCATCGCTTTCGACGGGCGTCGTCAGCCGCGTCGGCCAGGACTTCATTCAACTCAACCTGCGGGCTTATCATGGCAACAGCGGCGGGCCTGTGTTCAACCGCAAAGGCGAAGTCATCGGCATACTGACGGCGAACTTCACCAGCGCGCAAGACATCGCGCTGGTCACGCCTATCAACGCCGCACTTGAATTGATACGCAACCCGGCAAATCTCAGCGCGCGCAATGCGCTGAAGGAAAGGACTCATTATGACCAGTGAAAGACAGACGGCCCCCGAACGCAAAACCTATGAACCATTCAACCCGCCGCGCCGCGTGCTGCTGGGGCCTGGCCCAAGCCCCGTCGAAGACCGCATCCTGCAAGCGATGGCCGCGCCGCTGCTCGGCCACCTCGACCCGCTCTTCCTGCGTTGTATGGACGACATTCAAGAGCTGCTGCGATATGTATTCGAGACTACAAACCGCGTCACGGTTCCGGTGTCGGCGACAGGTAGCGCCGGTATGGAAGCGGCGCTCGTCAATGTTATCGAACCCGGTGATGAAGTCGTCGTCTGCATTCACGGCGTCTTCGGCGAGCGTATGCTCGACATCGTCGGTCGCGCCGGCGGGCGCGCGGTCGCCGTGCGCGCCGAGTGGGGCACGGCCATTGATCCCGAACAGATTCGCAGCGCGCTGGCTTCGGGCGCGAAGCCGAAGGCCGTCGCCATCGTTCACGCCGAAACTTCGACGGGCGTGCGGCAAGACCTCGAAGGCTTGAGCGAGATGGCGCGCGAGCACGGCGCGTTGTTGATCGTCGATGCGGTGACTTCGCTCGGCGGTCATCCGGTTGGCGTTGACCGTAATGGCATAGACGTTTGTTATTCGGGCACACAGAAATGCCTGGGAGCGCTGCCGGGACTCGCGCCGGTGACGTTCTCGGAGCGCGCCCTTGAAGTCATTCGCAATCGTCAGACGAAAGTGCAGAGCTGGTATCTCGATATGTCGATGGTCGAGAAGTACTGGGGCGGCGAGCGCACGTACCATCACACCGCGCCGATCTCGATGAACTACGCGCTGCGCGAAGCCCTGCGCATTGTTTACGAAGAAGGACTGGAAGCGCGCTGGGCGCGGCACGAGCGCAATCACCGCGCGCTGGTCGTCGGCATTGAAGCGATGGGCCTTCAGATGAATGTCGCGCCGGCCAACCGGCTCTGGAGCTTGAATGCCGTGCGCGTGCCTGATGGGGTGGATGATGCGCGCATTCGCACGCGACTGTTGAACGATGACAATATCGAGATCGGCGGCGGGCTTGGGCCATTGAAAGGCAAGATATGGCGCATCGGGTTGATGGGATCGGGCAGCACGCGCGATAACGTGCGGCTGGCGCTCGACGCCTTGCATCGCTCGCTGGCGGCGGAAGGCTACGATTATCCGTCCGGCGTCGAGGCCGCCGAGGGCATCTATGCGGATTGAGCAAGCGATTTGCCGCGTTAGCGGCAGATGAGTCTATGCGGGTTGAGCAAGCAGTTTGCCGCGTTAGCGGCAGGTGAGTCTATGCGGATTGAGTAAGCGGTTTGCCGCGTTAGCGGCAGGTGAGTTTAGCCCGGCTTTTCAAAGCCGGGAATGAATCCGGCAAGCAGGCTCCGGCGTCAGCGACGCTTGAATGCCCGATGATTCAAGCGTCGCTGACGCGACGCGGTGTTGTGCGGCATCGCATGCAGGCATTGAAATGCCTGCCTAAATTCAACCGCCGCGACGCGGCGATTTCCAGCAGGTCGGCAGCGTTTGCGTCATCCTCCTTCTCATCATTCGTGAGCAAAGAACTAGAGCAATGCTTGTCGGGCTTGCTATACTGATGCAACCGAGTACCGCATCGTTGAGGAGGATTTATGCCGCTCGAAGGGGTTGCGTTGCATCACGTCAATATCACCGTGCCCGGTGAAGCCGAAGCGGCGGCAAAATATTTCTATCGGCACGTGCTCGGCCTTGAAGAGATCGCCAAGCCCGACCAGTCGCGCTCGCGCGGCGCGTGGTATCAACTCGGCGCGGCGCAGTTGCATCTATCCATCGAAGACGCGCAGCCCTTGAGCCGCCGCCACGTCTGCTATCAGGTGCGCGATGTCGCCGGGGCTGAACGACACTGCCGCGACGCGGGCATAGAGATTCTTGCCGACGAGCGACCCATCGAGGGTGTGCGCCGCTTCTTCCTGCGCGACCCCGGCGGCAATCGCATAGAGATCACGGAAGCCGCTTCGGAGAGTTGACATATGGCAGATTCCGCCAAGCGTAAAGAAAAAAACCAGGCCGAGGAGGTCGCCAAGGTGGCGCTGCCGCCGACGCTCTTTCTCAACCGCCAACTCCTGTTCAACCGCGAGCTGAGCTGGGTCAACTTCAATGCCCGCGTGCTCGAAGAAGCGTTGGACAAGTCGCACCCGCTGCTTGAGCGGTTGAAGTTCCTGGCCATCTTCTCGACCAACCTCGACGAGTTCTTCATGATTCGCGTGTCCGGGTTGAAGCAGCAGATCGAGGAAGGCATCACTGAGTTATCATTCGACGGCCTGACGCCGACGGCACAGTTGAAGGTCATCGCCGACCGCCTGCACCCGATGCTCGCCGATCAGATGCGCTGCTTGAAAGAAGACATTCTGCCGGAGCTTGCCGCGCAAGGCATCACCATCACGCCTTACCGCGCGCTGTCGGACCGCGAGCGCCGCGCAATCAACGATTACTTCGTGCAGAACGTCTTTCCGGTGCTGACGCCGCAGGCGGTTGACCCCAGTCATCCGTTCCCTTACATCTCGAACTTGAGCTTGAACCTCGGCGTGATGATTGAGCCGTCGGATGGCATGGACGATTCGGTTCCGATGAGCGGGCCGCGATTCGCTCGTGTCAAAGTCCCGCCCATCGTGCCGCGACTGGTCCCCGTCGGCGATTCGGGAACCGAGTTCACGCTGCTCGAAGAGGTGATCGCCGCCAACATCAACAGCCTCTTTCCCGGTATGAAGATTGGCGAGTTCCACGCCTTCCGCGTCACCCGCGACGCCGACATCGAAATCCGCGAAGACGAAGCTAACGACTTGCTGCGCGTGCTGGAACAAGAACTGCGCCGGCGGCGGCGTTTCGGTAGCATCGTGCGCCTGGAAGTCGCCGCCACGATGCCGCCCGATATGGTGGCTTACCTTACTAATTCGCTCGACCTGACGAGCGATGACGTTTACGCCATCGATGGCCCGTTGAACGTGCCTGACCTGATGGCGCTCTACAAGCTCGACCGGCCTGAATTGAAAGATAAGCCGTTCGTCGCTTCGATCCCCTTGGCGATGCGGTCGAACGAATCCATCTTTGAGATCATCAAGCGACAGGACGTTCTCGTCCATCATCCGTACAACTCGTTTACGTCAGTAGTTGACTTCATCAACAGCGCGGCATATGACCCGGACGTGCTGGCCATCAAGATGACGCTCTATCGCACGGGACAGGATTCGCCCATCGTGCGCGCCCTGATGGAAGCCAGCGAGCGCGGCAAGCAGGTGGCCGTGCTGGTCGAGTTGAAAGCGCGCTTCGATGAAGAGAGCAACATCGGCTGGGCGCGGCGGCTTGAGAAGGCGGGCGTGCACGTCGTCTACGGCTTGCTCGGCCTGAAGACGCATTGCAAGCTGGCGCTCGTCGTGCGGCGCGAAGCCGACGCCCTGCATCGCTACGTTCACATCGGCACAGGCAATTACAACGCGACGACGGCGCGCATCTACACGGACCTCGGACTGTTCACGGCTAACGATCAGATCGGCGCGGACGCGACCGACCTGTTCAACTTTTTGACTGGCTATTCGCGGCAGACCGCCTACCGCCGGCTGATAGTTGCGCCAGTCAATATGCGCGAGCGGGTCAACGCGCTGATCGACCGCGAGATCGAGCACGAGAAGGCCGGACGACCGGCGCGCATCATCGCCAAGATCAACAGCCTCACCGACACCAAGGTCATACGCAAATTGTATGAAGCATCACAGGCCGGTGTGCCGATTGATCTACTGGTGCGCGGCGTCTGTTCGTTGAGGCCGGGCGTGCCGGGGTTGTCGGACAAGATCGACGTAATCAGCATCGTTGGCCGCTTTCTCGAACACAGCCGCATCATCTACTTTGAGAACGGCGGCAGCGAAGACATCTACATCGGCAGCGCCGACTGGATGCAACGCAACCTCGACCGCCGAGTTGAAATCCTCGTGCCGATTGATGACCCGCGATTGAAGCGCCACTTGAAAGATGAAGTGCTCGATGTCTGCCTGCGCGACAACATCAAGGCGCGGCGGCTGCTGTTGAACGGCACGTATCAGCGCGTCCCCTGTCCCGAAGGCAACGAGCGCATCAACTCGCAGGCCCATTTTATGGAGCATTACAGCACGATTCACGACGGATAATGAGCCGAACGAACCGCGCGACCAAAGAAACGAGCGGCGGCATCCGCACCTTCGTCTGCATCGAAGTACCCGCGCCAATCCGCGCCCGCATCGAGGCGTTGCAGCGCCGGCTGCGTCGCAACGACGTGCCGATCAGTTGGGTTAAGCCCGCCAATATTCACCTGACGATTAAGTTCCTCGGCGACGTGGCGGCGTCACGAATTGATGACGTGCGGCAAGCCGTCGAGCGCGCCTGTCAAGGCATCCCGCCTTTCGAGATCACGGTCGCAGGCGCAGGCGGCTTCCCTTCCGCGAGAAGCCCGCGCGTGTTGTGGGTCGGTCTCAACCCGATGCCCGATGAGTTAAGAAAGTTACATTCAAACATCGAGGCGGCGCTCGAACGTGAAGGATTTGCGCGCGAGGCGAAGCGGTTCTCGCCGCACCTGACGATGGCGCGCGTTCGTGATCCGTTCAAAGCGAAAGCGACGGTTGAAGAGTTGATGGCCATGGGTTTCGCGGCAGAAACGTTTGCGGCATCGGAAGTCATCGTGATGCGCAGCGACCTCCACCCTTCGGGATCGATCTACACGCCACAGGCTGTCGTTCACCTCTCCACCGAATAGCGGCTATAATATCAATCTGCGTATTGAGTCGGAAAATAATCAGGAGCAAGTGGATGGCGAAAGTGGAGATCATCGCTGCCGTGCTGACGATCAGCGATTCGGCGACGAAAGGTGAGCGCGAAGACAGGTCAGGCCCGGCGGTCGTCGCCGAACTCGAAAAGCTCGGCGCGCGTGTTGCCGCTACCGAGATTCTTGCCGACGACCGCGAGGCAATCGCGGCGCGGCTGCGTCACTATGCCGACATTGGCGAGATCAACTTGATCTGCACGACCGGCGGGACGGGCTTTGCGCCGCGCGACAACACTCCCGAAGCGACCCGCGATGTGATCGATAAAGAAGCGCCGGGGCTGGCCGAGTTGATGCGTTTGCGCAGCCTCGACGCGACGCCGCTCGCGCCGCTGTCGCGCGCCGTGTGCGGCATTCGCGGGCGCACGCTGATCGTCAACCTGCCCGGCAGCACACGCGGCGCGACGCAAAACTTCACGGCCATCCGCAGCGCGCTCCCGCACGCCATCGGCTTGATCACCGAGCAGTCGCGCAAGTGCGCGAGCTGACGCGGCAACGAATAAATTATCGGTTGAAGCAACGAGCAGCACACGGCGCGGCCTCAATTACGCGCCGTTCATTTATTCAAATTTGATTGCGAACTATTGAATGGAGAACAAGAGGGAATGGGATCACATTCAGACGAGTTGATTCATGCCATCGCCGCCGACGGCCAGTTGCGTTGTATGGCAGCGGTGACGACGACACTGGTAGGCGAAGCCTGCCGACGCCATCGGACGTTTCCAACGGCATCGGTCGCTCTGGGTCGCACGCTGACCGGCGGTTTGCTGCTGGGCGCAGGCTTGAAAGACCTTGAAAAGATCACCGTGCAATTTCATGGCGACGGCCCTATCGGCAACATCATCGCGCAGGCTGACCCGCAGGGGCGCGTGCGCGGATACGTCACCAATCCCGAAGCTGACGCGACCGTTGCCAACGCGATGGGCAAGTTCGACGTGCGCGCCATCGTCGGCGGCGGCACGCTCTACGTCACGCGCGACGCCGGGTTCGAGATAGGGCTGTACAAAGACGCCTATCGCGGCTCTGTGCCGATCACGTCGGGCGAGATTGGCGAAGACATCGCTTACTACCTAGCCAAGTCGGAACAGATTCCTTCAGCCGTGAGCCTCGGCGTGTTGATGTCTGTGGACCGTTCGGACGACGACGATGCGCCGGAGTTCACACTTGATCGATTGCGCGTCGCGGCGGCTGGCGGCTACATCATCCAGTTAATGCCGAGCGCCGACGAGAACTTGATCGAGCGAGTCGAGCAGACGATTGTGCAGACGCCGCCGTCAACCGAAATGATCCGGCAGGGCTATTCGCCTGAAGAGATGTTGCGGGCCGCGCTCGGCGAAATGGATATGGATGTGCTGAGCCGGCGCGTGCCGAGTTTTTACTGCCAGTGCTCACGCGAGCGCGTCTTGCAGATCATCTCGGCGCTCGGACGCGAAGAGGTCGAAGACATGCTGGCCAAAGACAACGGCGCGGAACTGATCTGCCATTTCTGCAACGAAGCTTATCAGATCACGGGTGACGAGTTGACCGGCTTGCTCGCGGCGGATTGAGCCGCCGTTGTCTTGACGCAAAGGAAGAGGATGAGTGATGAGCGCCACAGTATTTAAAATCAGCAGGCCGCGCATTGCCCTTTCGCTAAGGCGTGTTGCGCTTGTCGTCTCGCTGTGGCTCGGCCTGCAATCGGCAGGCGTCGCCGGCACGACCTTCAACGATGAGCCGGAGACTGCGCCGATTGTCGAGCGACAGATAGAAGTGAGCGACTTCACGCTGAAGACAACCGATGGCCCTTCGTTCAACCTGCGCGAGTATGCGCTGGACAAGCGCCTGATGATTGTCGCTTACGTCGCCGGCTGGTGTCCGAACAGCAACCGCAACGGCCACGTCTTGAAGCGGCTCTATGACAAGTATCACAATCGCGGCCTCGGCGTCGTGGTGGTGATGGAATATTCTGATCGTAACGAAACCACCATTCACATCAACCGCATAGGCATCGATTACCCGGTCGTCGTCGAGACCACCAGACTTGGCCAGCGCAAGGATTCGCAGCATTACAAGTACCGCCGCAAAGCGGACGATAAGCGCAAGTGGGGCACACCGTTTTATCTCTTGATTGATGCGCGTGACATTAAAGCCGCAGCGGCAGGCCAGCCGCTCGCGCGCCACGTCTGGACTGTTTCAGGTGAGATGGTTGAGAGCGAGGCCGAAGCGTTTATCGAAAATCATCTCGCCGCGAAATGAAATGATTTGCCACCGCAGGCATAGAGTCACGGAGGTTTTAATCATTCTTTCTTTGTGACTCTGCGCCTGCGGTGGCTTTCCCTTCTGATTATCCCAATCGCTTGATGACTTCTTTGACGAGAGCGCCATAGTCAGCGGCGGCATCGCTCGACGCGGCGTGCTCGAAGACTGACTGGTGCGCTTCCTCTGAATAATCCAGCTCGGCGCGCTCGCGGATCAGCGTCTTGAACAGGCGTCCCTTGAATATCTGTTTGGCCTCTTGACGGACCAGTTCCGGCCCGGCCTTGCGCGTCGTGTAGAAGGTCAGCACGACGCCCGTGCGGTCGCCGACGATGTGCGCGTCGCGGGCGTGCGTGTCAATGAACTCGACCATCTGCTCAATCGAGCGCAACCCCAGCCACGTCGCTATGCAGGGCACGAGCAGGTAATTCGCCTGCGAGAGCGCCACCGATGTCATACGCCCGAACTCCGGCGGGCAGTCGAAGAGGATGAAGTCGTACGCCTCGTCGAACGCGGTGAGGGCGCGACGCAACGGCGTGGCGATGTTGCGAAAGTTGTCGGCATCGGCGGTCACCTGCGCCAGCCGCCGCCCGCCGCTCGGAATGATCGAGATCGTTTCGCGGATAGGAGTAGGTTCGACCTGTCCGTGCTCGATAGCAGCGGCCAGCGTTTGCCGCGAGTCTTCGGCATCGGCAATGATGCGCAGGTTGTCCTGCGGGTCGCAGTCGATCAGTAAGACGCGCGCACCGGCAAGGCTCAAGCCGAAGCCAAGATTCCAGGTGGTTGTCGTTTTGCCCGTGCCGCCTTTTGAAGCGGCGATGGCGATGCGTTTGCTCATGCGGTTTCCCTTGCGCTGGCCGACGGACGCAGGCCAGCCGGTGTGATGACGGCTACTTTTCCAGAGCCGGAGCGACCGGCGCGGGCGGCAGGTCGGGCGCAGGGTCACGTTGCAGCTCGCGCTCGAACTGCTCGGCGGGAACCGGCCCGCTCTGCCCCTGCAAGCTCCGGTAAGCGATGAAGTGGTTGTAAACGACGATCATCAGGCCGACAAACGGGATGGATAAAAAGACACCGACGAGGCCGCCAAGCTCCGCGCCCGACAGTATGGCAAGGATGACGACGAGCGGATGCATCTCGATGCCGTGGCCAACGATGCGCGGATAGATAATATAATCCTGCGCGATGCGCAGCACGGCCAGGAAGCCGAGAACCAACAGCGCCTTCTTGAGCGAGACGGTGATAGTCAACACAAAGGCAAGAGCCGCGAACGACAGCGGCCCGATCATCGGCAGAAACTCAAGCAGGCCGGCGATCAATCCTAAGACGATGGCGATGGGCGAGCCGATGATCGACAATGCGATGGTGACGAGAATCGCCATCTCGACGCAGGCGGTGATCTGCGCGCGTATGTAAGCCGCCAGCGTCCGGCTGACATCGAGCAGGAGCCAGTGCATGCGCTTGCGCAATCGCTCGTTGGGCAGCAAGGCGACGAGGCCGTGTTCGATGCGCGCGGCGTCTTTCAACAGGAAGAACGAAAAGATCGGCACCAGGATCAGCCACAACAGGTAAGTCAAATAACTGACTGAGGCGAGCAGTAAATTCCCGGCCCAATCGCCGAACGATTCCATCAAGCGGCCCGTGCGGGCCTGCAAGTCTTCGCGCCATTGTTGCGGCAGCCGCAGGTGGCGCATCCAGTTGGTCACGTCGTTGAATGTGTTGGTGGCAGACTTCTGATAAGTCGGCCATTGCGACTTGAGCAGTTCGACTTGATCGCTGATCAGAGGTGAGAGCAACTGCGTCGCCAGCACCAACAACAGACCGATGATCAGGTAGACGGCGAAGATGGCCAGGCCACGCGGCAGCTTAATTTCACGACCGCCGAAATAGACCGACTGCTCGGCGAGGCGGACCAGCGGCGCAATCAAATAACAAAAGAAGATCGAGATGGTGAGCAGCAACAGAACGGTGCTGAGTTCGTAGAGCAGCCAGAGGCCGGCGATGACTGCCGCCAGCATCATGAAGACGCGGGCGATAACCCGCGTCCACGCGCGAACCATAGAGGATTGTTCAATCGCTTTCTCTTCCAAGCCGCTTTCCCCCGTGTGACGAGGCGCAATGCGGTCAGTATACCATACCCGGCCTCGCCGCCAAGACCGGCCTCCATCGTGACGAATAAACAAACTCCGCAATGCGGCTTCAGATAGCGAGCTAGTATGGCTTTCCAGTTGTTTGATATAATTGCGGCGGATCGCCAATCTCGGTCACTCAAGTAATCAGTGGCAAATCGATCAGGCCATCGTAGTCAGGGAGTATCTCATGAAGGAACGAACGGAAGCCAAAGCGCCGACCGCGAACAGCAGTACGATCTCGCTCGCGCATCACCGGCGTGTCGTTATGTCGTTGGTCGCGCTGCTCTGCCTGTCGGTCGGCATTGCCATCGGCGCGGTGATGCGCGGGGCCAGCCTGGCGCGCGAAGACAACCGCTTGTCGATCAGCAACACGCGGCCTGCGATTGACGCTCTGTCGTCATCTTTCGCCCGCGTCGCCCAGGATGTCGAGCCGTGCGTGGTCAACATCAAGATGAGCAACGGCTATCAACTCGATGGCACAGGCTCAGGCGTGATCGTGAACCCCGACGGCTACATCCTCACCAACGCGCACGTCGTCAATGGCGCAACGCGATTGCGCGTCAAGCTCAGCGACGGCAGCGAGAGCGAGGCGAAGGTGATCGGCGTTGATCGGCAGACCGATCTGGCGGTGATTAAGATCGATGTGAAGAAGGCGCTGCCGGCGGCGCGCATGGGCGATTCCGACAAGCTGGCGGTTGGCGACTGGGTGCTGGCCATCGGCTCGCCGTTCGGACTTGAGCAGACCGTCACGGCGGGCATCATCAGCGCCAAAGACCGCGATACCGAGAGCCGCGAGCAGACGCCGTTTCAGAAGTTCCTGCAAACCGATGCGGCCATCAATCCCGGCAACTCTGGCGGGCCGCTGGTCAACCTCGCCGGCGAAGTCGTCGGCATCAACACGCAGATTCTGACCGGCACGGGCGCGTACACCGGCATAGGCTTCGCGCTGCCGTCATCAACAGCGGTTGACACTTACAATCAGCTCATCACCAGTGGGCGCGTGCGGCGCGGCTATCTCGGCATCCGCCCGCAGGAGATCACGCCGCAGATCGCGCGCCTCAATAAGCTCGCCGATAATCAGGGCGTCGTCATTCAGGATACGCTTGGCGAGAGCAGCCCCGCTTTGCGCGCTGGCATGCGCAGCGGCGACGTGATCGTCAGCATCAATGGCCAGAAGGTCAAGAGCGTGCGCGAGCTGATTCGCAAGATCGCCGCGCTGCCAGTCGGCAGTGTAGCCAACATCACTTACGTCCGCGCCGGCGAAACGCGCACGGCTGGCGTGACGCTCGAAGAGCGCCTTGAAGAGAGCGCCGAGCGCCAGGAGATGAAACTGCTGCCGACCGATCCGCGCAACCCCAATCGCGGGCCGGGAGACAAGAACAGGGCCGACAAGCCGAAGACGAAGACGACGCTCGGCATCAACGTGCAGACGCTGACAACTGAGATTGCCAGGCAGTATGGCCTCGAAGGGACGCGCGGCGCGTTCGTGATGAGCGTTGATCCGGGCAGCGTCGCAGATGAGAATGGCGTCTCGCAGGATGACTTGATCGTCGAGGTCAACAACCACTCGGTCAGTTCTGCCGAAGACTACCAGCGCATCGTCCGCGAGTTGCGCAGCGGCGACGACATCGTTATCAAAGTGTTACATAAGCCACAAACGGAAGCTATCCGCCGCGCCTGGCTCTTCTCGCTGACGATGCCCTAGCTTCACCAGTAAACCGTGACAAGTGACAAGAGGGAAAAATCAGTTATTGTGTCTTTCTTGTCACTTGTCACTCGTCATCATTTACGCCTGCATTCAGCTTGACCCTGTAAATCGCCTATTGTAAACTCCGTGGTGCGAACATAAGCCGTACAGAGCAAGCCTAGCGGTTCAAAAACCGCGATTGCTCCGAAGTATCTGACACACCCCCCGACAGACGAGCAGGTTCGCGGCCCGTTAGTCAATAAGAGCAACTCGTATGTTCGAGAGCACGTCACCCCTGAAGTGTTTCTGCTCAGGGATTATTCCGCTCGAAAGGTCACAAGGAGGTCTCTGTGAGCTTCAAAATCGGCGAGAAAGTCGTTTACCCGAACCATGGTATAGGCGTCATCGAAAAGATCACCACCGCGGAGGTCGCAGGAAATCAGAGCAGATTTTATCTGCTCCGCCTAAAGGCAACCGAATCAACCGTGATGGTGCCGATTGCTAACGCGGTTGAGATCGGACTCCGCTCCCCTATCGACAACCAGCAGTGCGACAAACTACTGAAGGCCCTCTCAGCGGATTTCGTCAGCCCGGCGGTCGATTGGAAGGATCGTTACAAAGATTTTCTTGAACGGATGAAGACGGGAGACATCTTCCACGTCGCTGAAGTCCTGAAGACGCTCACCTACCTGTCACTGAGCAAGCCGCTCTCGTTCCGCGAGAAACGCATGCTTGAACGCGCTCGCTATCTGGTCGTCTCGGAGCTTGCCACCGTTTGCCGCAAGACAGAATGCATGGTCGAGCCGATGGTTGACGAGGCGCTGCGCAAGTCTTGCTCGAAGCACACGCGCACCGCGACGATAGCTAAGCCTTTCAAGGCGTCGAGCGCGGTCCTTGCTCATTAAGTAGTTTCATTAAGGATTGAAGCCTGGCCCGGTTTCGATCCTCTCGAACGACAATCAACGCAAATAGGTTTGCAGGCGAAGCCCCGGTCGTCGTGGTGTCTGTGTGTTGACTTGCGGCCTTGCCGGCAGTCAACGGATAACACCGCGACCTTTCATTGGCCTCGCCTGCCAGGCGAAGAGATTGGCGCAGTAGGATGAAGTGTGCGCTGAATCACATTACTTCGCGGAGGGCGAATCGACAGCGGTGCGTTGAGCGGCTATCCGCGCCTTGATCCATTCGACGCGGCGCGGCGCCCACTCGACGCGGCTGATGACCTCTTCCAGATTCCGCAGGAATTCCGGCATCTGGAGCATTTCGCGGAGTTCGGCAATAAACGGCTCGATGAGTGCCCAGACGCCGATCAGTTCGCCCGCTGATTCAAGCAGCAACGCGGCGTTCAGTGGTCCGCGTACCGCGAACGACGCCGCCATGTCCCAGTAGGAAATCACCATTCGGAAGGCCATGTTGTTCGGGTGGTCGGGCATCATCACCGCCTTAACGTCGTCGAATGTCTGCGGGCGGAACTCAGAGGCGAACCACCGGCGGGCCTCGCGCAGCTTCTCTTCGCGGCGCAATTCGTAGAGCTTGAGGATCAACTTCGCGTCTTCGTACGTCGCTCCGGCTTCGTTTTGCATACCGTTCCCTCTCGATCTTTTTAGGTTGAAGCAAGTGTGCGCTTGTGGCGTGAATCACATTTGCCGCTGTTGAAAAGTATGGCGCTGAAAGTTCGCGTCGTTGCGTTCGGGATAATCGCTGCGATAGTGCGCGCCGCGCGACTCGCGTCGCTCTCGCGCCGCTTCGGCTACGAGTCGCGCCAGCGTGACGAAGTTCCACGAGCGCGTATTCAGCGGGCGCGCGGCAATCGCTTCGAGATCAGCAATCGCTTCGCTGAGCACACTCTCATTGCGAGTAATGCCGACCTTGTGCCACATAATCTGCTTAACGTCAGCGCGTGTGCCGTCATCGATGCGCCAGTCGGCCTTCTCACCGATGTCCCAATCGCGCGGCGGGGCGGACTCAATCATCGCCGCCGCTTCGTGGGCCGCCGTCTCGCCAGCCCTTGCGCCGAAGACCAGCCCTTCTAACAAAGAGTTCGACGCCAAACGGTTCGCGCCGTGAACGCCTGTGCAAGTCACTTCGCCCGCAGCGTACAACCCGGCAATCGAGGTACGTCCGAACGTGTCTGTGCGCACGCCGCCCATCGTGTAATGCGCCGCAGGGCTGACCGGAATCAAATCGCGCGTGATGTCTACGTTGTACATCAAGCAGGTGTGATAAATCTTCGGGAAGCGTCCGCGCACGAAATCATGGTCGAGGTGACGCATATCTAACCAGACGTGGGTGGCGTTGGTTCGCGCCATCTCGAAATGAATGCCCCGGCTGACGATGTCACGCGGCGCAAGCTCGGCGCGCGCATCGTAACGCGACATAAAGCGTTCGCCGTTCAGATTCAGCAAGTGACCGCCTTCGCCGCGCAACGCTTCTGAAATCAAGAAGCGCGGCGCATTCGGCAAGCAGAGCGCGGTCGGGTGAAATTGAATGAACTCCAGATCGGCCATGATCGCGCCGGCGCGATAAGCCATCGCCATGCCGTCGCCAGTCGCTACGTCCGGGTTCGTCGTGTGCAAATAAAGCTGCCCCGCTCCGCCTGTCGCCAACATGACCGCCCGCGCATAAAGGGCGCGGATCAGATTGGTCGCCGGCTCAATAAAGGTGACGCCGACGCAGCGCCCATCTTTAATGACGAGCGATTGCGTGCAGGCGTGCGGCTGGTATTGAATGGTCGGAAACTTTTTGGACCACGCGACCAGCGCGCGGACAATCTCGCGGCCCGTCGCATCGCCGCGAGCATGTAGTATGCGCGACCGCGAATGCGCGGCCTCGCGGGTGAAGCTGAGATGGCCGTCTTCGCGGTCGAACTCGGCTCCGTGCTCGATCAACTCGGTGATGTAGAGCGGCCCCTGCTCGACAAGCGTCTGCACGGTGTCGGCGTCGCACAGTCCCGCGCCCGCATCGATGGTGTCTTGATAATGCAGTTCTATCGCATCATCGTCACTCAAGACGACGGCGACGCCGCCCTGCGCATACTCTGTATTCGACTCGGTGACTTGATCCTTGGTGAGCAGGGTGACGCGCCCGTGTGGCGCGAGCGCGACCGCCGCGCGCAGGCCGGCGATGCCGCTGCCGACGACGATGAAATCGGTCTCTTCAGTCATAAGCTATCGCCGACCGCTGTTCACATATTGCGATAGTTCGGGCCGCCGCCGCCTTCGGGCGTCACCCAGTTGATGATCTGGTAAGGGTCCATGATGTCGCACGTCTTGCAATGGACGCAGTTCGAGAAGTTGATTTGCAAGCGGCGGCTGCCTTTGTCTTCGACCATCTCGTAGACACTGGCCGGGCAGAAGTTCTGGCAAGGGTTGCCATATTCGACCGTGCAGCGTTCGACGCAGATGTTGAAGTCTGCAACCTTCAAGTGCGCCGGCTGATCTTCGTCGTGGTGTGTGCTGGAGTAATAAACGTCTGTGAGCTTGGCGAACGTCAGCTTGTCGTCATACTTCAAGTCGTCGTAGCGGTCGCCCTGTGCGCCGTTCAGCTTCTCCATATGTTGATGACCGGCCTTGATCTTGATGCGGCGCGGGAAGCTGCCGCCGGTCATCGTCGAAATGCCTGCGGTCATCAAGCCAATGTTGCGCCCGCGATCAAACCCTTGATGGAAGTTGCGGGCTTTGTAAAGTTCCTTACCGACGTGGCTCTCTTTCAACCGCGTCTCGTAGCGGCCAAGCGCGTTGCGCGAATAATCATCAGCAACGAGCGCTTCAAGAATCGTCTCGGCGGCGATCATTCCGCTGCGAATCGCCGTGTGAATGCCCTTCAAGCGTTCGCCGTTCAGCAGCGACCCCGAATCGCCGACGATCATCACGCCGTCCGCCGCAAGCTGCGGAATCGTGTACCAGCCGCCGACCGGCATCGCCTTCGCGCCATAGCGAATCAGCTTGCCGCCTTTGAGCAAGTCGGCGATGAACGGGTGCGTCTTGAACTTCTGAAACTCGTGGTGCGGGTCGAGGCGCGGGTCACGGTAATCCAAGCCGACGGCGAGGCCGATGTTGAGAATGCGGTCGCGCATTCCGTATATCCACGAACCGCCGAAGGTATGCGAATCGAGCGGCCAGCCCATCGTGTGAATCACAGAGCCGGCGGAAAAACGATTGTCCGGCATCTCCCAGAGTTCTTTGATGCCGACGGAAAAGACCTGCGGGTCGCTCGCGGCATCGAGCTTCAAGCGGCTGATCAGTTGTTTCGTTAATGAGCCGCGCACGCCTTCGCCGAGCACTGTAACCTTCGCCACAATATCGACGCCCGGCTCGAAGTTGGGCTTGGCGTTGCCGTTCTTATCAATCCCCTTGTCGCCCGTGCGGACGCCGGTCACTTTGTCGCCGTCGTAGAGCATCTCTGCGCCGGGGAATTCGGGAAAGAGGTTGACGCCGGCGGCTTCGCACTTGTCGCCGAGCCAGCGGATCAGCTTGTTGAGCGAGACGACGTAGTTGCCGTGATTTTTGAGCGGCGGCGGCAACACCGGCAATTCGATCTTGCCGCGCCGAGTCAGAAAGTAAACATGCTCTTCGCTGACTGGCGCTTCGAGCGGCGCTTGCCCGTGCTTCTCGAAATCAGGAATCAATTCGCGCAGGCTGATGGGGTCGAGCACCGCGCCCGACAGTTGATGCGAGCCGATCTCAGCGGCCTTTTCGATGACGGCGATGTTGATCTCATCGAGCGGCTTTTGGCCCGCCGCCTTTGCCCGCTCGTTGTGCGCGTTGATCAGGTTGGTGAGGTGCAGCGCGCAACTCAGATTCGCCGGCCCCGCCCCAACGAGCAGGACATCCATCTCAAGTGTGTCTCTTTCGATTGCCATAAATACAGGATACAGGATACAGGATTCAGGATTCAGGTCGGAAAGAATGTTGGCGCATCACGCCTTCGCTTCTTCCCTGAATCCCGAATCCTGTATCCTATATCCTGCTTTCTATTCCCCTTTGGCTTTCTTCACTTCAGCGGTCAGGGCCGGGACGATCTCGAAGAGGTCGCCGACGATGCCGAAATCGGCGATGTCAAAGATCGGCGCTTCGGCGTCTTTGTTGATCGCCACAATCGTCTGCGAGTTCTTCATGCCGACGACGTGCTGTATCGCGCCAGAGATGCCAACGGCCAGGTAAAGCTTCGGCGCGACGGTCTGGCCGCTGCTGCCGATCTGCCGATCCATCGGCAGCCATTCGTTATCGCAGATCGGGCGTGACGCGGCGATCTCTGCGCCCAAGGCGTTCGCCAGTTCTTGGACGATAGCGATGTTCTCCTGGCTCTTGATGCCGCGACCGACCGAAACAATCAGCGGCGCTTGCGTCAGGTCAACCGCCGCCTTCGCTTCCTGGAACTTCTCTTCCGGCTGCGAGCGAATCACGACATCAGCGAGATTCACTTCGAGCGGCTTGATCTCAGCCGTGCCGGCTTCGGCCTTGTCGGCGCGGTACGCGCCCGCCTGGAACGAGGCAAGGATCGGCGGCGCAGCTTCAGCGCGCACATCGATTGTGATCTTGCCCTGGAAAATCTGGCGCGTGAAGACCGCGTCGTTGCCATCAACGCGGCAACCGATGCAGTCAGTCACAAACGTCTTACCGAGCGCGGCAGCCAATCGCGGCGCGAAGTCGCGCACTTGATAGGTGTGGCTGAAAATCACATAGCGCGGGTCTAGCTCTTCAATCACCTGCTTCAGCGCGCCGACATAACCATCGGGCGTGTATTCGCCGAGCTTGTCGGCTTCGACGGTGTAGACCGTTTCGATCTTCTTGCCGGCAACTTCGCCCGCGACATTCGCAACGCCTTTACCTAAAACAACCGCGCTAATCTTGTCGCCGGTTGTCGCAGCGATCTGCTGCGCGGCCACGAGCGCTTCAAACGATGTGCGGTTGAGCGCGCCATCACGCTGTTCAACGAATAAAAGAATTCCTTCGCTCATAAATCCTCCAGGATTCAGGATTCAGGATTCAGGATTCAGGGAAGAACGCAAGGCGCAATGCACCGCGTCCCTCTCCAACTGAATCCTGAATCCTGAATCCTGAATCCTATTTCCTAGATCACTCTCGCCTCGAAGCGCAGCTTCTCGACCAGCTTGGCGGCGACTTCGGCAGGCTTGCCTTCGAGCATCTCGGTCTGCTTCGACTTCTGCGGCAGGTAGGCGCGCTCGATCACCTGCAACGGCTTCAGGTCGTCAGCCGCGAGTCCGAGGTCAGCGGCTTTCACGTCGCGTATCTCTTTCTTCTTCGCCGCCATAATGCCCTTCAGCGTCGCGTAACGCAGTTGATTAATGCCCGATTGAATGGTCAGCAGCGCCGGCATCGGCACGCGCACCCACTGGAACCAGCCCGATTCCAATTCGCGTTTGACGCGCACGTCTGCGCCTTCGGGCTGCACTTCCATAACAATGGTGGCGCTCGACACGTTGAGCAGCTCGGCCAGGATCAAGCCGACCTGCGCGTAGCCGTAATCGTCCGACTGCAAGCCGGTGAAGATGAGATCAAACGTTTCGTTCTTGAGCGCAGCGGCCAATGCTTTAGCGATGGCCGGCGCGTCGGTGGCCTGCTCGAACACTGAGTCGTTGAGGTGAATGGCGCGGTCCGCGCCTTTGGCGAGCGCTTCTTTGATCGACTGCTTGACGCGCTCAGGGCCAAGCGACAGGACGATGACCTCGCCGCCATGTTTTTCTTTCTGGCGCAACGCCTCTTCAAGTGCGTAGGCATCGGCCTCGCTCATTTCATAACTGAGGTCGCGCTCGTCGATCCACTTCTGGTCGGGCGCGATCCTCAGGATCGAATCCTTCTTGGGAACCTGCTTCAGGCATACGACGATGTTCATAATGATTCCTTTATGAAACCTGCGCCCGGCTACGCCGTGACCGCAGGCGAGCGCGCGAACACGCGTGGCCGAGTGGTTGGACAGATGACTGATTTGAGGGTCGCAGTCGCGCGCTGGGCGCGACCGGGGCGGGCTGCCGCAATGCCTTGCCCTTTCGGTTTGCTGCTTGCTTCTTACAACTCGCCCTCGTCGTAACGCTTCATCAACAGCGCGGCGTTAGTGCCGCCGAAGCCGAATGAGTTGGAGAGCGCATACTTGACCTCGGCGCGACGCGACGCATTCGGCACGTAGTTGAGGTCACATTCAGGGTCGGCCTTCTCGTAGTTGGCCGTCGGCGCGACCACTTGATCGCGCAAGGTCAGCGCGATCAATCCCGCCTCGACGCCGCCCGCCGCGCCGAGCAGGTGGCCCATCATCGATTTGGTCGAGCTGACCGGGATCGAATAGGCGGCATCGCCGAAGACGCGCTTGATGGCCATCGTCTCCAGCTTGTCGTTGTAGTAGGTCGAGGTGCCGTGCGCGTTGATGTAATTCACTTGAGCGGGTTCGACGCCGGCATCCTTGAGCGCCATCGTCATCACGCGCGCCGCGCCATCGGCGTCCTCCGATGGCTGTGTGATGTGAAAGGCATCGCTCGTCATGCCGTAGCCGATGACTTCAGCGTAAATCTTCGCGCCGCGCCGGCGAGCGTGCTCCATCTCTTCAAGCACGAGGATGCCCGCGCCTTCGCCGATGACGAAGCCGTCGCGGTCGGCGTCGAACGGGCGACTCGCGTGCGCCGGATCGTCGTTGCGCGTTGACAGCGCCCGCATCGCCGCAAAGCCGCCAACGCCCATCGGCGTGATGGCCGCTTCTGCGCCGCCGCAAAGCATCGCGTCGGCGTCGCCGCGCTGAATGATCTTGAAGCTATCGCCGACCGCGTGCGCTCCCGTCGAGCAGGCCGTGCAGGTCGCCGAGTTCGGCCCCTTTGCTCCGAAGCGGATCGAGACGTGGCCCGACGCCAGGTTGACAATCGCCGCCGGGATGAAGAACGGCGAAATCTTGCCCGGCCCGCCTTTCAAGTATTTTTCGTGCTCGCGCTCGATGACGCCGAAGCCGCCGATGCCCGACCCGATGTAGGTTCCGACGCGGGTGGCGTTCTCTTCGTTAATGCGCAGGCCCGAATCGTCCATCGCCTCCTGTGCCGCCGCCACCGCGTAGTGGATGAACAAGTCCATCTTCTTGACTTCTTTCTTCTCGATGAACTTCAGCGGGTCGAACTCCTGCACCTCGCTGGCAATGCGCACGGGAAAGGCGCTGGCGTCGAAGCGGCTGATCTGGCCGACCGAGCTTCGGCCCGCCAGCAGATTCGACCACACCTCTTCCTTGGTGCGGCCCGAACCGCAGACGAGGCCGATGCCTGTCACTACTACACGACGATTCAAGTGAGCTTCCTCCCTGAGCCGCGCTCGCTACTTCGAGTGCTTCTCAATGTAATCAACGGCGTCGCGCACGCTCTGAATCTTTTCGGCGTCCTCGTCAGGAATCTCGATGCCGAACTCTTCCTCAAAACGCATCACGAGTTCAACCGTGTCGAGCGAGTCCGCGCCGAGATCGTCAATGAAGCGCGCGTTCGCGGTCACTTCGCCTTCGTCAACACCCAGTTCGTCAACGATGATTTGCTTTACCCTCTCCTCAACCGAACCTTCAGCCATTTTTAGCTCCTCTCGTTTCAATTTTGGATTTTAGATTTTGGATTTTAGATTGGCAGAGTGCCGCAAGCTCAATCGCGCGGCTGCCCTTAATCCAAAATCTAAAATCCAAAATCCAAAATCGGATTTTAGAATCCCACACTCGCGGCGGTCGCCTCAAGCGACGCGGCGTCTTCGACGTTCAGAATCTGCGCCTCGGGTAGCATCATCTGTTTAATCATCCCCGAAAGCACCTTGCCCGGCCCTAGTTCGATGAACCGCGTCACGCCCTGGTCAGCCAACTGCTTGACCGATTCGCTCCAACGCACGGGCGAAGCCATTTGTCGGACGAGCGCGGCGCGTGCCTCTTCGCCTGAAGTAATTCTGGCCGCATCGACGTTGGTAATCAATGGTACCTGCAAATCGGCGAAGAAAGTTTCGGCCAGCACAGGCTCTAATCGTTCAGCCGCCGGCTTCATCAACGCGCAATGAAACGGCGCGCTCACGGCAAGCATCACCGCGCGTTTCGCGCCGCGCTGTTTGGCGAGCGCCGCCGCAAATTCTACCGCCGACTTGTGGCCAGCGATCACCACCTGATTCGGCGAATTGATGTTAGCCGCCGAGCAGACGCCGCGCTCCGAGGCTTCACGGCAGACCGCCTCGACCGTCTCAATGTCCACGCCGAGCAGCGCCGCCATCGCGCCTTCGCCCGCCGGCACGGCTTCTTGCATAAACTGGCCGCGACGACGAACGATGCGCAAGGCGTCTTCCAAACGCAATGCGCCAGCCGCCACCAGCGCGCTATATTCGCCGAGCGAATGGCCGGCGACGAAATCGGCCCGCGCGCCGCGCGCTTCCAGGCATCGCAGCGCCGCAATCGAGGCCGCGAGAATCGCCGGCTGCGTGTTTTCCGTAAGCCGCAACTCTTCTTCCGGCCCTTCAAAGCAAAGGCTCGACAATCGCATGCCGAGCGCTTCGTCCGCCGCTTCAAAGACCGCTTTAGCTTCCGGGAAGGCGTCGGCGAGCGAACGACCCATGCCGACCTTCTGCGCGCCCTGCCCCGGAAATACAAACGCGGTTTTCATTCTCGCAGGAGGCAGGAGGCAGGAGGCAGGAGGCAGGCGATAACGTTTCCCTGCTTCCTGTTTCCTGCTTCCTGCTTCCTTCCTCCTACCTGTGTCCGTCGTGCGCAACGGCGACGCTTGCGCCGAGCTGCATTTCGATCTTGTGATTCACTTCGCCGACGCAATAATCGCGCGCCACGCGGATGGCGTTGCGAATCGCTTTCGCGTTCGAGCGCCCGTGACAGATGACCGTGACGCCCTTGATGCCGAGCAGCGGCGCGCCGCCATATTCGGCGTAATCGAGCCGCTTCTTGAACTGGCGAAAAGCGGGCCGCGTCAGCAGCGCGCCGGCCTTGGTCTGAATTGAAGCCATCATCTCGTGCCGCAGCAACTGCATGATGAATTCAAAGACGCCCTCGCTGGTCTTCAGCGCGACATTGCCGGTGAACCCATCGCAGACAATCACATCGGCCTGACCGCTGAACATATCGCGGCCTTCGACGTTGCCGATGAAGTTCAAAGACGAACCGCGCAGCAGCTTGAAGGCTTCCTTGGTCAGATCGTTGCCCTTCGCTTCTTCTTCGCCAATCGAGAGCAAGCCGATGCGCGGGTTGCGCACGCCGACAATCACGGTCGAATAGAGCGACCCCATCACCGCAAAATCGTAAAGGTGTTGCGGCTTGCAGTCGGCATTCGCGCCAACGTCGAGGATCACCGTTCCCTGCCCGGTCAAACTCGGCAGCACAGTGGCGAGCGCCGGGCGGTCCACTTTTGCCAGCGCGCCGATGACCAGTTTCGATGTCATCATCGCCGCGCCGGTATTGCCGGCGCTGACTAACGCCTGCGCCGCGCCTTCGCGGACGAGCTTGGCGGCGACGCGAATCGAACTGTTCTTCTTGCGCCGCACGGCCTGTGCGACGGGATCATCCATCGTGATGACTTCGCTCGCGTCAACGATTTCGATCTGCGAAGTGTGCCACGACAGCTTGCTACCCAGCGTGCGGTCGCGGCGCTGGCGGTCGATCTCGGTCTGGATAATCTCGGAGCGCCCGACCAGAATGACGCCGACACCGAAGTCGTGCGCGGCTTGCAGTGCGCCTTCGACTTCGCTGGTGGGGGCGAAGTCACCGCCCATTGCGTCAACAGCAATCTTGATCATAAGCGTCCGACACTCGGGGATTTTGGATTTCGGATTTTGGATTAGCGGACGTGGATTCTAGGATTAGGATAGTGCTGCTGACGCTTCCTTGACGGGCGGCGTGATTAATCCAAAATCTGAAATCCAAAATCTGAAATCGAGCTATTCTTTTTCTTTCATCGCAATGACAACGCGCCCGCGATAGTAGCCGCACTTCGAGCAGACGCGATGCGGCAAGCGCGGCTCGCCGCAGTTCGGGCAGGCGCTCGGGTTGGCCGGCGTCAGATGGTCGTGCGCCCGGCGCATGCCGGTGCGTGATTTGGAATGTTTGCGTTTCGGATTCGGCATTACTTACTCCTTAATTCGTTCGTCAATGTCCCGTCAAATCTTTGAGCGCCGCCCAGCGCGGGTCGGTGGCCTCAGTCGCGCAGGCGCAATCGCCTTGATTGAGGTTCGCGCCGCACTCAGCGCAAAGTCCGCGACACGCTTCACTGCACAGGCGGGTCATCGGCAGCGCCAGTTCGACCTGTTCGCGCACCAAGTCGTCTAAATCAATCGCGTCGCCCTGATAAAAAGCGATTGCAAGATCATCATCGTGCAATTCGTGCTCGTCGCCCGCGCCCAGCGGCGGCAGGTAAAGCAGCTCGAAACTCTGCTCGACGTTCGCCGACAGTGGCGTTAAACAGCGGCCACATTCAAAGCCGACCGTTGCGTTGAGGCTGCCGACGAGCCGCACTTTTTCGGCGGCGCGAGTCGCTTGCAGGTCCAGTTCTGTGCGGCCAACAAGCTGCGCATCTTCGCTCAGCGGCGGCTCGCCTTCAGGGTAGAGATGATGGATGTCTAATCCTTCATCTTCGCTGATCTGTGCAACCTGAATTTCCATTGCCGATGCGTACCGGAACGCAATCATCAAACGCCGCAAGCAATTCCAATCGCATTAGTATCTTCACACAAAAAATCGGCTCGGCGCAAAAGATATTCATTATATTTGCTGAAACTGCTTTGTCAACTTGGGCCGGCGACAGAGGCAACGCGAATCATTCATCCGTGCTTCGCGGACGCGGCTCGAACCAACTATTTATGCTGGCGGGCTCGCAAAACTTGAACCGGCGCGCGCGGCTTGCTATGTAATTGACAGGAGACAAAAACATGAGCGAAGCGATCAGACTCGATGCGCTGGCCGTCGGCGCGCACCCGGACGACGTAGAGTTCTCGTGCGGCGGCACGCTGCTCAAGCTTGCCGCGCTCGGCTACAAGGTCGGCATAATCGATATGGCGCGCGGCGAATCGGGCACGCGCGGCACGGCGGAGATTCGCACCCAGGAAGCCGCCGCTGCCGCCGCAGAGTTGAACCTCGCCGTGCGCGACAACCTGGAACTTCCCGACAGCCACATCTGGCTCAATGAAGAAACGCGCACGCGAATGGTGCGCAAGATACGGCTCTATCGCCCGCGCGTCATCTTCACGCACTTCTGGGACGACCCGCACCCCGACCACGTTCACACCTGCCAGATTGTGCGCGAGGCGGCGCACGTCGCCGGGCTGATGAAGTACGATGCCGAAGCCGGGCAAGAGCGTTTTCGCCCGTCAACAGTCGCGCACTTCATGTTTCCGCGCACGGTCGCGCCGACGTTCGTCGTTGACATCACCGATTACGCCGCGCAGAAACAGCGCGCCGTCGCCTGCTATCGCTCGCAGCTTTACGACCCGGCGAGCACGGAACCCGAAACGGCGTTAAGCTCGCAAGCCTTCCTGCACCGCCTCGAATCGCGCCAGAAATTCTTCGGCACCCTGATCAACGTCTCAGACGCCGAAGCCTTCGTCGTCAAAGAAGCGCTCAACGTCCACGACCCTGTCGAGCTGCTGACGCGGCGGATGAATATGTACTCCTGACAGGATTCAGGATTCAGGATTCAGGATGAAAGCGGAGCCGTCGTGGCGCTGACTTCCTTTTCCTCTTCTTCCCTGAATCCTGAATCCTGAATCCTGATATGCGAATAGGAATCACCTGTTATCCAACCTATGGCGGCAGCGGCGTCGTCGGCGCGGAGCTTGGACTTGAACTGGCCAAGCGCGGCCACGAGATTCATTTCATCAGCTACGCGCCGCCGATGCGTTTGGGCGCGAGCCGCAACCAGCGCATCACCTTTCACCCGGTCGATATGTTGAGCTATCCGCTCTTTGAATATCCGCCGTACACCGACGCGCTCGCCTCGCGTCTGTTCGAGATTGCCGAAGCCGAGCGGCTCGACGTGATGCATATGCACTACGCGATTCCGCACGCAGTCAGCGGCTATCTCGCGCGCGAGATGCTGCGGCCCGCGCGTTATGTTCCCGTCGTGACGACGCTGCACGGCACGGACATTACGCTGGTTGGGCGCGACCCGTCGTTTCTGCCGATCACGCGCTTCGGCATCGAACAGTCCGACGCCGTGACGGCTATCTCGGATTATCTGCGTGACGCGACGCACGAGACGTTCGGCATCACAAAGCCCATCCAAGTTATTTATAACTTCATTGACTCGGATTACTATCGTCGCGCGCCTGACGAAAGATTGCGGCAGACGATTGCGCCGCGCGGCGAGCGCATCATCCTGCACATCTCGACCTTCCGCCCGATCAAACGCATTATGGACTGCATCGAAGTGATGGCGCGGATGCACGAGATTGAAAGCAGCTCAGGAAGCCAGTTTGGCGTCAAGCTGGTGATGTGCGGCGACGGGCCGGAGCGCGCCGACGCCGAGCAGTTGGCGGCGCGGCTCGGTGTCGCCGAAGACGTGCAGTTCGTCGGCAAGCAGCCGCAATCCGAGATTCGTGATTACCTATCCATCGCCGCTCTCTTTCTGCTGCCGAGCCAGTCGGAATCGTTCGGGCTGTCGGCGCTTGAAGCGATGGCCTGCAACGTGCCGGTGATCGCTACGCGCGTGGGCGGCATCCCTGAAGTCGTCGAGGAAGGCGGCTGCGGTTATTTGTTTGAAATCGGCGACGTGAATGGTATGGCCGAAGCGGCGCTGCGCCTGTTGAATGACGGAGCCTTGCATCGTCGTTTCGGAGAGCGCGGGCGCGAGATCGCCGTGACTCGCTTCACGACTGACGAGATCATCCCGCAATACGAAGCGCTTTATCAACGACTCGTGACAAGTAAACCGTGACAAGTGACAAGTGACAAGAGGCTGCGCCGGTTGAGCACTGACCGGCATGCGGCATCACATCGGCTTGTCACTTGTCACGATTTACTTGTCACGCCGACGAAGATCGGCTCAGGCATCAACTCGACGCCGAACTGATCGCGGACGCACGATTGAATGAGGCGGCATAATTCGAGGACTTCGCGGGCCGTGCCATTGCCGCGATTGATGATGGCCAGCGCGTGCTTTGAGGACGTGCCGACGTTACCGTGAATCGTGCCGCGACGGATGCCCGCGCGCTCGATGAGCCACGCCGCCGACAGCTTCACGCGGCCTTCCGCTGTAGGAAAGGCCGGCATCGTTTCGCCGCTCCTGATAAAAGGCGCAGCGGTTGATTTGAGGCGCTCGAACTCTTCTTCGCTGATAATCGGGTTCATAAAGAATGAGCCGACGCTGCGCGAATCATTATCCATAGAGTCAATGACCATCGCTTTGCGGCGGCGGATCGTGATGACCGCATCGCGCACTTGCGCCAGCGTCGGAGCCGTTGCGCCACGCTCTGTGAGATAACGTTGCAGCTCGGCATAACGCACAGCAGGTGCGCCATTGACTTGCAAGGCATAACGGACTCGCGTGATGACGTAGCGGCCATTATCGCGGCCCTTGAAGCGGCTGGCGCGATACCCGAATTCACATTCATGCGGGTTGAAGCGGGCGAGACTGCCGGTTGCTAAATCGAGGGCTTCGACTTCGCGCAAGGTTTCGCTGATCTCCTGCCCATACGCGCCGACGTTTTGAATGGGTGTCGCGCCGACCAGCCCCGGAATGCCGGACAGGCATTCAAGGCCGGCGAGGTTGCGCTCAATCGTATGAGCAACGAATGAATCCCACGCTTCGCCCGCGCCGGCGGTGACGAGCGCATGGTTATTATCAACCTCTGTGCTAATGCCGCGAATCGCCACGCGCAAGACGAGGCCGGCGAAGCCTTCGTCAGCGACGACGATGTTGCTGCCGCCGCCGAGCACAAAGAGGGGCAAGCCTTCTTGACGCGCCCACGTGACGCCTGCGCTTAGTGCTTCAACGGTGGCGCAATCGGCAAAACACCGCGCCGCGCCGCCGATGCCCAGCGTCGTCAGCGGCGCAAGCGGCACGTTCTTTTTCAGGCTCTGGATAAACTGATCGTGGCTTGAGTCGTTATGCAAACGAACCGTCCGCTCCCATTGAATGCCTGCCGCGCAGGATGCTATCGCGCAGTGGATTGAAGATCAGTTCTGATTCTGCGTTTAGTCTTATGGCTGACCTTTGATTTGCTTTAGCAACTGCTCGGCAAGCTCAGGCTCCATCTTCCTGAGCTTTCGATACTGCTCCATAGCTGACTCTTTGTCACCCAGCTTGAGGTAAGCCATCCCAAGTCGCATATGATCGTCTGAATCAAATTCAGGATCATAGATTGCCGCCTGCTTGTAGGTTTCGACGGCTTCCGAATAGCGCTGTTGCTTGAAGTAGATTTCGGCAACGCGCTTGAGCGCGAGGGCGGCATCGCTCGCATCGCCGGAGACTTGAGTCTGCGCGGCCTGCTTGTAAGCCCCAATCGCTTCGTCGGTGTGTTGCCGGTTTTTCTCAATATCGCCAATGGCCATCCAACTGTCAAAATCATCCGGCTTCAGCACCAACGCTTGCCGGTAAGCGCCGATTGCATCATCAGGCTGGCTGTTCTCTGCATACATCTCGCCCAGTTTGACGTACAACTCGGCATTGTTCGGCGTTTCATTGATCTGCTGCTTGATACGCTCGAAATCTTCTTTCGTGTAGAGGCTGAAATTGAAAGTGATTATGCCGATGACTTTGACGGGTTGGCCGCTCAACTGTGTCGGCGTGAACTTCCAGCCGCGCGCCGCGTTGACGGAAGTATCTTTGAGCAACGGGTGGCCCGATACGGCGCGTGCCGCGATGACATTGCCTTCTTCATCCACTGTAACTTCGACAACAACCGCGCCGCTTACACGCGCCGCTTTTGCCAGTGGCGGGTAAACGGGTTCGACGCGGTGAGTGGCCGACGTTTGCAGAACGCCGCCCGATTTGCGAATGATCTTCGGCGGCTCAGGCTTCGGCTCAACCTTCTCTTGCGGCGCGGCGCGGGCCGTCATAGGCAAAGACGACAAGGCGAGCAGCAACGCAATAACAATCCCCATTGGCAACAGGTTTCGTTTCATATTCGACCTCCGATGATCTAGCTGGCGCTCGGCTTCAGGCAGCGAACGATGCGTGAATCTTGCGTGGCGTTAAGCGGCGGCTTGAGATTCAATCATTCAATCAACGGGTAAGAGAAGCTTACCAACGCGCCTATCTCATCACAGCCCGTGACGCGTGTCAATGCTGAGTGCCAGCGACAGGCGATCAATGCAGAATCGCGCCCATATTCTGGCCCGCGTAGCCGGTCATCTCCAGGTAGCCGCGCCCGCCAACAGGCTTACCCTCTGCCGCGCCTTCGACCTTGATGCTGCCTTCCCAGTAAATCACGCCGGTGCTCTCTTCGGTGCGCAACTCCTGATCGGCGAACGCCGCACGCGCCGCCAATCGCAGTTGGAAGCGCGGCAGCTCAATCGTCCACGCTGTAGGATATTCAGCGCGGCTAGTCGGCGAGCGCCACAGGTCGCCGGGCGTCAGCGTGAACTCGCCATAAGGTATGTGCGTTGCGCGCCCATCGCGGTCAATCAACGTCCCGCTCGAACGCGGGTCAATCGAACCGTCGCGGCGGCGAATCTCGAACAGCATCAACTCGCGGCCATCGTCGAGTTGAATCGAGAACCAATCCCAGCCAGTCTCCTCTTCTTCAAGAAAGCTGGTGCCGAATTCGTGATCCATCCAACTCAGTCCCATCGCCTCGAACGTCTCGCCGCCGACTCTGACTTGCCCCGTCGTCTCTAGCCGCGTCAACGAATAATAATGCGACGCGTTGCCGGCAGACGGGCCTTTCTGACTGATGCCATTCTCGCCGTGAATCACTTCCGGCTTTGTGGGCGCGAGCCGCAAGTTGATGGCGCAATCTCCTTCACTCGCATTCAACAGGTGCTCGCGCCCGTCGAGCCGCGCCGACCAATCTTCATTCCAGACGCGATACTCATCAATCGCCGCGCCGGCCCAGCCGATGCCCGCCCGGTTGATGCGGTCGAAGGAATGAAACTGCTGCGGTCCAATATCCGAAATCGCAAAGTGAGTCATATACAGATCGCGCACGGCCCAGCGCGATGTGGTCGCGGGCTGTCGCGTTATGCCGACGCGAAAGAAGGTCAGTTGATAACCGAACTGCCGCCCGTCGCCCGCCCGCAGATTGCCCGTGTAATACCACCACTCAACCGCATAATCCTCGTGCGCCGCGTGATCGCGCGGGAATTCGTATCGGTATCCCGCTTCCGCCTCGCGCCAGTTGTCAGTAGCCAGTTGGCCCGAGGCCGATGGTTGGTCAGAGGAGGAAGCTATAAGCTGAGATAAGGAGGCAGGAGGCAGTAAGCAGGAGGCAGTAAGAAGCGTTAGAACAGCCGCTAGTCCTGCCAGCTTCGCCATTCGCCATCCGTGTTTTGCGAATCGTCTTTCCATCCCGTTCCTCAACTGCCTCCCCCTGAATCCTGTATCCTGTATCCTGTGTCCTATCTTTCACTCTTCTCTGGCAAAGCGCACGGCTTCGACGCGGGCGGCACGCGCCGCCGGGTAGAGGCCGGCCAGCGCCGTGACCAGCAGAATCATCGCGGTTGACTGTGCGATAAAGCCAAGCGGCAGGTGATACTGAATCGTCCAGCCGAACGACTGCACGTTGATGACGTAGATCAGCACAAGCGACAACATCCATCCAATGACGAGGCCGATGGCCTGGCTGACACCGCCGATCAGCAACGATTCGATCACTACCATTCGGCGAATCTGCCGCCGCGTCGCGCCTAAGAAAACAAGCACGCTGATCTCGCCGCGCCGCTCCAGGATTAATGTAATCAGCGTCGAGATGACGCCTAGCCCGGCGACGATAATAGCGATGGCCTCGAGCGCCGTGGTGATGGCAAAGGTGCTGTCGAAGATACGCATCACTTCGCGGCGGATGACGCGGTTGGTCGTGAACAGCAATTGATAACGACTGCCGACCGTCTCGGCCAGCCGCGCGTTGACTTCATCCGCGTCGGCTTGCGGCTTGAGATAGACGGCCAGGCTGTTGGGCCGCGCGTGCGGGTAGTAGCGCGCATACGTGGTCACGTCCATCACGCAGACGCCGCGACTGTTGGCGTAATCGTAATAGACTCCAACAATCTCAAACGAGTGCGGCCCGCCGGCGGTCGGCAATTCAATCACGTCGCCAACGCGCTTATCGTAACGCAGCGCGAAGCTCTCGTTGACAAGCACGCGATCTGCGCCAATCGCGGAGAGCATCGCCGCCCGCCTGTCCCTTGGAGATTTGAAGAGCAAGCGGCCATGCTCAACGTAAGTCGAGAAGTCGCCGCCGCCGACCACGATGGCCTCGTTCTGGTAGGTGGCCGGCTGCGATGCGTATGGGTAGACCGCTTCGACCGCCGGGTCGGTCTTAACGAGCGCGATGGCTTCGGCGTCAATCTCGCCGGCGAAATTCGTCGCGCTCTGCGTCAGCGGGCGGGCGTAGATGTCGGCGATGAGCGTCTGGTCTACCCAGTAAGCGACCGTCTCGCGGAAGCTGCCGATCATAATTGATATTGCCGTCATCATTGCCAGCGCGACGGCCAACGCCGCTACCGAGATCGAGAGTCGGGGAATGGCGTTGCGCAGGTTGGCGGCGGCGAGCTTCGCTTCGACACGCATCGCGCGCAGCCACCGCGCGACATAACGATTGGTCAACTGGCAGGCCAGCCACAACGCATTTGGCGCGAGCGCCGCGCCGCCGAACATCAACAGCAGCGCCGCCGCGTAACCAAACACCGGCAGCCCGCCGGCCGGGCCAGGTTGCGTCAGCAGATAACCGACAGCAAACAATGTAGCCGAGGCTACTAAAAATTTCCGCGACGGCCTGAAGGTCTTCTCCAGCCGTTCCGCGCCGCGCATCGCTTCGATAGGACGAACGCGCGCCGCTTCGAGCGCGGGCACGGCGGCGGCGATAAGCGCCAGCGGCAAGGCGACGGCAAACGCGATGAGAATCTCGCCGAAAGTCATCGCGCGCGATGCGGCTTCACGAGTCGCCGCCGTGGCAATGAAGAAAATCTCTACGGTGGTCGCGGTCGCTTTCACCGCCGCCGTCGCCATCAAACGACCGAGCGCGAGGCCGGCGACCGTGCCCGCCAGCGCCAGCAACACGGCTTCGCCTAAGAAGAGCAGCAGCGTCATCCGTCGCGTCGTTCCAATAGCGCGCAACGTGCCGATCTCGTCGCGCCGCGTGATGACCGAGATCGAGATGGTGTTGTAGATCAGAAACAGCCCGACCACTAGCGCAATCGAGCCGAGCGCGTTGAGATTGAAGTGAAACGCCGCGATCATCTTTTCGACTTCGCTGGCGCTCGATTCAGGGCGGCGCACAACCAGCGAAGGCGGCAGACGGCTGGCGATCTCGGCTTCGGCTTGCTCGCGCCGGATATTGCTCTTGAGCTTCACGTCAACGCGGTCGAGCAGACCAATGCGGTTGAAGGCCGTTTGCGCGGCGGCAATGTCCATCAAGGCGAAATTGCCTTGCAGCGCGCGCGCAGGCCCTTCGTTAGCGAGCAGCCCGCGCACGACGTATTCGCGGCGTGCGTCGCTCATCGTCAGCGGCAGGCGGTCGCCAATGTTGAGATGATGCCGCACCGCAAATGTTTCGGTAATGATAATCGCAGAAGGGTCGGCGAGCAGGTAGAGAAACTCGCGGGCGTTCGGCTGCGTTTGACCTTCACTTGTGCGAATCAGTTTGTATTCTCGAAAGGGCCGCTCGCGCAGCACGTCAACGCCGAGCACGTCGAGGAACTCGCCATAACGCGGCAATGGTTTCGTAGTATCGGCTACAGATGCGGAGGGGGCAAGTCGAGAGTCGCCACGCGGCGGCGGGTCGGTCATCGCATAGCCATTGATGACCGGACTGATGTCGCCATAATCGCGCAACCAGTTGAGATCACGCAGCAGCAGCTCATCAAAGCGGCCCGCCGCGCCGGTGATCTGAATCGAAGCCTGCCCGGCGACGGAGACGGTCGCGGCGCGAAATGATTCCAGCGCGCTCGCGTTCGCCAGCCGTATAGCGACCGTGACGGCGACGCCGAGCGCGATGCCAAGCGCCGTTATCAGCGTGCGCAGTTTCTCGCGCGTCAGGGCGCGGAGGATGAACTGGCGAAAGAGCGTGATCGTCGCCTTCATCTTGAATGGCTCAAGCGCGCGGCCTGCCGTTGTCGCTTTCGATCACGCCGTCGCGCATCCGAATCACACGGCGCGCGTATTCAGCCGACTCGTTGGCGTGCGTGGCAAGAATGATGGTGACGCCGGTTTCGCGGTTCAGTTCAGAAAGCAATTGCATAACGTGATGGCCGTTTTCAGAATCGAGGTTGCCGGTCGGCTCGTCGGCAAGCACGAGTTGAGGCCGCGTGATGATGGCCCGCGCGGCGGCACAGCGTTGCATCTCGCCGCCCGACAGCTCTGCCGGATAATGGGCGGCGCGGTCGCTGAGTCCTACGCGTGCCAGCAACTCGCGTGTGCGGGCGTTGGTGTCGCGCTCGGACGCGCCGTCGAGCATCATCGGCAACGCGACATTCTCGGCTACGGTGAGCGTCGGCAGCAGGTTGAAGAATTGAAAGACGAAGCCGATCCGTCGCCGCCGCAGCCGCGCCAACGCTTCTTCGTTGAGCGCCGCAAGCGTCACGTCATCGAGCGTGACGCGCCCGCCGGTAGCGCGATCCATACCGCCGAGGATGTGCAGCAGCGATGACTTGCCGCAGCCCGACGGCCCCATCAGCGCAATGAATTCGCCGGCTTCGACCGTGAAGCTGACGCCGCGCAAAGCCGCGACGCCGCCGCGCCCGCCGGCATACGTTTTATGAACATCGTCAACGACAAGAATCGGCAAGCCGCCTCTCTCGGATCGAATAAGATGAGCGTCAACCAGGAAGTATTACGTCGCCGCGCGGCGCAGGCAAGGCAGCCCGCCGCAAGGACCGGCGACCGAATCAGGCAAGCCGCATCGCATAGGCTCGCACATCTCGCCCCTCTTCCTATTGACATTCTATACGAGCCGGTATAACCTACAGACCGTCTATAGGAGGCGGACCATGACGGATCACAGAAAAGACCTTTTACAAGGCACGCTCGATTTGCTTGTGCTCAAGGCGCTGGCGCTTGGGCCGTTGCACGGCCTCGGTGTTTCGCAGCGCATCGAACAGATCACGCGCGGAACGTTTCAGGTCAAGCCCGGCTCGCTCTTCCCTGCTCTGCATCGTTTGGAAGAGGCCGGCTGGCTCAAGGCGTCGTGGGGTGAATCAGAGAACAACCGGCGGGCGAAGTTCTATCGCCTGACCGCCGCCGGTCGTCGGCAACTCGACGCCGAGACGAAAGAATGGCAGCACATCTCGGTGGCGATCACCGCCGCGCTCGAATCCAACTGAAGAGGCCGTACCCATGCCATTCGTCTCGCGCCTGATTAGCTTGTGGCGCAACCTGCTGCGCAAAGAACGTGTCGAACACGAACTCGGCGAAGAGGTCGGCGCTTACCTCGATCTGCTGATCGAGGCGAAGGTCAGCGAAGGGCTTGAGCCGGCAGAGGCCCGCCGGCGGGCGTTGATCGAGATGGGCGGCGTCGAGCAGGTTAAAGAGAGCGTGCGGGAGGTGCGTGTGGGACATTACCTGGAAACCTTGTGGCAGGATGTGCGCTTCGCTGTGCGCGTGGCGATCAAGCAGCCGGGCTTCAGTCTTGTAGCCGTAATTACGTTAGCGTTGGGCATCGGCGCGACCACTGCCATCTTCAGCGTCGTCAACGCTGTCTTGTTGCGCCGCCTGCCGGTCACAGAGCCGGAGCGCGTCGTCATCATTCACAACCAGCTTCCCAAGCTCAACCTGCCGCGCACGGCTGTGTCGGCGCTGCACTACCTTGATTACAGCAGCCAGACCGATGTCTTCGAGGCAACGGCGGCCCTCGGCCAGCGGAGTTTCAACCTGACCGGCGTAGACGTTCCCTTGCGCTTGCAGGCCGGGCGCGCGACCGCGAGCCTCTTTCCGATGCTCGGCGTCACGCCGCTGGTCGGGCGCGCGTTCAGTAATGAAGAAGACCGTTTCGGCAATCACCGCGTCGCGCTGCTCAGTCATAGCCTCTGGAAGCGTCTCTTCAACGCCGATGCGAACGCGGTTGGCCAGGCGCTGCAACTTGACGGCGAAGGCTACGAAGTCATCGGCGTGCTGCCCGCCAGCCTCGCGGAGCTTTATCCTGATATAGACCTCTGGATTCCGATGGCCTTTTCGCCGCGCGAGCTGTCAGAGGAGAGGCGGTCGAGTCTTTCTTTCACGATGCTGGCGCGGCTCAAGCCTGATGTTTCGCTGTCACAGGCGCAGGCGGCAATGAGCGCGCTGGCGCAGAATATCAATGGCAATCCCTCCGACGACTTCAACATCGAAGTGCGGTCACTTGTCGAAGAGCAGATTGGCGACGTGCGCAAGCCGCTCTACGTTCTGCTCGTCGCTGTCGTCGTCGTCCTGTTGATCTCGTGCGCTAACATCGCCAACCTGCTGTTAGCGCGCGCCAGCGTGCGCTCGCGCGAGATGGCGATTCGCGTGGCGCTCGGCGCGGGACGACGCCGCATCCTGCGACAACTGCTGACGGAGAGCGTGCTGCTTGGGGTCGCAGGCGGCGCGCTCGGCGTGCTGCTTGCGGGCTGGGGGATGAGCGCGTTGATCGCGCTCGCGCCGGCTGACTTGCCACGCATCAGCGAAGCGCGCCTTGATGCCAGAGTCTTGATCTTCTCGTCGGTCGTCTCGCTCGCGTCGGGGATTATCTTCGGATTGATACCGGCGCTGGTGGTGTCGAAGACGGACCTGATTAGCTCACTCAAAGAGTCGGGTCGGTCAGACACCGCAAGCCGTTCACGCTCTCGCTTGCGCCGCGTTCTGGTCGTCGCCGAAGTCTCGCTGGCGGTCGTCCTGCTGATCGGCGCGGGGCTGTTATTGCGCAGCTTCGCCAAACTGCTCAACGTCAGTCCGGGTTTTGATTCGCGCAACGTCCTCACGCTGCGTTGGTCGCTGCCGCGCGCGCAGTACGGCGAAGCCACTGAGGTCGCCCGCTTCACGAATGCGGTGCTTGAGCGAGTCGCCGCGACGCCGGGCGTCGAACACGCGGCAGTCGCTTTCCAGCCACCCTTCGTGGGAGGCGACAACTCGATGTTCTCGATACGTGATTGGCAGGCCGGCCCGGACGCGGCCCCGCCACATGCAGACTATCTATACGTCACCTGGGATTACTTCCGGGCGATGGGAATCTCGCTGCTCAAGGGAAGACTGTTTGAGCGTTCGGATATGCGAATCCAAAATCCCATCGGCGACGGCTCGGCGGTCATCATTGACGAAGCGCTGGCGAAGCGTTTCTGGCCGGACCGCGATCCGCTCGGCGCAAACATCGGCTGGGGCACGCAAGGCCCTTGGGCGACGGTCGTCGGCGTCGTCGGCACCGTACATTCAAAAGACCTGATCGCCGCGCCCGAAGGGACGATTTACTTTCCCTGGTGCTTAGGTGCTTCGACGCTCGTCGTGCGCACGGCGGACGATCCACACACTCTGGCTCAAGCGATTCGTGAACAGGTGCGGGTAGTGGATGCGAACCAGCCGGTCTACGACATCAAGACGATGGACGAACGGTTGGCGCGCTCGCTTGAAGCGCGGCGCTTCGCCGTCACCCTGCTCGGCGTGTTTGCGGCGCTGGCGCTGCTGCTTGCGGCTATCGGGCTATACGGCGTGATCGCTTATCTGGTGACGCAACGTCGCCACGAAATCGGCATACGCGTAGCGTTAGGCGCGAGTCGCGCGGATGTGTTGAGGCTCGTGCTTAGACAGGCAGTTCAACTGGCCCTGCTCGGCGTCGCGGTCGGACTGGCTGCCGCTTTCGCATTGACGCGGCTGATGGCGAGCCTGCTTTATGGCATCAGCGCCACCGACCCGCTGACCTTCGCCGCGATCTGTGTAATCCTGATCACCGTCGCGCTGACGGCGAGCTACATCCCCGCGCGCCGCGCCACGAAGATTGACCCGATGGCGGCGCTCAGATACGAAGGATAGGAGCAGGAGGCAGTGGTCAGTGGCCAGTGGTCAGTTGATAGTTGATAGTTGATAGTTGATAGATGATAGTTGATAGGTCCCCAAGCTCCGTCAGGAGTGCAATGTTTATAGTAACGCGGGCGGTTTAATCTTCAAGCTCCGTCAGGAGCGCGATGTTTATAGTTATGGTTGAAGGATGTGACGAAGCCCCGTAGGGGTGCAATGTTGACATCCCGCTCCTGACGGAGCTTGAAGACTCAATCAACTGCGTAACTATAAACATTACGCTCCTAACGGAGCTTGCTTCATCTATGGCATCGTTGACTATAGAGCGTGTCTGAGAAGCCCTGAAAGGGCGCGATTCAATAGCCCAGGGCATCGCCCTGGGTACACACAGCGACAATTCCGTAAGCCCTGAAAGGGCGCAATAGGTGATCGGTTATTGCGCCCTTTCAGGGCTTGGCGGTTAGCCCCGCCGCTCACCCAGGGCGATGCCCTGGGCTATTGAATCGCGCCCCTTCAGGGCTT
>JBJMGV010000124.1:0-38845 GCA_045807725.1 Blastocatellia bacterium | reverse complement strand
TCTTTGTTTTCACAAATCAAGAATACCAGCCCTATCGTCTCCCTGCTTTATGCAACAACGCCAGTTGAAACTGTAGCGAGTGAATGTTCTTCACCGGCCACCTCGCCTACCTGGGCCAAACCGGCGCGGCCCGGTCAATCAATTAGCAGCAGATTCGATTGAGAGTTGGAGGTTCTTTCACTGGCGGCAGGATTCTAGCCAGATGAAACAAGGATGTCAATTTTATGCCCGCTCAGGCGAAGGCGGGCGGCGATGAGCCGAGCGAGTCGTGCATTCGAGTCGGGCCGGGCGAAGGTTCTGTGCTGAGAGAAGCGCCTCCGTCATCGTGGGCTTCTCTCAGCACAGAACGCTCATTCGATGATTCATCCGCCGATGATTCATCGGCAATCTACTTCAGCGCGGGCGCGTTGCAAGGCCAGCCGTCTGCGCGCGGCTCCGGCTGCACCTTCATCTCGACGCCGAAGAAATTGCCCATCTCCCATTTGAGCAAGTCGCGCGCGTGGCGCAGCCAGCCGGCGTTCGCGCCGCCCCAGGTGTAGTAGATGTTGAGCACGCGGATCTGCCGGCTTGATGGGTAATAGACGCCGGCGACATCCACCTTATAGTAAGGCTCGTAGAAGGCCGAAGGCATAATGACTACGTACAGCCCTGTGGGGTTGACGCCCTTGGCGTGATCGGCCATCGCGCCGCCGCATTGCGAGAACTGACCTTGCGCGTACTCGAAGGCTTCGTCGATCCACTGGCCGATGGCGTCGGGCGAGCCGGGAAAGTTCACCATCTCGGTGATGGCGTAATCGGGCACGCCTTTCTTTGCCAGCTTGCTCCAGCGCTTCTTCCAATTCAAGTCCGGCTCGTCATAGCCCTGCGTGTTGTAGCGGATGTGGTACCTGGGTGAATAGCTATCCGGCACGTCGCGCGGCTCGCCGAGGAACTGGTAATACCCTTGTGCTCTGACAGAAGACACGCAGAAGAGGAGGGGCAAAGCGAGTAACAACCAGCTTTTTTTCGTTATCAACATCAACTCACTCCTGTAGGTGGTGACGGGGGATACGCTCAGGTAGGGGCTGTAGGCATCCGACAAGCTAAGAGCAGAGGCCAGAACGGGCGCTGCCGACGCAACGACACAATCCGTCGCCCGACAGTTTGCAACCATAATGCCGCATACGGAATGAACCGGCGGGCGACGCTGTGGCTCAGGCGAGTCGTGTGCGCTCGCAAGGGGCCGCCTTCAATTTCACAGCGCGATGATCTCGAATGCCCCTTTCCGGTGACTTCCGAGATTGCCAATTTTCAGGTTGACCCATCGCAGGCGAAATCGGCGTCTAATGCCGGCGCACGATCCTTCAAGCCGATGTACACAAAGGTGACGTTTTGTGGCGAGCAGACATCATCAACGCGCGGGACCGCAAAAGGAGGCGAAGCGTTATGGAATTCCGGCGCGACTGAGCATTTCCTGAAAACGTGTGGCGATGAAACAGCGTGGTCTTTCGATTAGCCGGCGAGGTGGCGGCTAAACCGGGAACGTCCTGGACGGGGGAGGAAACCGCCGTAAATTCTCAAAGGGGTATTGACAGAGCAAATGCAGATGCAGTACCCTTAAGCCCGATTTAGTACCGCACGTAAATCCTCCTGTAGAGAGGATCACCTGTTTCGAACCAATAGGAGAAAGCTTGAGAGTGATTAGCGCCTGGCCATGCCCCCATTCCGGTTAGGCTGACACTGAAGACATCGTTGAGGTAGCTAAAGGAGTCTCTCAAGCGGCTCGTGTTGGGATGATGTTGTGGTTGTGGATATCTGTATGGGAAGCCCTCGTTTGAATACTCACAGGGAAGATGGCAGTCTCTTCCCCATTGATGTTTTTGTCCCCAGATGGGAGCCAATCCTGCTACGGGCGAACGCTGGCCTTTACTCCCACCTTGCCAGATTCTCTGGTCGGTGCTGCTTCTCAAGACCACCAACTCATCTCCAGACCACACCTGAGCCATTGCCTTCTTAGGCATTCAAGGCTGACAACATTGGCCGCAATCGCTTGGCCTCTAGAGCCGAGATAGCTGCATCGAGCAAGCCGGGTTAGGGATAAAACATATGGCGCGAAGCGTCTTCCCCACACGGGGCTTACTCGACCGTGGATATTCGTGTGTTTGAACTGTGATCGGCATCCTTGATTATGTCTGTCGAGATCAATTTAGCTAAGCCCGCCGCTAGGCTATTAGCCATCATTACCACCGGGGCCATCTGTGCGCTGCTCGGCGCGCTGGCGTTGCAGCAAGCCGTCGCCGGTATGCTCGTTGACGAACGCGTCGCGGTGCCGCGCCAGTGGCTTGCCGCCGGGCTTCGTTATGCGCCGACTGCGGCCCCTTTGCTGGCGCGGCTGGCCGAAAGCGAGCTGGCCGAAGGCGAGGCCGACCTTGCCGCCTGCGAAGCCTACGCGCGCCGCGCCGCCAATCTGTCGCCGTGGGATTATCGCCACCAACTGCTGCTCGCTTCCATTGCCGAGGCGAAAGGCGACCGCGCCGCCGCCGAACAGGATTTGCGCGCCGCCCTTGCCCTCGCGCCACGCTACACCGAGGTGCATTGGCGTATGGCCAACCTACTTGTCCGGCAGGGACGGGTCGCGCCGTCGCTCGCCGAATTTCGCCAGGTCACCAGCGCCGACCGCTCGCTGCTTCCCGCGACCTTCGATCTCCTCTGGTACGCGTCGAGCCACAAAGCCGGCGCGCTCGCGGCGGCGACGCCAGGTGATGCGCCCGCGCAACTGGCCCTTGCACAGTTTCTCTTCAAGCAGGGCGCGGTTCCAGAAGCCGCACAGGTCTTTCGCGGAATCGATGCCGCCGAGCGACGCGCGCTGCCTGAGAGCGCCACATTGATTGATGGGTTGATTGCTCGCGGCAATGTTGAGTTGGCGCGCGACCTCTGGGCAGAGTTGGTCAGCCCGAATCAGCCGACGCCGCTGCTCTGGAACGGAAGCTTTGAAGCGGATGTCGCAACCAGCCTGGCGCAATTCGACTGGTCGATTCGCCAGAGCGATTACCTGCGCCCGCTGTTTGACGCCGCCACGGCACACAGCGGCGGGCGTTCATTGCGACTCGAATTCACTGGCCGCGATACGCTGCGGCTCGACGGCGAGATTAAGCAACTCCTGCTCGTCCATCCACAGGCACGCTACCGCCTGGAGTTCTACGTCAAAGCCAGAGATTTCGCTTCGCCTGAAGGGCCGCGACTGGCAATCGCGCATAACCGAACCGGCGCTGAAATTGCCGCGTCAGCGCCCATCGCTGAAGGCTCTTATGATTGGCAGCGCGTGACGCTTGAGTTCGCGGCTCCCTCGGATTGGGGCGCGTTGCTTCTGACCATCAAGCGCGTGCCGAAATTCAGTTACGACGAGCCAACACGCGGCACGCTATGGTTCGACGACTTCAGCCTGATTGAACTGAGCAACTGATGAATAACGCGCCTGCCACAGCCGGACATTTGAATAAGAGCATCGCCGTCGGACTGATGATCGCCGTCGCGTTTACGGCGCTGGCGCACGGCGCGGTCGAACCCTGGTCGCTGTTCCTCTTTGAAGCAATCATACTGGCGTTGGTCGTGCTCTGGGCCGCGAAGGCGGTTAAAGACAAGCAGCTTCGTTTAGCCATTCCCGACCTCGCCTTGCCGCTTGCGGCGCTGGCGCTGTTCGGCATCATTCAGAGCTTTGCTGTCGCCGATGCGACAGGCCGCGTGATGAGCTTGTCGAAAGATGTCGGAGCGACACGCGCGGCGGTGATCGTGCTCATCTTCCTGCTCATCGGCGCGCTGCTGGCCGCGAACTTTTGGATCAGTCGCGCGACGCTCAGATGGCTGGCAAACTTCCTGACCGTGTTCGGCCTCGCACTGGCCGTCTTCGGATTGATTCAACACTTCGCCTGGAACGGCAAGCTCTACTGGATTCGCCCGACCGAAGCGCCGTCGCCCTTCGGCCCGTTCGCCAATCACAACCACTTCGCGGGCTTTCTGGAGTTGCTGATCCCGATCCCCATCGGCCTATTGTTGATGCGAGCCGTACGTGCCGAGCTACGTTGGCTGTATGGCTTCGCTGCCTTGATGATGACGCTTGCCGTGCTGGCCTCGCTGTCGCGCGGCGGGATGATTAGTCTAGCGGCATCGCTTGCCTTCATCCTTCTGCTCGGCCTGCGCGCGCGACGCTATCGTGATGGTCACCGCCCTAGATTTTCGCGTCTTGCGACAGCCGTCGCGCGAACTGTGCCTGTTATTGCCATTACATTGCTCATCGCCGCCGGCGTCTTCTGGATCGGGGCCGACCCAATCATCGAGCGGGTCAGCAATCAGCCGGCCAGCGGCAACGCCAGCTTCTATGACAGTCGCGGCTGGGTGTGGCGCGACACGCTCCAGATGATTCGCGCCAATCCGATTACCGGCGTCGGCCTCGGCGCGTATGGCACGGCCTTTTCGCTCTACACGGCGAGCGACGGCTCGTTGCGCGTGCCGCAAGCGCATAACGACTTTCTGCAAATCGTCGCCGATTGCGGCATCATCGGCGGCTTGCTGGCGCTGTGGTTTCTGGTGCGGCTCGGACGAGCCGTCGCCGAAGGCATTAAAGCACGCGATCCGCTGATGGCGGGGATGGCGCTCGGCTGCGGCGCGAGCGCGTTCGCCCTTCTCGTGCATAGCGTCTTCGACTTCAACCTGCAAGTGCCATCCAACGCCCTGCTCTTTTTACTGCTCGCCACGGTCGCGGCGCAGATCGCCGCTGCGGTTCGCGCGCAACGCAAAGCGACCCAGCTTGCCCGCCGCGCTTCACGCCGCGCGGTCGGCGAAGACGTGCCGGCGGCGCGCATCGCAAGAGGTGCTTTATGAAACAACGGAAACGCAGTCATTCTTCCTTTCGACTCCGTGCAGTCACGAGCCTCTCATTCTTCCTGCTCGTAGTTTTAATGACAGCGAGCGCAGCACGGACCGTTGCCCAACAGGCTGACACGAAATCAGCGCCGGTCAATCGCATCACAGGCGGCGGGCAAGTGCTGGCCTCCAGCGAAGAGGATTACCGCATCGGCGTCAACGATGTGCTCGACATCAAGATCGAGAATGCGCCGGAGTTGACAGGCGAATACCGCGTGACCTCTGCCGGGACTTTCCTGATGCCCTACATCGGTCGCGTCGCGGCGCAGCACAAAACTCCTGAGCAACTGGCGCAGCTCATCAGCGAGGGCTTGCGCGGCGATTACCTGCGCGACCCGAAAGTCATCGTCAAGGTGAAGGAGTACAACAGCCGCTCGTTCTTCATTCAAGGCTCCGTGCGCAGCCCCGGCGTTTATCAAAGCGAAGGCAAGCCGTCATTGCTTGAGCTGATCACGCTGGCCAGCGGCCTCACAGACAATCATGGCTCGACGGCCTTCATCATCCGCCGCAGCAGGCTGCCTGTGCCGACGCCGCCGCAACCGATCAACGGCCCCATACCGGCGACGCAGTCCGAGCCGGAAGGCGGCGACGCGCTGAAGTACGAACTCAAGAGCGTCAACGTCAACGCGCTGCTCAAAGGCCAGTTCGACCAGGACACCTTCCTTGAGCCGGGCGACATCGTCAACATCCCGCCGGCGGATGTCTTCTTCGTGGCCGGCGAAGTGAACCAGCCCGGCTCGTTCCCGCTTAAAGACGGCACGACCGTCCGCCAGGCCATCGCGCTGGCGCAGGGCATGAAGTTCAACGCCGCCTCTTCGCGCGGCATCATCTTCCGCGAAGGCGCGAACGGCAAGCGCGAAGAGTTGGCCGTAGACATCGCCGCGATGATGAGCGGCAAGAAAGAAGACCTCGTCATCCGCGCCAACGACATCATCATCGTGCCGAACAGTCGCGGCAAATCCGTCGGCGGCGCGCTGCTGCGCGCGTTCGGCCTTTCCTCGGTTACGCGCCTGCCGATTTATTGAGTCGCCTTATTAATGAAGGCGACGGCTCGCACGCAGTTACGACTCGCAATAGTAACATTCGCCACACGGCCCCCAGGCCAGGGCAGCAGGAGAGCATATGTCAGATGAACGGCTAGAGCTTGAGCAAGTCCCTCCGAGCGAAGGACAACTGGTTCGCGTCGGCTATCCCCGCGCCGGTTACGCAGAAGGCTATCCTAATAACTACGCCTACGGCTACCGCGAAGACGACGAACGCGCCTATCTGCGCCGGCTATGGCAATCGATTCGCAAACGCAAGCTGGTCATCTTCGTTATGGCTGTGCTGATCACGTCGGTCGTCACGGTCGAGATATTTCGTTCGAAGTCGGTCTATCAAGCGGCCACGACCATTGAGGTCGGCAAGGAGAATCGCATGCTGGTGCGGTCGGGCGATGTCATCATCCAGACCGACGAGCCGGACGACACCTATATGGTTTCGCTCGGTATGAAGACGAAGATGCGGTTGCTGCAAAGCCGTCCGCTGCTCGAAGACGTGGTCGTCAACCTGAAGCTCGATCAGAATCCGAAGTTCCTCGACGTGACGACGAAGAAGTCTGTGTGGGAAGCGATGCAGAGCATCCTGTCAAAGTTCCGCTCGCCCCTGCCGCCACCCATCGCGCCGCAAGCCGTACAGACCGCGATCACTCAAACGTCCGACACGGCGCGGTCGCGTGAAGAGAGCGCGCGGCTCAGTCCTTATGTTGACGTGCTGGCCGCCAACTTGAACGCTGAGCCGTTGCCTGACACACGGATGTTAGTAATCTCTTTCACACATACTGATCCGGCCATCGCGGCTGACGTGGTCGATAACGTCGCGCAGGTCTTCATCCAGCGCACGTTTGAGAGCAAGACTGAAAGCTACTCCAACACCTCGAACTGGCTGGAGCGTTCGACCCGCGAGTTGAAGGCTAAAGTTGAGCAGTCCGAGATAGCGCTTGCCGATTACAGCCGCGCCAACAATATCTATTCGACCGATGGCAAAGAGAACCTCGCTATAGACAAGCTGTCGCGCCTGCACGATCAGGCGACGCGCGCCGAGACTGACCGCATTCTCAAGCAGTCGCTTTATCAGGAAGTGCTGGCGGGCCGCGCCGACAAACTGCCCGAAGCCTTCCTTGAAGGGCGAACGGCGGAGCTGCAAAAGAAGCTCGGCGAGCTGACCGTTCAGTCGGCGCAGGTCGGCGCGACCTATGGGCCGAAGAACCCGCGCGTCATTGAACTCAAACAACAGATCGCCGCGCTTCAGCAACAAGTAGACGAGAGCCGTCTGCGGCTCGAAGACAAACTCAAAGCCGATTACGAACGTGCCGTGCGCGACGAAGCATCATTAAAGGCGGCGCTCGACCGCGCCAAGGCCGAGGCCACACAACAGAATCAGGCGGCCATTCAATACAGCCTGCTCAAGCAGGACGTAGAGACGGCCAAGCAGCTCTACACGGACTTTCTGCAAAAGACGAATCAGGCGAAGATACAGGAGCACGAACAGCACAACAACCTGAAGATGATCGATCCGCCGCAAGTGCCACGCTCGCCGCTCGGCCCCAACCGCGCCCGCGTCATCCTCATCGGCTTCCTGTTCAGCCTCGCCGCCGGACTCGGGCTGGCATTGCTGCTCGAACACCTCGACAACACGGTGAAGACCGTGGACGACATTACGCGCTACGCGCAACTGCCGGCCCTGAGCGTCATCCCTTCGCTGTCGAGCCGGCGCTCGCGGCGACAGATGTCGAACGGCGAAAAGAATTTCGCCGAACTCGCGCTCGGCAAAACGGCGAGCTTGAACACGGACGCGCTGGCGGCGCTCGAACCGCGCTCATCGGCGGCTGAAGCTTATCGCGCGCTGCGCACCTCTGTGTTGTTGTCGTCGGTTGATCGCCCACCGAAGCTCTTGCTGGTCACCAGCGGCAAGCCCGGCGAAGGCAAAACGACGACTGCCATCAACACCGCCATCAGTCTTTCACAGCTCGGCAATTCGGTGCTCATCATCGACTGCGACCTGCGCAAGCCGTCTGTACATAAAGTGCTTGGCATCGAACAGTCGTCCGGCCTTTCAACTTATCTTTCGCGCGACGCCAAGCTCATCGACGTGATGCAGAAGCTGCCGATCCCGAACCTCTGGGTGCTGCCGTGCGGGCCGATTCCGCCGAACCCTGCGGAGATGATCAGCTCATTCAAGATGAAGAAGCTGCTGCGCACGCTCAGCGAAAACTTCGACCACATCATCATCGATTCGCCGCCGCTGTTGAAAGTGACCGACCCGGTGATTCTTTCGACGATGGTGGACGGCGTCATCCTCGTCGTTCACAGCGGCAAGAGCACGCGCGATATGCTGCGGCGCACGCGGCAAGAGCTGGCCGTTGCCGGCGGCAAGATATTCGGCGTCGTGCTCAATAACGTAGACACGCCGCAGGAAGCTTACTACGAATACTACGGCAACTACTCCGATCACGGGCAGGAAGCCGGCGCGCATGGCGACTAGAGCAGAGCGGGTGGGCACAGTGCGAGAAGGCCACACGGCTGCCATCGCCGCGCCCGATTTCAAGATGGACGCGCGACCGAAGAAGGCCGAAGCGCGCCGCGCTCATCGGTTGATGGCGAACGCCGTTTATAACCTGCTCCCGCAGTTCTGGTTTCTGGGGTTGACCGTCTTCACGACGCCGTTCGTGCTGCACCGACTTGGCGTCGAAGCCTACGGCATCCTGTCGATCATCACGGTAGTGGCGGGCTATCTGGCCTTCCTCGACCTCGGTCTCAACGTCGCCGTGATTCGCTTCATCGCAGCGCACGATGCGAAAGGCGAGCGCGAGAAGATCGTCCGCGTCACTGCCACCTCGCTCTTTATCTTTTCAGCGATGGCCTTGCTGACGGCGGCGGCGCTGATGATCTCAGCGCACGGGTTGGCGCGCGTGTTGAGCGTGCCCGAAGCGATGCAGCCAGAGGCGGCGCGGGCGCTGCAACTCGGCGGCATCAGCTTTGGATTGAATCTCATTCTCGGCGTCTTTTCCGCTGTGCCCCGCGCGCTGCAACGCTTCGACGTAATCAACGCGCTGAACGTCGTCATCGGCACATTGCAGATCGGCGTCACCGTCCTTTTGCTCGCCGCCGGTATGGGATTGCTGGCGCTGATGATTTGGAGTTGTGTGCTGTCGGGATTGAGCCTCGCCGTTTACGCGATAACCGCGAAACGACTGCTGCCGTTCGTCAGCCTGTGGCCGCGCTTCGACCGCGAAACCTTCCGCGAGTTGTTCGGCTTCAGCGGCTTTGTGATGGCCAGCAATTTCACGAGCGTCGCCGCCAGCAACTCCGAGAAGCTCTTGCTCGGCGGGCTTGCGCCCATCGCGCAGGTGACGTATTACGCCGTCCCGTTCAACCTGATCTCGCGCGTGCTGACGCTGATTCCGAGCAACATGTTCGCCGTGCTCTTTCCCGCCTTCTCAGCGATGACCGTGACCGACGACCGCGAAGCGATTCGCCGCGCTTACGTCCGCGCCTTCCGCATGGTCTTTCTGGCTGTAGCCCCGATTACTATTTTACTGATAGCCTTCGGCCCCGACCTGTTGCGCTTCTGGATAGACGCCAAGATGGCGAGCAACGGCGGGCCTGTGCTGATGGTGCTTGCGGTTGCCCTGTTGATCAACGGGCCGGCGTGGGTGACGGTAACGGTCGGGCAAAGTCTCGGACGGCCCGGCGTAGTGGCCGCCGCGCAGGTGATTCATCTCGGTGCGCTGATCCTGTTCGGATTGTGGTTAGTGCCACTTTACGGCGCGCTGGGAGCGGCGCTGGCGTGGCTGGCCGGCAACCTCGTCGGCATCCCCGTGCTGCTCGCGCTAGTCAACCGGCATACGCTGGCGATGAGCACGCCGGCGATGTTGCGCGCATCTGTGTTGCGACCACTGCTGGTTACGTTAAGCGCTTTGCTGCTGGCCTTCGCGCTCAAGCCGCTGGCGCACGGCTTTATCTCGCTGATCGGCGCGTCGGTTGTCGTCGTCAGCTTTTACGCGGCGCTCGCTTACTGGCAAGCGTTGACCTCGATAGATCAAGCGGTCATCAAGACCTTTGTGATGAGCCGAGGCGCAGCCCTCTTTTCTGCCGCGAAGACGGCAAGTGGAGTCGAGTGAAGCAAGGTTTAGCTATCGAGCCAATGCCAGCGCCTGAAGTCAGCGAGCTGGTTGCGCCGACTTTCCGACTCGGCTATCGCCCGGCGCTCGATGGGCTGCGCGGCGTGGCCATCCTTGCGGTGCTCGCTTATCATCTGGCCCCGCAAACATTCGCGGGCGGCTTCCTCGGCGTAGACATCTTCTTCGTGCTTAGCGGCTTTCTAATCACCACACTGCTTGCGCAAGAGAAACACCGCGACGGCGAGATCGCGTTCAAGCCGTTCTACGCCCGCCGCGCATTGCGGTTGTTGCCGGCGCTGGTCGTGCTGCTCAGCGTCTACTTCGTAGTGATGATGAGCCGTGGGGCGAGCCTCAAATTCACTGCCGCGATGATCGCCTGCGTGTTGTTCTACGCCTCGAACTGGGTGATGGGCTACTTCGGCTTCGAGATACTGGGGCCGATGGTGCACACGTGGTCGCTGGCGCTCGAAGAACAGTTCTATCTCTGCTGGCCGTTCCTGCTGGCAAAGCTGCTGCGGTTGAAACTGTCACCGCAACGAATCATTCATCTGCTGATGGCCGGCTTTGCGGCTTCGGCGTTATACCGCGCCGCGCCGCTGCTGACCGGCTTGCCGGAAGGGCGCGCATTCAAGATGTTCGACCTGCGCGCCGATGGCTTGCTCATCGGCTGCGCGTTGGGGCTGGCGCTGTCGTTCAATTTATTCAAGCCATCTCCATCGCTCAAACGATGGCTGCGAGTCATCGCGCCAATCGCTGCGACGTTGCTGGTCTGTGCGTGCATTGCCGCTGTCGCTGGCAAGCCGTATATGTCGCTCGGCGGCTATTCGATTATTGTCGCGCTGGTCGCGCTGATCGTCCTGGCCGTCTTCGTGACGCCCGGTGGCGCGCTGACGATGGCTTTACAGTGGTCGCCGTTGGTCTGGGTGGGACGGCTGTCGTACAGCCTATACCTCTGGCACGTCCCCGTGATCAGTTGGCTCGACATACCAACCCTGCCGCGACCGGCGATGGCGGGGATTCAGATACTTGCTTCGTTTATCGCGGCCAGTCTGTCGTTCTACGCGGTCGAGAGGCCGTTCCTGTTTTTGAAAGATCGTTTGCGAGAACAGAAGCCGCAAGCCGCGCCTCGCTTAAACCAGACATTTCTGTGCGCTGAAGCAGAGCCGCGCGCCTGACTGTTCGCCGTCAGTCGCGTCTAGAAGGAATCGTTATTCAAGATGTGTGGGATCAGCGGAATCGTTGACTTCGAGGGCCGGGTGATTGACCGCGCCGTGCTGCAACGCATGGCCGATGTGATCGAGCATCGCGGGCCGGACGGCGAAGGATTCTACTTCAACGATGACAAGACCCGCGGCCTTGAAACTGGCTCTGAAGGCCAGTTAGGCGGCGCGCGAGTCGGGCTGGCAGCGCGACGACTGGCGATCATTGACGTTGCCGCAGGGCATCAACCTGTTAGCAACGAAGACGGCTCGGTGTGGGCCGCTTACAATGGCGAGATATACAACTTCAACGAGCTGCGCGTCGCGCTCGAATCACACGGCCACCGCTTCCGCACGCATTGTGATACGGAAGTCATCGTCCACGCTTATGAAGAGTGGGGCGATGAATGCGTGGCGCGCTTCAACGGGATGTTCGCCTTCGCGCTGTGGGACGAGCGCCGCCAGCGCCTGTTGCTGGCGCGTGACCGAATGGGCGTCAAGCCGCTCGCTTACGTGCGGCGCGGTCGGCGGCTGTGGTTCGCCTCCGAGATCAAATCATTACTTGAAGACGCGACGCTGACGCGCGACGTGAACCGCGAGGCGCTCGTCGGCTACCTGTCCTTCTTCGCCGTGCCTGAGCCGCAATCGTTGTTCAAAGGTGTTGAGCGATTGCCGGCGGGCCACCTGTTGATCTTTGAAAATGGCGAGGCGCGGCTCAAGCGTTACTGGGATGTCGAATTCGATGAAGACACCTCGCTCACGGAGCGCGACTGGCTCGAACAACTCGAAGCGCTGCTCGAAGACGCCGTGCGCATTCGCTTGATTAGCGAAGTGCCGCTTGGCGCGTTTCTGTCGGGCGGCATTGATTCGAGCCTCGTTGTGGCGATGATGGCGCGCGCCAAAGGCGAAGTCAAAACGTGCTCAGTCGAGTTTGAGCCTGGCTATAGCGAAGCGCGATATGCGCGGCTGGTGGCCGACCGATTTCACACACAGCACGCCGAGCATCGCGTCACCCGCGACCAGGCGTGGCGTGCGCTGCCGCGTATGATCTGGCATCACGACGAGCCGTCGCAGTCGCTGATTCAAAGTTACTTCGTCTCGCAGGCGGCGCGCGAGCGAGTCACGGTGGCGCTGTCGGGACTCGGCGGCGACGAACTCTTCACGGGCTATCCGAGCCACGTGGCGGCGCAGCGGTTTCATTATCTCGACAGGCTGCCACGCGGGTTCTGGCGCGCGTCGCGTTTTGTAATGGCGCACACAAAAGGCCGACGCGCGGCGCGGCTCAAACGATTCTCCGATTCGATGATGATGTCGCCGGCCCAGCGCTTCAGTGGGCGCTACCTGCACGCCACCGACGCCGAAGACCGTGCACGCATCCTGTCGCCGGAGATGCGCGCGACGACGAATCTTGACGCCGCAACCGACTACTTGCTCGAACGCTTCGCCGGGGCGACGGCACGCGACTTCCGCAATCGCGTGCTCTACGTTGACCAGAAGACTTATCTCGTCAACGAGCTATTGCGCGCCATCGATTCAATGAGCATGGCGCACTCGCTCGAAGTGCGGACGCCGTTTCTGGATTACCGCGTCGTCGAGATGGCGGCGCGTATGCCCGTGCGAATGAAGATGCGCGGATTGACGACGAAGGTCGCGCTTCGTAAGCTCGCCGAGCGCCTGCTGCCGCGCGAGGTTTCGATGCGGGCGAAGAGCGGTTTCACTGTGCCGATCAACAACTGGCTGACGCCGGCGAGTGAATCGTTCGTGCGCGGCCACCTGGCCGCAGAGACCGTGCGGCGGCGCGGTTATTTCGATGCGGCGCAAGTGACGGCGTTGCTCGACGATCACTTCGCCGGTCGCGCCAACCGCTCGCAGTGGATACTGATGTTGCTGACGTTTGAACTCTGGCACCGGCAGTTCATTGACCGGCAGCCGGCGTTTACTGAACCTGCGCTTGCGGCGACTGTATGAGCAATCCGACGCTTTCAATCATCATCGTCAACTGGAACACGCGCGACATCACGCGCGATTGTCTGCGCTCCGTTAGCCATTACGCCGGCGGCCTGGATTACGAAGTCATCGTCGTTGACAATGCGTCGAGCGACGGCAGCGTCGAGATGATTCGCGCAGAGTTTCCCGGCGTGCGCTTGATTGCCAATGACACCAATCTCGGATTCGGTCGCGCCAACAATCAGGCGATGCGCGTGGCGCGCGGCCAGTTCTTCTTCTTGCTCAACAGCGACACGCTCATCTTCGATGATGCGATTCAGCGCCTCATTAAGTTCATCGCTGCCGACAGCCGCATCGGCATCGCCGGCTGCAAGCTCTTATTTGAAGACCGCACGCTGCAATCGTCCTGCTCGCGCTTCCCTTCGCTGCGCGTAACGCTGCTTGAAGATTTGATGCTCTACAAATTCCTGCCGCGCCGCTTGCAGGGCGAGCTGTTGCTGGGCGGTTACTGGCCGCACGACCGCGCCCGCGACGTTGACGCGGTGTGGGGCGCGGCGATGATGGTGCGGCGGCAGGTATTCGAGCAGACCGGCGGATTCGACGAGCGCATCTTTATGTACGGCGAAGACCTCGAATGGTGCATGCGCGTGCGTGATTGCGGCTGGCGCATCACGTTTACACCCGACGCGGCCATCATTCATCTGAACCACAAGAGTTCGGAAAAGAAGTACGGCGACGAGCGCATTGACCTCTGTCACAAGCGCGCTTATGAAATTTACCGCCGGCGCGCGGGCCTTGCGGCGATGCTGTTGATGATGCTGATTAAAACGTTCGGCGCGCTGGTTCGTGCCAGCTACTTTGGATTAAGGGCAATGAGCAAGGGAGGTATGCAAGATTACTTCAACGCTCAGGCGAAAGTTCACAGCCGCTCGCTGCGCTATCACTTGCGGGCGCTGTCGGGACACAAACTGGCCATCGAATAAACGCGAATCATGCAAAGCCTCGTAGAAAATGAAAGCGCGGCAGCGATGTCCCGCGAACAAAGCGCGGCAGACAACGTCGCACGCCAATGTAGCCAATACTACTCTGAACCTCGGCCTGACATTCAGTCGCTCATTGCCGCGCACGGCAAGCGCATACTCGATGTCGGCTGCGCGGCTGGCGAGCTTGGCGCGGCGCTCAAACAGGCGGGCGCGTGCGAAGTCGTCGGCATCGAAGCGTCAGCAGAAGCGGCATCACAAGCGCGCAGCAAACTCGACCGCGTCATCGTCGGCGACGCGCAGTCGCCCGACTTGCCGCTCGACCCGGCGAGCTTTGATTACGTGATACTCGCGGACATCCTCGAACATCTTGTTGATCCGTGGGCGGCGCTGGCCTCATTCAGCCGCTACCTACAACCCGGTGGCCGCGTCGTCGCCAGCATCCCGAACGCGCGGTTCTATGCGGTCATTGCGCGGTTGATCTTCAACCGCTGGGGCTACCGCGACAGCGGCATCCTCGACCGCACGCACCTGCGCTTCTTCACCTGGCCGACGATCAAGGAGATGTTCGAGAGCGCGGGCCTGCGCGTCGAGCGCGTGCGCCCGGTCTACCGTCTCTTTGAAGATCAAAGCCGCGTGGGCCGCATCGGCGCGCTGGCGAGTCGCGGGTTCTGCCGACTGGTCGCGCCCGTTATTCTGTGGCGTCACTTCTTCACGTTTCAATACTTGATCGTTGCCAGAAAGTCCGATGATTGAATGTCTGCTCGTCGGCCCGCCGCAACAGGGCGGCGAAGGCGTCTATGTCCGCGAAGTCTTCGAGCACCCGCCCGATGATGTCAGCTACTCGTTGAGCCAGCAGTTTCATTCGGGCAACGAGCGGGCGCGCTGCAACGTGATTCAAGAAGTGATGCTCAACCGCGCCGTCTATCCGATGCTGCGCTACAGTTTCGGCTTTCGCGTGTTGAGCATCAGCGATGAAGTTGATCTCGTGCACGTGCATTCGCACCCGACGAAGATTCACGCCCGGCGGCGCGTGCCGATTGTGATGAGCGCAGGGTCGAGCCACTACATCAACGTGCGCGATTACGAGAAGTGGGACGAGCGCAAGATACGGCGGCGTTACCGGATAGCCCGCGCGCTCTATCGCCCGCTCGGCATCTGTGACGAGTTGTTGAACGCTGAACGTGTCGCGCGCATCTACACGTTCTCGGACTGGGCGCGGCGGATTTATATCGAGCGCGGCCTGCCACATTCAAAGGTTGATGTTATCGCGCCGGGCTTCGACGTGCCGCCGCTCACAGAGCGCAAACGCAACGGCGGGCCGGTTAATCTTTTATTCATCGGGCGCGAGTTCAAACGCAAAGGCGGCCCGCTTGTGGTCGAAACCTTTGCGCGGCTCAGAGCCTCGCATAAGAATGTTTCGCTCACCGTCATCACCGACGACAACGGACAAGTGCCGTCGATTGCCGGCCTCACGGTTCACACCTTTATGGATCGCGCCAAGCTTTACGACGAAATTTATCCGGCGGCAGACGTGTTCGTGATGCCGACCGAAGCCGAAGGCTGGGGCTTCACCAACGCCGAAGCGATGTCGTTTGCGCTGCCGGTCATCAGCACACGCATCAGCGCCATCCCTGAGATCGTCGAGCACAATGTGACCGGACTGCTCATCGAGCCGGGGGATACGGATGGGCTGTTGCGCGCGATGCAGCGGATGGTCGAGAGCCGTGACTTGCGCGAAGAGATGGGCCAGCGCGGGCGCGAGCGCTTCATCACACGCTTCAGCCGCGACGTGTTTCGCGGCAAGCTCCTGGAGTTCTACCGGGCGGCTCTCAGCAACTGATATGCGCAGCGCACTGATGCTCTCTTACTATTACCCGCCGCTCGGCGGCATCGGCAGCCAGCGCTCGCAGAAGTTCGCCCGCTATCTTCCCGATCACGGCTGGCAGCCGATTGTCATCACGCCCGCGCACGGCGCTTACTTGATAGACGACTCACTCGATGACGGCCAGTCGAGCGGCGTCGAAGTGGTGAGGACGGGCTACGTTGATCTCAGCTCGAATTTCAAACGGCTGGCAGGAGCGCGAACGCCTGATGAGTCGCCGCAAGCGAGCGAGGTCAGCGAGCGAGCCGGTAACGGCAGAGGCGCGCTGAATCTGTTGCGCCGCGCCGTACGCACATGGGTCTACATTCCCGATGGGCAGGTCGGCTGGTATCCGTATGCCGTCAGCGCCGGGCGTCGAGCCATCGCTTCGCAAGAGGTAGCGGCAATCTATTCGACTTCGTTTCCGGTGACGGCGCACCTCGCGGCTTATCGTCTGAAGCGAGCCACCGGCAAGCCGTGGATCGCCGACTTCCGCGACCTGTGGACAGAGAATCATTACGCTGATTATGCGAGCCGCATGCGCAAGCGCATCGATCAGCGCATCGAAGCCAGCCTGTTGGAACACGCCGACCTTATCACCACGGTATCGGACGAATGGGCCGAGACGCTGCGCCGGATGACGCGCGGCAGAAAACGCGTCGAGGTCATTCGCAATGGCTTCGACGCCGACGAGTTCGCTTCAGTCAAGCGCCAGCGGCCTGAGCGATGGACGGTCACTTACGTGGGACTTTTTTACGGCGCGAAGCAAGACCCGTCGTCATTCCTCGAAGCGTTGCGCCGCGTCATCGGTAGCGGCGTAGTGCCGCGCGAAGCCGCGCGATTTAACATCGTCGGCGCGACCGACCCTTACGTCCGCGAGATGGCCGCTCGTTTCAACGTGGCCGACATTACAAATTTCACGGGCTTCGTTCCGCACGCCGAGGCGCTGGCCGAGCAGGCGAGTTCATCGCTCTTGCTATTGATCCTTCATCAAGCGCAGACGAACGCTGGCCACATACCCGGCAAGCTGTACGAGTATCTCGGCGCGCGGCGGCCCATCCTCGCGCTCGCCCCGGAGAGCTTTGAAGCGGCGCGGCTCATCCGTGAATCGCGCGCCGGCGTCGTCGTTGAATCGGAAGATGTCGCCGGCATCGAACGCGCTCTCGTTGATTCTTACAAGGCTTACCAATCGGGCCGCGATGAGAGCTTGAACCATCACGACCTGTCGCGCTTCGAGCGCCGAGCGCAAGCCGGTCAACTCGCGGACTTGCTGAATGAACTGGCCGCTAGTCCTGACGCTGAACGCGCGCGGCTGCGCGGCGCATTGCCGCAAGCTTATTGATCGTGTCTGACGACAAATTCTAATGATGCCTGGTTCGCTTTACATCTGTTACTTCAACACGGAAGAGCCGCTCGTACACACGCAGGTGTTGCCTTACCTGCGAGCCGTAGCAGCGACGGGCGTTCGCATGCACCTGCTCACTTACGAAAAGCGCGGGCAGTTGAGTCACGGCGAACGCGAGCGGCGGCGCGAGTTGAAAGAGCGGCTGGCCATCGACGGCATCCGCTGGCACGCGCTCAAATATCACAAGCGGCCTTCGCTGCCGGCGACTGCGTTCGATGTGATGGTCGGCATTCTTTTTAGCGCGTGGCTGTTGTTGCGCCACCGGCTGACGATCATTCACGCTCGCGCACACATCCCCGGCGTGATGGGGTTAGCATTACAAAGCCTGCTGCGCCGCAAGCTCATCTTTGATCTGCGCGGGTTGATGGCTGAAGAGTACGTGGACAACGATGTGTGGACGCCGCACAGCTTCGCCTTTCGCTTGATTAAAGCTGTCGAACGCGCGCTGCTGCGCCGCGCTGATCGCATCGTCGTGCTGACGGAAAAGCTCCGCCGTCGGCTGCTTGAAACTGCCGCGCCTCTGGTTAGCGCAGAGAAGATCAGCGTCATTCCCTGCTGCGCTGACCTGTCGCAATACGAAGGCGCGACACGCGAAGTTAAATCTACTGGTCAGCTCACGCTGGTCTACGCAGGCTCACTTGGCAGGCGTTATCTGCTTGGCGAGATGATCGACTACTTCAAGGTGTTGAGAGAGAAGCGACCCGGCTCGCGTTTTCTCTTGCTGACACGCGCCGACTCTGCGGAGGCCGCGCGCGCATTCGCCGAGCGCGGGGTCGATGCGGCGTCCTATGCGATCATCAGGGCCACGCCCGCTGAGATGCCGGCAAGATTGCGCGCCGCCGATGTCGCCATCAGTTTCATCAAGCAGAGCGAGGCCACTGATGCGATGTCACCGACGAAGATCGGCGAGTATCTCGCCGCAGGGCTGCCGGTCGTAAGCACGTCCGGCGGCGACACAGAGATGGTTCTCGAATCTTCCCGCGCCGGCGTTGTGGTCGATGACTTGACCCGCGCCGCATTCGACACAGCCGCTGAACAGTTGATCGCCTTAGTCGATGATCCGAAGCGCGACGCGCGCGAACGCTGCCGCAATGTGGCGCGACAATTCTTTTCCCTGTCAGCAGTGGGTGGCCCGCGTTACGTCGCGCTTTATCAATCGCTCGCGCCGGCTTCGGCACAGCCGCAGGACTGGCGCGCAGAAGAAACGTGCGCGAGAGATCAGCAAGCCATATGATGCGAGCGAATCATTCGAGGATAACGAAAGAGACGGCGCGCCGCCTCAAGGTGCTGGCGCTCGCGCCTTATCCTGAAGAAGCGGCTTCGACGCGCTTTCGCATCGCGCAGTTCGTGCCGCTGCTTGATGAGCTGGGGATCACGTGCGAGCTGAAGCCATTCATCGATGCCGCGCTTTTCAAGCGGCTCTACCGTAAAGATCGCCTGGCGCGCAATGCTCTCGGCATCGCGTGGGCGGCGATGAAGCGCGGCGTCGATCTGCTTTCAGTGAGTGATTATGATGTCGTCTTCGTTCAACGCGAGGCCGCGTTGATCGGCCCGCCGCTGGTCGAGCGGGCAATCAACGGATGGTTCAAGAAGCCGCTTGTGCTCGACCTCGATGACCCGCTCTGGGTGCAATACACCAGTCCGGTCTACGGCCATGTAGCCTCTCGTCTTCGTTGCCTCGACAAAACCAGCGAATTGATTCGCCGCGCCGCGCACATTGTCTGCGGCAATACATTCATCGCCGAATACGTCCGCGACGCCGGCGCTACGGCGACTGTCTTGCCGACCATCGTTGATACGGATACGTTCTCGCCTCGGCAAAATGAGAGCGACAGCGAACCGCCGACGATTGGCTGGATCGGAACGCACACGACCCTGCCTTATCTTGAAGCCATCGCGCCGACGCTCGAACAACTCGCCGCGCGCCGGCGGTTCAAGTTGAAGGTTGTGGGCGGCGCTCGTTCGCTCAACTTGCGCGGCGTCGAGGTCGAAGAATTGGCCTGGTCGCTCGACCGCGAAGTCGAAGGCTTTCGCTCGCTCGACATCGGCCTTTATCCGCTCGCCGACGACGAATGGTCGCGCGGCAAGTCGGGATTTAAGGCCATACAGTATCTCTGTTGCGGTGTTCCGTTCGTCGCCTCGCCGGTCGGCGTCGTGCGCGACATCGCCATCGAAAGCGGCGCGGCTTTGTTGGCCAGCAGCAATGCGGAGTGGCTTGCCGCGCTTGACCGCCTGCTCGCCGATGCAATCTTGCGCCGCTCGATGGGCCGCGCCGGTCGCAGCTTTGCGCTGTCGCGTTACTGCCTTGCTGCGCAGGCCGCGCAACTCGGCGAGATTCTATTCGCTGCCGCCGCGCAGAGGCGAACGGCTGATGCCGTCGCCGTTCACGGATACAATCGTTGATGAAAGAGTCAATGCCGCGCTCACTGTCTGTGCTCTTATCGGCGGTCGGCCTTGTCTTAGTCTCAATCTATCTGGGGCTGTGGGTCGTCGGCCAGCCTGAAACCGGCCTGACCATACTGGTCGGACTCGCGCCGGCGCTGGTCTGCGCGTGGCTCATCATCAAAGGCAAGGCCGACCGCCGCTTCCTTCTGCGCCTGTTCATCGCCGCTCTCGCGCTCAGGTGGGCCGTCGCTTTTCTGATCTACACCAAGCATCTGCAACTCTTCTTCGGCGGCGACGCACAGACATTTGATATCGTCGGCAACGCGCTGAGCCAGGCGTGGCAAGGCCGGGGCAGTCTCGACACGCCTTATATGCGCAACTATCTCGGCCTGAGCCGTTCGGGCTGGGGGATGTTTTATTACGTTGGCTCGATCTATTACCTGATCGGGCAGAATCAACTGGCTGTGCAACTGATCAACTGCGCGTTCGGCGCAGCCGCTTGCGTGGCCGTGTACCGCATCGCGCTGCTGATCTACCCTGAACGCCGCCCGGCTCGCGTTGCGGCGGCGCTCACCGCCTTTGCGCCTTCGATGATTCTCTGGTCGTCGCAGATGTTGAAAGACGCGCCCATCGTTTTGAGCCTTTGCCTGTGCGCGCTCTACACGCTGAAGCTGCGCAACCGCTTTCAGATGAAAAACCTGTTGCTGCTGCTCGCTTCGTTGTTCTGCCTCTTCGCGCTGCGGCACTACGCCTTCTACATTATGTTCGTCGCCGTCGCCAGCGCCCTGGTGTTGACGCCGAAGCGACTGTCGCCGCTGCGCATCATTCAGGGCGCAGTGATGGTCATAGTCATCGGCGGCGCGCTCGCTTACTTCGGCGCGGGCAACGTGCCGCAAGAGACCTTCGACCTTAAACACATTCAAGCGGCGCGCGAGTGGTCGGCCAAAGCCGCCAACTCCGGCTTCGGCGGCGACGTGGACATCACCGACCCGAAGGCGGCGATAGAGTATCTGCCGCTGGGATTGCTCTACGTGCTGTTCGCGCCGTTCCCCTGGATGATCACCAGCGTGCGCCAGCTCATCACGCTGCCGGAGTTGATCGCGTGGTGGGCGCTGATCCCGATGCTCGTGCGCGGCTTCTGGTATGGCTTGCGACACCGGCTGAAAGAAACATTCGCCATCGGCATTTTCACCATCGGCCTGACGCTGATCTACGCGCTCTATCAATCGAACGTCGGCACGGCCTATCGCCACCGCGCCCAGCTTTACATCTTCTTCTTCATCTTTATCAGCATCGGCCTGGAGCTGCGGCGCGCGGCGAAAGAGCGTCGGCGGATGCCGGTCGTAGAGCCGGCCTTTTACACGTTTAACGGCGCGGCGGCGCGACAGGTGTCGCATCCTTCGGCTTCGGCGCGGCTGCCATAGTTCAGTTCTCAAGTTATCAAGATGTGCGGAATCGCCGGCGCGGTCAGCGTCTCAACTCAACCCATTAATCCCGAAGTCGTGCGGCGGATGTGCGCGGCCATCCATCATCGCGGCCCCGACGACGAGGGTTACTATTTCAGCGGAACGAACGAAAATGGCTCTCAAAGCCAGTTTGACGGCAGCGCGTCGGTCGGCTTGGGGATGCGGCGGCTGGCCATCATCGACTTGCACACAGGGCATCAGCCCATCCACAACGAAGACCAAAGCGTCTGGGTAGTGCTCAACGGCGAGATTTACAATTACCGCGAACTGCGCGCAGAGCTGGAAGCTTGCGGCCATCGCTTCTCGACGCAGACCGACACCGAGGTAATCGTTCACGCCTACGAAGAGTACGGCGACGACGTGCCGAAGCGGCTGCGCGGGATGTTCGCCTTCGCCCTGTGGGACGCGCGCCGCGAACGCCTCTTGTTGGCCCGCGACCGCGTCGGCAAAAAGCCGCTGCTTTACTCGGTCAATGCGGGCCGGCTCGCGTTCGCCTCCGAGTTTCAAGCATTGCTCGCACACCCGGACGTGGCGCGCGAGGTCAACCCCGAAGCCATCGCCGATTACCTGTCGTTCCTCTGCGTGCCCGCGCCGCAGACCGCATTCCGCGCCATACAAAAGCTCGAACCGGCTCACACGCTGGTCTGGCAGAACGGCGAAGTAAAGACTGAGCGTTACTGGTCGCTCGACTTCAAGAGCAAGATCGAGATCACTGAAGCGGAGGCCGGCGAGCGCGCTATCGAGTTATTGCGCGAGGCCGTGCGCGTGCGGCTGATGTCGGACGTGCCGCTCGGCGCATTCCTTTCGGGCGGCGTCGATTCGAGCGCCGTCGTCGCCTTGATGAGCGAGCTGTCGCCGGGCCGCGTGAAAACTTTTTCCATCGGATTTGACGAAAAAGATTTTAGTGAGATTCATCACGCGCGGCGCGTCGCCGAACACTTCGACACCGAGCACCACGAATTCGTCGTGCGCCCGCAAGCCATCGAAATCCTGCCGACGCTCGTGCGTCACTATGGCGAGCCGTATGCCGATTCGTCGGCGATACCGACTTACTACCTGGCCAAGATGACGCGCCAACACGTCACCGTCGCGTTGAACGGCGATGGCGGCGACGAAGCTTTTGCCGGCTACGAACGCTACGCGGCGATGCGGCTGGCCGGCGGCTATCAACGACTGCCGCAGTTTGTCCGCAGGCAAATCGTCGAACGCGCTCTAGGAGCCATTCCTGTGGCAGGCGCATCGCGCTCGCGGCTGGCCAGGGCGCGACGCTTTGCGAGCGTGATGAACCGCCCGGCTGACGAGCGTTACTTGCGCTGGACGAGCGCCATCAATGACGAGCTGAAGCTCGAATTATGCACGCGCGACTTTCTGGCGCGAACCAGCGCGGCCTTGCGCCACGTCGCGCCGTGGTTCGCGGGCAACGGCGAGATAGACGTAGTTGATCGCGCGCTGGCCGCCGACACGTTCAACTACCTGCCGAACGATCTGCTGGTCAAAGTAGACATCGCCAGCATGGCCGCGTCGCTCGAAGCGCGCTCGCCGTTTCTCGATCATCACTTATTGGAATTTGCCGCCAGCCTGCCGGCCTCTCTCAAGCTGCGCCGCCTGACGACGAAGGCGCTGTTGAAGCGGGCGCTGCGCGGCCTGGTTCCGGCGGAGAATTTGACGCGCGCCAAGATGGGTTTCGGCGTGCCCATCGGCCACTGGTTCCGCAACGAGCTTAAAGGCTACCTGACCGATACCATCTTGTCAGAGCGGGCGGTGCAGCGCGGCTACTTCAACACGGCGGTCATTCGGCATTTAATTCATGAGCACACGTCCGGCAGGCGCGATTACGCGCATCAACTGTGGACGCTGCTGATGCTGGAGTTGTGGCATCAGGAGTTCATAGACCAGTGATGAGTGATGACTGATGAGTAAGAAGACAAGCGATGTGGAAAGGTTTATCAGATGAAGCGCCAAGAAAGCCAGATGGGTTCCGACTCATCACTCATCACTCATCACTCATCACTCGGCACTCATCACTCATCGCAGCCTGTGCGCGTCGTGCGCATCATTGATCGGCTGAACATTGGCGGCCCGGCTAAACACGTGGCCTGGCTCAGCGCCGGCCTCGGCGATGAGGAGTTCGCTACGACATTAATCACCGGAACAGTGCCGCCCGGCGAAGGTGATATGAGTTACTTCGCGCGCGAGGTCGGCGTCACCCCGCTGGTCATTGACGAGATGAGCCGCGAGCTAAACCTCCGCGACGCCCTCGTCATCGCCAAGCTGGTGCGCCGTTTATTCAAGCTCAGGCCGCAGATCGTTCACACACACAAGGCGAAGGCGGGAGCCGCAGGCCGCATCGCGGCGATGATCTACAAGTGGGCGACGCCGTCGGCGTTGTGGCTGCGCCCGCGCCCGGTCAAGGTCGTTCACACTTATCATGGCCACATCTTTCACAGCTATTACGGCAAGGCGAAGACGCGGCTGTTCATCGCCATCGAACGACTACTCGCGCGGCTGTGCACGGATCAGATTATCGTCATCAGCCAGCAGCAGCGACAAGAAATCTGCGAGCGCTTCCGTATAGGGCGGGCCGCGCAATTTCGCGTCGTGCCGCTCGGCCTCGACCTTGACGAAATGAAAGAGCGGCGCGGCGCGCTACGACAAGAACTGAACATCGCGGATGACGAAATCGCTATTGGCATCGTCGGGCGATTGTGCGAAGTCAAGCATCACGCCTTGCTGCTCGAAGCGGCGAGGCTCGTCGTCGAAGCCTGTCCGTCATTACGTCTGCGCTTCGTCATCGTCGGCGACGGCCACTTGCGCGGCGACCTTGAAGGCTTATCGCAAAAGCCAGGCATTGCCGACCGCATCCACTTCACAGGCTTTCGCCGTGACGCAACTGCGCTGTACGGCGAGTTCGACATCGTCGCGCTGACCTCGCTCAACGAAGGCACGCCGCTGACCTTGATCGAAGCGATGGCATCGGGTCGCGCCGTCGCGGCCACAGAAGTCGGCGGCGTCATTGATGTGATGGGCGAGCGTCGAGTGTCACAACATGGCTTCACGGTTTGGGATCACGGCGTCACCGCTCGTAGCCGCGACGCCGAGGGCTTTGCGCGCGCCCTTCAATACTTGATCGAGCGGCCTGAGCTGCGCCGCCAGATGGGCGACAGCGGGCGGCGCTTTGTCCGCACACATCACTCGAAAGAGCGACTCTTAAACGACATCAGAGAAGTCTACCGCGAGTTGACCGGAGCGGCTGCCCTCGCGCCCTCTGCCCAAACAACTCAATTCCTGGCTCAGTCACAATAGAGGATAAACATGAAAATTCTAATCACGGGTGGAGCAGGATTCATTGGCTCGCATCTGGCCGAACGATTGCTCGAACGCGGCGACGAGGTCTGCATCATTGATGATCTATCGACCGGCGCGATTGAAAACATCATGGCGATCAAGAACCACCCGAAGCTCACCTATCACATCGACACGATCCGCAACTTTCGCCTCACCGCTGAACTCGTGGATATGTGCGATGTCGTCTATCACCTGGCAGCGGCGGTCGGCGTGCGCCTGATCGTCGAAAGCCCGGTCAACACCATCGAGACAAACATACGCGGCACGGACATTATCCTCAGTCTCGCGGCCAAGAAGCGCAAACGCGTCGTCATCACGTCAACGTCGGAAGTCTACGGCAAGCGCAACCGCGTGCCCTTCAGCGAAGACGACGACCTCGTGATGGGAGCGCCGAGCAAAGGGCGCTGGAGCTATGCCTGCTCGAAAGCGATTGATGAGTTTCTGGCCATCGCTTACTGGAAAGAGAAGCGCGTGCCGACGGTGATCGTGCGGCTGTTCAACACGGTCGGGCCGCGCCAGACGGGCCGCTACGGGATGGTGATTCCGAACTTCGTGCAACAGGCGCTCTCAGGGCAGGACATCACGGTTTATGGCGACGGCTCGCAGACGCGCTGCTTCACACACGTTGATGACGTGGTCGGCGCGCTGATACGGGTCGCCGAACACCCGCGCGCTGTCGGCGAGGTCTACAACATCGGCAGCGACCACGAAGTGACGATGCTGGAGCTTGCCCGGCGGATCAAAGCGATGATCGGCTCGGAATCGCGCATCACCTTCAAGCCGTATGACGAAGCCTACGAAGAAGGCTTTGAAGATATGATGCGCCGCGTGCCGGACATCTCGAAGATTCACGCGCTGATCGGCTACGAGCCGCGCACCGGCCTCGAAGGCATACTCGAAAGCGTGATTGATTACCACCGCCTGAGGATGCTCGGCGAAGTCGGCGTTCCCGCCGGTTCGCTGGCCTTTCAAGTCTCTTAAGCCTGACGGTCAGCGGCCCCTGACCGTCATTCGGTAAAAGGTATGTTATGCCCCCGACATTCGTTGCTCTTTGCACATTCGCGCTCGCCGTACTGTTGACGTGGCTGGCGCGGCGCGCGGCCTATCGTTTCGGCTTTGTAGCGGCCCCACGAAAAGACCGCTGGCACAGACAGCCGACCGCGTTGATGGGCGGCGTCGCCATCTACGCGGCGTTCGCCGTCGGCTACGCGATCTTTCTGCCGGACGTTCGCGCGTCGCTGCCCGTACTGGCCGGCGGCACGCTGCTGTTTGTGACCGGGCTGGTAGACGACCGCTATCAGATCAAGCCGTATGTGAAGCTGGTCTTGCAACTGATCGCGGCGGCAATCGTGGTCTATTCCGGCCTGCACCTGCCGTGGGTGAATTACGAATGGGTGAATGACTTTCTCACCATCTTCTGGCTGGTCGGTATCACCAACGCCATCAACCTGCTCGACAATATGGATGGGTTGGCGGCAGGCATCGCGGTTATTTCGTGCGCCTTTCTGGTGTTGACCTTCTTGATGAACGGCCAGCCGGCGGACGCCGTTATGCCGGCGCTGCTGGGCGGCGCGGCGCTCGGCTTCCTAGTCTTCAACTTCAGCCCGGCGACGATATTTATGGGCGATTGCGGCTCGATGTTCCTGGGCTTCATGCTGAGCGGCACGGCGCTGTTGAGCAACACGGCGCGCTTCCGCAGCCTGACCTCGGTATTGCTGACGCCCGTGCTGATTCTGCTGCTGCCCATCTTCGACACCTGTATGGTGACGGTCACGCGCAAGCTGTCGGGCCGCCCCGTGTCGCAAGGCGGGCGCGATCACACGTCACACAGGCTGGTCGCTCTCGGCGTCAGCGAGCGGCGCGCAGTGCTGATGCTCTACGCGTTCGCCGCCGTGTCGGGAGGCCTGGCCCTGCTGGTGCGGTTGCTTGATACAACGGTGGTGCTGGCGCTAGTGCCAGCGTTCGCTTTGATGGTGCTCGGCCTCGGCCTGTACCTCGGTAAAGTACGCATCACAGAAGACGCCGAGTCGCTCGCCGGTCCGCGCCTGCTGATACGGTTCGCCGAATCGCCTTACAAGCGCCGCGTCGTCGAAGTGCTGCTCGATGTGACATTAATTGCAATGGCGTATTATGTCGCTTATGTGCTGCGCTGGGATGGCCGCCTGCCGGGCGAGCAACTGGCGATCTTCATCAAGACCCTGCCGCTGATCATTATCGTGCAGACCGTCAGCCTGCTTGTCGGCGGCGTGTATCGCGGGCTGTGGCATTATTTCGGCGTCGCCGACCTGCTCACGAGCGCGAGAGCGATTGCCGCTGGCGGCGTGGTGAGCGCTGCGGTTGTTTTCTTCCTATATGACTTTCACGGCCCGTCGCGCGCCGTCTTTCTGTTGGACGTTCTGCTGCTGGTTGTGCTGTTGAGCGCCAGCCGTTTGTCATTCCGCCTGTTCAGGCAGGGGCTGATCGGCAGCGGCGTGGCGCGGCCCGACGCCAGGCCGGTCTTGATCTACGGCGCGGGAGATGGCGGCGAGATGCTCATCCGCGAACTGCTGAACAACGGCGAGTATGCCTATTCGCCGGTCGGCTTCATTGACGACGACGCGGCGAAAACCGGCAGGCTCCTGCACGGCGTCCGCATCTTCGGCAGTCATCAACTCAACGAAGTCGTGCGGGCACACGGCGTGCGCGAAGTGCTCATCTCCAGCCTCAAGGTCCCCGAAACCCGGCTCGATCCGATTCGCCGTCTGGGCCTCGGACTGAAGAAGATGAGCATTCGGATCGAGTGACGCAGTTGCTTTCAGGCACTTCCCCAGGCGGGGAATTGCCTGAAAAATAAGGAAATTCCGATTGACATTCGCCGCATCATTCCGTACGCTGAGAGCCTCCTGAAGAGGAATCCGTAAGCGGCTGATGCCGGCTGCACCCCGTCATCAAGCCATTCGGCTCGCTGACCTGGAGAAGATTATGAACAAGCATGCTTTGAAAGCCCCGATCAGTCTCTCGCTGCTACTGCTGGTGTTGACCGCATTCTGTTTCAGCAACTTTGCGGTCTTCGGCGCGAGCGAGGCGACTGAACCGACCACGATCAACGACCTGCCGGCCTTTGCTGAGACCACCGGCACGATGACCACGAAAGGCAACGTCCTGCTGAACGGGCAATACATCCGCAGCGGCGTGACAGTGGTGAATGGCAGCGTCATTCAAACCGACACCGGCGCGCGGGCGACGATTGACACGCTGTCGCTGGGCCGCGTTGACCTCGACCCGATCACGGCGATTCTGTTGAGCTATGGCGAGCGGTCTGTGCAGGCGAGCTTGACTAAGTGCGGGCAGGGCGTGACGCTGAACTTACCGGCGGGCGTTCGCGGCCTCGTCAAGGTCGTTCACATCAGCGACGAGGGCATCTTCTCTGAGCACCGCGACCTCGACGTGAAGGTCTATCGCGGCGAAGTCGTCGTCAAGTACGGTCAGGGCAAAGAGCGCATAATGAAAGCGGGCGACCACCGCGACTTCGACAACGCGACAGAAGTTCAGGCAAGAGGCGATGCCGTATTCAAAGTTTATTGTGACGAAGATCACGTTGTCGCCCTGCTGGGGCTGCCGGCGCTGGCCCTGCCGTTTCTCGCCGTTCCCGCGGCGGCGGCGGGCGTGCCCTTCCTGAGCACGTTGCAGCCTTGAGCCGTGACTTCAGATTTCATTTTATAGCACCGCGCCTGCACCTGCTGCGGGCGCGTTTTTTTAGCCCGGAGACTCGCTGAGACGATTCGGGCAAAGCGCTGAGAGCGCACGGATGAAGCCGTTGACTCCGCAGCCGCACACCAACTCACCAACACAAAGCCGACGCTCGCGTGGTCGGCGCGTGGCGCAACTGCTCGCCGGCGCGTGGCAGCAAGCCGCGCCCTCTGCGCCCATTTCAGCGGAAGAGATCGCTGAACTCGCGCCCTTGTTGCTCAGTATGGGGGCCGCTGGTTTAGCGTGGCGACGCATACGAGAAACGAATCTCAGCCGCTCGCCCGCTTCGGCACAGCTTCAGCAAGCCTATCGCTTCCACTCGCTCGAAGCGTCGGTGCACGCGCACCGCTTGAAACAGGTGATCGCGCGACTCCGCAGCTTCGGCGTCGAGCCTGTGCTGGTTAAGGGATGGGCCATCGCGCGGCTCTATCCCGAACTCGGCCTGCGGCCTTTCAGCGATCTCGATCTTTGCGTCTTGCCAGATCAGTACCGTGCGGCGCAGGCGGCGCTGGCCAATCCTGAGAGTCGCGCATGCAATGTTGATTTGCATCAGGGCTTCGGCAAATTCTGCGACCGGCAAGCCGAGGACATTTTCGCGCGCTCACAGTTAGTTTTGCTCGACGATGTGGAAGTGCGGGTCTTGCGCGAGGAGGATCATTTACATTTTCTTTGCCTGCACCTGCTGCGTCACGGCGCGGTGCGACCGCTCTGGCTCTGCGACATCGCCGTGCTGCTCGAACAACGCGCGCCGGGCTTTGACTGGGCGCGTTGTTTGTCGGGTTCGCGCCGTGCGGCAGACTGGGTGGCCTGCGCGATTGGGCTGGCTCATCAACTGGTCGGCGCTGAAGTCGAAGGCACGCCGGTGGCCGACCGGACGCGGCGATTGCCGGGGTGGCTAGTGCCGACCGTGCTGCGCGAATGGGGAACGCCTTACCGCTCGCCCGGCCAGGTCGAAGTCTACTTGCGTCACCCGTTGAGGCTGTGGCGCGGGCTGCCGAAAGAGTTGCCTCATCACTGGCCGAATGCGATTGAGGCAACGATGACCTTGAAAGGCCCCTTTAACGAAATGCCCCGGCTGCCCTTTCAGGTCGGCCACGTTCTCTCGCGCTCGGCCTCGCTGCTGCGACAGTTGGTCGGCAGCGGTGGCGGGCCGGCATTGTCGAGGAACTAAACAGGATTGTAATGGGGATCATATTACTGGCGGCGAGGATTATTCTGGCTTTTGTTTTCGGCGTCGCCGGCATCGCCAAGCTCAACGACCCGCAAGGCACGCGGCGGGCACTCGTGAGCTTCGGCGTGCCGCAGCAGCTCGTGACGCCGCTCGTGTGGGCGCTTCCCCTTGGCGAGATGGTCGCGGCGCTGGCCCTGCTGCCGCGATTCACGGCCTGGTGGGGCGCAATCTCCGCGCTCGCTCTGCTGCTCGTCTTCACTGTTGCCATCACGCGGAGCCTGATGCGCGGACAGTCACCCGACTGTCGTTGCTTCGGACAACTGCACGCCGCGCCGATCACGCGAACAACGCTGTTGCGCAATCTGGCGCTCGCCGCTGTGGCCCTGCTCGTCGTAGCGTTCGGCAAAGATGATCCCGGCCCCGGCGCGCTTGATTGGCTGCGCGGCCTGCAAGCGACTGAAGGCATCGGCTCGATCTCCGCTTTGATCCTGATCGTTACCAGTATCGCGCTGGCCGTCTTCATACGCCGGCTGTTGAAGCGACAGGCCGAGCTTCTCCGCGAAGTCGCGGCCTTGCGCGCCGCGCTGGCCGAAGACGACGAGTCGCTGCCCGTGCTGCGCCAGGACGTGAGGCCGCCGCAGGAGGGCTTGCCGATTGGCGTAACGGCCCCGCCTTTCGCGCTAGCAACGCTGGCCGGCGAGCGCGTGCCGCTCGGCGACTTGCTGCGCGCTGGCAGACCGGCGCTGCTGATTTTCGCAGGCTCCGACTGTTGGGGCTGCAAGGTGCTGTTGCCGGTCGTGCGGCGCTGGCAGCGCGAGTACGCCGACCGGCTGACGATTGCCGTCATCAGCGGCGCGACGCGCGAAGAGACCGAAGCGAAAATGGCCGCGTACGAGATTGACCACCTGCTGCTCGACGAAGACTTGCAGGTAGCCGATAGCTATCAGGCGCGATGGACGCCCGCCGCCGTGCTGGTCAACGCCGAAGGCCGCATCAGCAGTCACGTGAGCTACGGCGACAACGCCATCCGCGAATGGCTCAGGAACCAGATCGCCTCTGGCACTTTGCCTTCTAATCAAGAGAGCGGAGTGACCAGCCACCTTCCGCAAGTGACGACTCGTTATTCCGTGCGCGAGATCGGCGAAGCCGCGCCGCGATTCTCGCTGCTCGACTTGGCGGGCGAACGCGTTCGGATGGAAGACCTGCTCGGCAGCCCGACCATTTTATTCTTCTGGCATCCGCACTGCGCCTACTGCGCGGCGATGAAAGATGACTTGCTGAGTTGGGAAGATCAGCCGGCCAGTGATCGACCGAAACTGGTTTTCGTTGCCGCCGGTGAACTCGACGACATACGTGCCATCAACCGGCATTTCAAATCGCCGACGCTGATGGACCCGGCCTTCGACATCGCGCCGCTGTTCGGCACTAAGTTTACGCCTTCGGCCATCCTCATTGACGGCGAAGGCCGCGTCGCATCGAGCCTCGCCATCGGTGAAGGCAACGTGCGCGCACTGATCGGGCTGCCGAAGCCTGCGATGAGTATCGTAGCGGTGAGCTGATTAAATAGATTACAAAAGGAGTAGACTATGAATAAGGTTGACTCACATACCCCGCGCCCCACGGCCCGTGAAGCGGACCTAGTCGTTCAGCGCTTCCCCGACGAAGTGATGGTGTACGACCTCCGAAACCACAAAGCGCACTGTTTGAATCAAACGGCGGCCCTGGTCTGGCGTCACTGCGACGGGCAGCGGAGCGTGAGCGAAATCGCCGCGCGGCTCGCGCGGGAGACCGATTCGCCGGTCAGCGAAGAGGTGGTCTGGTACGCGCTCGATAAATTGAACAAGGCCGCGCTGCTTGAAGAGCAGATCGCCGTGCCGGTCACGGATGCGATGTCACGTCGCCGTATGGTGAAGCGTGTAGGCGCGCTGGTCGTGCTGCCGGCGGTCATCTCGCTGATTGCGCCGTCCGCTCACGCCGCCGTGTCGGTGATCATCACCAGCAAGAAGATCGCTGATGGTCAGTGTAATAACCAGAACAACCCGCAGAGCTGCACGGACGACACGTGCTGCACGGGCACCAAGAAAACCTGCGTTCAGGTCGGCGTTGCTCCGGGCGGGTTGGCCAACACGGCCTGCGTCGGCGTTCCCTGCGAGCCTGCCGGCAGCGCCAGCCCTTGCAGCAGCGGCCTCTGAGAGTGGATGCGGCGAATAAGAGTGAGACAAGGGTTGAAGCTGTGGCACAGATAAACAGGTAAGGCGATGCGATTCTTCCAAGACCTCGGCGCGCTGGTTGAGCAACGTTGGCGGGATGAGGATTATAACGAAGAGCGCTTCCCTGCCATCGCCGAACAAGCCCTGATTGAAACCGCGCCGCACACGCGAATCGATCCGTGGGAAGTGATTCGCTGGGTCAACACGGCGGCGGAGTTGCCCGAGCAGCAGGACATCGCAGGCCGCTTCGGCAATCCGCCTCTCACGCTCTTCAATGGGCCGCGCTTCTACGTTGACATCTATTACTGGCTGGACGGCACGACGACCATCCACCAGCACGCCTTCAGCGGAGCCTTTCAGGTGCTCCTCGGCTCCAGCCTTCACAGCCAGTACGACTTTGAAGAGGAGCGCCGGATCAATCCGCACTTCTCGGTCGGGCGAGTGAGCTTGCGGCAAGTCGAATTGCTCAAGCAGGGAGGTGTCCGACCGATATGGCCCGGCAAGCTGTACATTCACTCGTTATTCCATCTCGACCGCCCGTCGGCCTCCATCGTCATCCGCACGCGCCGCACTCCGCAAGCTCTGCCGCAATACAACTATTACAAGCCGTACTTTGCGATGGACCCGTTTTACGAGTCCGCCGCGATGAACAAACGGCTGCAAAGCGCGGCGCTGCTGCTCGGAATGGAGCACCCGCGAGCCGACGAGATGATTGGCGAGTTGCTCGCCTGTGCGGACTTTCAAACGACATTCACGGTGATCGAACTCCTCTACAATCGCCTGCCTCATAACCCAATCGAAGAACGCTTCGGGCTATCGCTCGGCAGGCAACGGCTGGAAGCCCTCTTCGACACCGCCCGCCGCCGACACGGCGCGCTCGTTGATTTGATCGCGCCGGTCTTTGCGGAAGCAGAACGGCAGGCTTACTTGAGCCACCGTCGCGGACAGATCACCAGCATCGAGCATCGCTTCTTCCTCGCCCTGTTGCTGAACGTCCCCGACCGCAGCCGTGTGCTCGATCTTGTGCACGAGCGGTTTCCCGACCGCGACCCGATTGCGGCGGCGGTGAGCTGGACCGAGGAGCTGGCCAGCACCAGAGCCATCGCTTCAGCAGAAGCGAACGTCCTGGGAATCGAAGGTGTTGATGATGATTATCTGTTTGTCTTTGAATGCCTGCTCAAGGGGTTCTCGCTCGAACAGACTCGGCGGGCTTTCGCAGATGACTTGTCAGCCGCCGACGCAGAGAATCAGCGAGACAAACCTGAATTCCTATACAGTGCCATTTCCAACTCAATGGCCTTTAGGTCTCTCTTCCTCAATCCCGCCCAAACACCTACCCGTGTCATCCTTCCTACCAGCGATTAGCTGAGCGCCCGGCATCGATCAAACGCGTCAGCACGTCGCGGTCTTCCAACCGGCAACTCCTGTCCTATCCCCTTAAAAGTGCGCCGCCTTACATTCTTGATGCCACTCCCGGCTTACTGCTTCTGACTTCCGGCTTCAGGGCGTCGTCCACCGGGTTCCAATACTTCGTGGCCAGGCTGACCGCCTCTTTATTGGTACTGAGAAACGGTCTGAAAAGCTCAGAATCGAGCGGATTTGATATGCTTTCATATGGTCAGGAAAGCGTATCAAACTGATTTATCTGAGCGTGAATGGCAGGTGATTGAACCGCTTTTACCAGTCCCTGAGGCGGCTGGCAGACCTCGCAAGCATTCGCTGCGAGAGATTCTCAATGGCGTCTTTTACATCGTTCGCACCGGCAGCCAATGGCGGCTGTTGCCCAATGACTTGCCGCCTTGGAAAACCCTCTATCACTACTTCCGCGTCTGGCGGCTCGATGGCACTTGGGAGCGCATCCATAGCAGCTTGCGAGAATCTCTGCGGCTTAAAATCGGCAGAGACGCACAGCCGAGCGCAGGCATCATTGATAGCCAATCGGTAAAGACCACCGGCGTTGGTGGGAGCGAGCACGGCTTTGATGGAGGCAAAAAGATCAGTGGCCGCAAACGCCACCTGCTCGTCGATACACAAGGATTCGTGCTGAAAATCAAGGTTCACAGCGCCGCCATCATGGACCGCGATGGGGTTGAGTTTTTGCTGGAGCCTGAGAAAGACAAGGAGCGCTTGCCCCGCTTATCGCACGTCTGGCTCGACGGCGGATATAAAGGCGCGGGGAAAGGCAAAGAGTGGATTGAGAAAGAACTTGGCTGGACAGCAGAGATCGTGCAGCATCCGCCAAAGCCACGTGGCGTATGAGCACCAGCGGATACAGTCATCGATTGGTCAAAGGTGATGCCTGCGCCTGGGTTTCGCGTGTTGCCTCGAAGATGGGTAGTAGAAAGAACATTCTCGTGGTTCGGTCAGAGTCGCCGGATGAGCAAAGATTATGAGTAGTTGCCGGAGTCGAGTGAGGCGATGGCCTATGCAACGATGACGCGCCTGATGCTCAAAAGACTGGCCCGGCTCTGAACCTTTTCAGACCGTTTCTAAGTGTCAAGAGAATGAATAAGACTCAACCACTATGCACTGAAAGTGCATAGGTTGAAGAGTCCGCAGGCATCACTGCGGACTGAAAGCTAATGCGAATGAAATTCGGAAGTTTTCACTCCATCCGCACATTCGTGCGGACTGAAAGTTCGCTCGAAGAATAAAGCGAGAGGCGCTCTCGGCACGATTGGTACCTCCGATTGCGATCAACAACTGAGGCTAACAGGCAGTGAATTGCACATATGCTTAAGTTCCGGCTCGCCATTGTATCGCAGATAACCATGCTGTCAAGTTTTAGCCGGTTTCAATCCCACAGTGGTTCGATTCAACGGATGTTTCGGAGGGTACGCCAGGTTGAAGAGTTGGCGTTTCAATCCCACAGTGGTTCGATTCAACGTCCGAAAATAATGCCGTTTAAGCCGGGCAATAGAATGTTTTAATCCCACAGTGGTTCGATTCAACGCCCAATTCGACGAACTAAAAAACCGCTTAACTCTACTGTTTCAATCCCACAGTGGTTCGATTCAACGAAAGGGCAGCGGCTCGGTGGTCAGTCGCTACAACGAGTTTCAATCCCACAGTGGTTCGATTCAACGTCGGATTAGGTAGCCACTGCCTTTTACAATATCAGGCGTTTCAATCCCACAGTGGTTCGATTCAACGCAGCAGCCGAGGCCGCTGCGCGGGTTCACTACCTTAAGTTTCAATCCCACAGTGGTTCGATTCAACGTTGACGAGCGGGGGAATGAGCCGCTGAATGCGGAGTTTCAATCCCACAGTGGTTCGATTCAACGTCATCAAGCAGGGCAGGGCTTAGGCGACTTAGGTCAGGTTTCAATCCCACAGTGGTTCGATTCAACGTCTATCGCAATTCCCAACAACCCTGCTCGACTTCGCGTTTCAATCCCACAGTGGTTCGATTCAACGACCCATGCGCTAAGACTACAAGACGACGCCGTTAAGAGTTTCAATCCCACAGTGGTTCGATTCAACGAAGAAGTAGACGATGCGACCGTCACGCGTGAGCTAAGTTTCAATCCCACAGTGGTTCGATTCAACGCGCTCGACCACCTTCGACTCAACGTAATCAAGCAGGTTTCAATCCCACAGTGGTTCGATTCAACGTCACCGTCCTTATGCGAGTACCATGCGCCGTCATCGTGTTTCAATCCCACAGTGGTTCGATTCAACGCCGGCGCACCTGCGCTGGCTCGCCATCGGCGTCTTCGTTTCAATCCCACAGTGGTTCGATTCAACGAATGCAGAAGGCGCAGCTCCGCGATGTTTGTAGCCAAGTTTCAATCCCACAGTGGTTCGATTCAACGCAGCTACATTCACGGCATCGCCTCCATTGTTGGCCGTTTCAATCCCACAGTGGTTCGATTCAACGTCTGCTGGTGGCCGGTGACGATGTTGACGTTGAGCGCGTTTCAATCCCACAGTGGTTCGATTCAACGTACAACACCGACACTAAGGTGGTGAAGCGGTTCGCGTTTCAATCCCACAGTGGTTCGATTCAACGGACCTGGAACCCGATCAAGGCGCGCAACAAAGAGACGTTTCAATCCCACAGTGGTTCGATTCAACGAACCCACTTCAGTCGAGGTCGAGCGCCCGACGCTAACGTTTCAATCCCACAGTGGTTCGATTCAACGGAGGCCGGCTTCTTTAACTTCACCGGCTTTGATGATGTTTCAATCCCACAGTGGTTCGATTCAACGGACGTTCGAGCCTTGAGCATGCTGTCGCTCGGCGCGGTTTCAATCCCACAGTGGTTCGATTCAACGGAGCCTGTTCAGTACGACGGGCACCAGCCGCGCCCATAGTTTCAATCCCACAGTGGTTCGATTCAACGGGTTCCCAGTCGTGGGACCGGCCAGCAACTCTTCCATGTTTCAATCCCACAGTGGTTCGATTCAACGGACGACGATGAAGAAGCGCGGTCGGCCCATTAAGGGCGTTTCAATCCCACAGTGGTTCGATTCAACGATGCGGTAGCGCGCCGGCCTGCGCTTCAATAGCCACGGTTTCAATCCCACAGTGGTTCGATTCAACGACACATCAGCGGGCAGCTTTACGCCGTCGTCGCCGAGGTTTCAATCCCACAGTGGTTCGATTCAACGTCGGCCTGAAGCGAGTGAAAAGCGCGGATGTGCAGAGTTTCAATCCCACAGTGGTTCGATTCAACGACGGCGGAAAGCTGAGTTTTTAGTGACCCTTGAGTTGTTTCAATCCCACAGTGGTTCGATTCAACGACCTGATGAGCAACTTGATGCACAAGCGGCTGATCGGTTTCAATCCCACAGTGGTTCGATTCAACGACGACCTGGAGCGAGTCGTGTTGCTGTTGAACTTCATCGTTTCAATCCCACAGTGGTTCGATTCAACGTCAATACCTCGTGATTGATCTGGCGAACAATACCGGGTTTCAATCCCACAGTGGTTCGATTCAACGTTCGCCCGTGTCAACGTGATGGCCGTCCCATTATTGTTTCAATCCCACAGTGGTTCGATTCAACGGCGAATACATGAAGTCGCGGTAGGCTTGCTGCTCCTGTTTCAATCCCACAGTGGTTCGATTCAACGCTATCACGCACGAGCATGCGTCCGCGCGCGACGTGCGTTTCAATCCCACAGTGGTTCGATTCAACGCCGCGAGCGACGTGCTCTTGAAGCAGGCCGTCAAAAGTTTCAATCCCACAGTGGTTCGATTCAACGAGGGCCAGCCGTTATCTACTCCCGCGTCTACTAGGTGTTTCAATCCCACAGTGGTTCGATTCAACGGCGCAGGAATTTCTCCAGCACGGCCTGAAGTTGTTGCGTTTCAATCCCACAGTGGTTCGATTCAACGGCCGCCTCCACAATCGGCGCAAGCTCAGGGTGTGTGCCGTTTCAATCCCACAGTGGTTCGATTCAACGTATTGCGCGGCACGCCGACCAGCCGCGCCAGCCGTCGTTTCAATCCCACAGTGGTTCGATTCAACGCCGCAGTTATGTGCGGCGGTTGCTATCGGCGAGGTTAGTTTCAATCCCACAGTGGTTCGATTCAACGCAGACGGGCTATCATCATTAAACGATGTGTGCGTCGTTTCAATCCCACAGTGGTTCGATTCAACGGCGCCGGTGCCCGGATGGACCGCGCTGTAATATCAATGTTTCAATCCCACAGTGGTTCGATTCAACGGATTCATGGAAAAAAGATGAAGCGCAACAGCAGCGAGGTTTCAATCCCACAGTGGTTCGATTCAACGTTTGATGTTGAGATTGACGACGGGAAACCAAAAGGGAGTTTCAATCCCACAGTGGTTCGATTCAACGCAGTTGATCAACGCGATGTTCCCTGAAGAGGAAGAACGTTTCAATCCCACAGTGGTTCGATTCAACGGCGAGTCAACGAGCGCACGGATGAAGTTCTAACCGAGTTTCAATCCCACAGTGGTTCGATTCAACGCTGCGCGACCTGAAGATCAGCGAGCTACTCAAGTCAGTTTCAATCCCACAGTGGTTCGATTCAACGGGAAGCTCACCGGGTCGTAACTGATGTTTGACATCTCGGTTTCAATCCCACAGTGGTTCGATTCAACGAGCGGTTTTTAGCCGAGCCTGAATGCACGCGAACGCGTTTCAATCCCACAGTGGTTCGATTCAACGCATGCCATATACCCGCGACAAAATAATCATCAATTCGTTTCAATCCCACAGTGGTTCGATTCAACGTTCACCGGAAACAAAAATGGCAGCGTAGTGGAGAAGGTTTCAATCCCACAGTGGTTCGATTCAACGGATACGAGCCGACATGGGCGCAACGAAAAGGTGTGCGTTTCAATCCCACAGTGGTTCGATTCAACGCGGCGTTGGCCATGCTGAATGCACCTGTGCATTCAGGTTTCAATCCCACAGTGGTTCGATTCAACGAGCGCCGCCGCGACTGACTTGCTTTATGCGGTCATGTTTCAATCCCACAGTGGTTCGATTCAACGGTGTCGCCACTCGTCGCCGAGTAGTAATTGCTGGTGTTTCAATCCCACAGTGGTTCGATTCAACGCAATCAACTGACTGGCGCAACCGGCCCTATTCTTGGTTTCAATCCCACAGTGGTTCGATTCAACGTGGGGCCGGATGCGCTACAAGTGAAGCTCATCCCGCGTTTCAATCCCACAGTGGTTCGATTCAACGGCGCCCTGGTTACATCTACCTACTCGCCGCGCCAAAGTTTCAATCCCACAGTGGTTCGATTCAACGCAGCCGTAGCGCATCACCATGTCGTGCAGGTGCGGGTTTCAATCCCACAGTGGTTCGATTCAACGTCTACGACGATGAGATTGATTTCTTCATCGCGCAGCAGTTTCAATCCCACAGTGGTTCGATTCAACGGCTGGCCGCTTTGCAGGGCAGTGAGAGTCTGCGTGGGTTTCAATCCCACAGTGGTTCGATTCAACGCAGCGGCATATCTAAATTGCCGTTTGATTAATTCGGTGTTTCAATCCCACAGTGGTTCGATTCAACGAGCGTTTCATATTCGTGTTCGACCTTGCGCGTGCTGGTTTCAATCCCACAGTGGTTCGATTCAACGCCCTTTTATCCGGTTCACTAG
>JBJMGV010000123.1:0-23843 GCA_045807725.1 Blastocatellia bacterium | reverse complement strand
TCGTACTGTTGGGCAATCTCTGCAAACATCTCGCGCACCCGCTCGGCAATCACCCCTTGCAGAATCTGCTTGCGGTATTTGGGCGACCATACCAAGTGGTAGGCGGTGTCATAAGCGGCGTGGGCTGTTCGACGGAAAACCACGCCCGCATTGTAGCGAATCCACGTCATCTTGGCAGTGGCATCGAGCCTCCTGCCAAGAGGGTTCATCCATCCCCGCCGCAAGCGGCGGGGCATTTAGAACCGTTTTCGTAAAAGTGCGGCAGGGGAATGAATGGATAGAGCAGCGTGGTTTGGCAACCTATGCCTGCCTATCTATTACTCCGGCTCCGCACTTTTTACTTTTTACTTTCCGTACTTTTGCCTTTTTTTCAGGCAACGCCGCGGGGGGGCAAAAACAATCTAACTGTCAGACAGCGACCCGAACTTAAAACGCTGGTAGAATCGTCCTTTCGAGGCAGTCCGACACTCGGGTCGCTGTTTTCATCTCCCACAACGAACCGATAACCAATCCCTCACTCATCAACGAACGTGCGCCGGCCTTCGACGCGAAAGCTGCGGCTCAAGACGCGTGTGACGGCTTCGGGATAGGCGCGGTGTTCTTCGGCGAGAATCCGCGCCGACAGGCTTTCAACCGTGTCGTTGTCTTTCACCTCGACGACGCGCTGCAAGATGATCGGCCCGTGGTCGAGTTCTTCGTCCACAAGGTGAACCGTGCAGCCGGTGATCTTGACGCCGTGCGCCAGCGCCTGCCGCTGCGCGTCGAGTCCGGGGAACGCCGGCAGCAGCGACGGGTGAATGTTCAGTATGCGATTCTCAAAGGCTCGCACGAACGCGGCGCTCACCAGTCGCATATAACCCGCCAGACAGACCAAGCCAACGCCGCGCGCTTTCAACTCGCGGATCAGGTCGGCATCGTGCGCTTCACGGGTGCGGCCTTTGTGACTGATGAACAACGTTTCAACGCCGCGCTCGCGCGCTACATTAAGCCCTGCCGCCGTCTCGATGTTGCTGATGACGACGGCGACCTCTGCATCAAGCCGCCCATCGCTCGCCGCATCGAGCAGCGCCGTCATATTCGAGCCGCGCCCCGAAATCAGAATGCCGATTCGATGAGTGGTCAGTGGCCGGTCAGTGGCCAGTGGCCGGTCAGTGGCCAGTGGCCAGTGGTCAGGGGTCAGTTGTTGTTGGTCATTCGGCATCGGGCTTTAATTCTCGGTTCAAGTTTGTGATTGCCTTCAAATCGCTTTCATCATAACCGACGAAAACAGTCACTGACCACTGGCCATTGGCCACTGACCACTGCCTACCGTTGCGAATGCCTCATAAAACCATTATCTTTTACAGCGCGATGGAGCCTGAGAGAACCCCGCCAACGAATCGCGCCAATGTTCCAGCGGACGAGAGCGGCGAGCCGGAAGTGCTCGTGCGCCGCTCGGACGAAGACATCGCGCTGTTTGACACGCAGCGCATCGTCGAAGCATTGGTGCGCGAGGCGCGCATTGACGCAGACCTCGCCGAACAGATCGCCCTCGAAATCCGCGAGTTCATCCAGAAGTTCGGCTTCCGCACATTAAGCTCATCACTCATTCGCGGACTGGTTGACGCCAAGCTGCTTGAGCTTGGCCTGGAAGACGCGCACCGCTCGCACACGCGGCTGGGCGTGCCCTTCTACGACGTTGACCGCATTATGCACAGCGCCTTCCGCGAGTCGAGCGCGCAGCCGTACGGCCCCGAAGGCACTAGCCTGATGCTCGCTGAAGCGATCAAGCGCGAGTACGCCATCAACAGCGTCTTCTCTGAACAGGTCGCCAACGCGCACCTCGTCGGCGACATACACATCCACGCCATCGGCTCGGCTGATCGGCCTTACTCAATCATCTCCGCCGTCGATTATCTCAAGCAGTTTGGCATTGCGCTGCCGGAAGGCTTCGCCAGCTCGCGCCCGGCCAAGCACGTCGAAGTGCTGGTCGCGCATCTGGTCAAGATGTCTGCGGTGATGCAAGGCTATCTGGCCGGCCCGGTCGTGTGGGATTCGGTGAACTTCGCGCTCGCGCCCTTCCTGGTCGGCGTTGATGATCGCACGATTAAACAGCTCGCGCAGAATCTGGTCTTCGAGTTGTCGGCCCCGGCGGTGGCGCGCGGCGGCCAGATCATCTTCAGCGATCTACATCTCGATTGGGACGCGCCTTCATACATGAAATCGCGCGCCGCGCTGGGACCGGGCGGCGAAGCGATGGACAAGACTTATGGCGAATTCGCCGCCGAAGCGCACCGCTTTCTGCAAGCCTTGTTCGAGGTCTTCATCGAAGGCGATGGGATGGGCCGCGCCTTTCTGACGCCGCGATTGATCCTGCACATCAATCGTCACTTCAACGAGATTCTCGGTTATCGCGGCGTGCTCGAACTGGCGAGCCGGCTGGCGGTCGAGCGCGGCGGCTTAACGATTGCCTTTGATCGTGATGATGAAGGCAGCTTCTTTCGCCGCTACGGCATCAACGACGAGAAGGCATTGGCGCGCACGCCGAATCACGCGCTGCGCTCGGCGCAATTTCAGATCGTCTCGTTGAACCTGCCGCGCGTCGGTTATCTTGCGGGCGACAACCACGTACAGGTCTTTGAAGAGTTGACGCGGCTGATGGAGACTGCGGCGCAGGCTCATCTTGAAAAGCGCGTCTTTCTCGAAAAGCTCTTGGCGCTTGGCGAACGCGGGCCGCTCGCGGCGCTGACGACGAAGGCCAGCGGCGCGCCCTTCCTCAAGCTCAACTGGACGACGCACGCGATCAATCCTGTCGGCTTGAACGAACTCTGCCGCGCCGTCCTGGGAGCCGACCTGCACGACGCTCAAGCGGCGATGGAGTTTGCGCAGAAAGTCTTAACCCACCTCAAACGCGAATCGGAGCGGTTGTCGAACAAGCACCGCGTAAGGTTCCTGTTGAGCGGCCAGGGAACGGAAGTGACAGCGCACAGGCTGGCGCGTATGGACTTGCGTTACTTCGGCGAGACGGCGGCGCGTGTCGTCTGTGGCGATGCGGAGGCCGGGGCCGGTTATTACACGGACGGCGTGCGGCTGGCGGCGACCAGCGGCGTATCGGTGCTCGACCGCGTGCGCACCGAAGGCGAGTTTCACGATTTCGGTTTTGTAAATTCGGCTATAGAAATCTGGATGGGCGAATCGCGGCCCGGCGCAGACGATCTTGGCCGCTTAATCTCGCAGGCGTTTTATCAATCAAAGTGCGCGGGCTTGATCTTCTGCCCGGAATTCACCATCTGCGGCAGTTGCGGCGCGAATACGCGCGGCCTGCACACGAACTGCCCGCAATGCCAATCGACGCGCACGGACGGGCTGGCCTATGCCGGCGACCGTTACGGCCATACCTCGTCGTGGGACGCGGGCCGACTGGCCGAACTGCGCGACCGCAAGCGCGTCACGGGAGAAGATATGTGAACAGGAGGCAGGAGGCAGGAAGCAGGAGGCAGTCAAAAGGAGTGGACTTGATGAGATGCAATTCTCTCGAACAGCTAATAGATTTACTCAGACATACTAAAATCGAGGAAGCAAAGCCTGCCTCCTGCTTCCTGCCTTCTGCCTTCTGCCTCCTGCCTCCTGCCTCCTAATTCTTATGCCATCTGGACGGACGCACGACCGCATCACCTTTCTACTCGTCCCGCCGACAGCGGCGGCGGCTTACTATCTCACCGGAGACTGGTTCGTAACATTGATTACAACGGCGGCGATGGTCTTCGGCGGGTTGATGTTCGGCCCCGACCTCGACATACAGAGCCGCCAGTATACGCGCTGGGGGCCGCTCAGATTCTTATGGTGGCCGTACAAAGTCGCCCTGCCGCACCGCTCACGCCTGTCACATAGCATTCTGCTCGGAACCTGGATTCGCGTCATCTACTTCCTGGTCGTGATAGCGATCACGCTGGCCGTCGCGCTCTACGCACGCGACTTTTATCTGCATCGCCAGGCGGCGAGCCTGAGCGACGCCGGCGGCGCGTTCACTCGCGTCTGGGAAGTGGTCGCTTCGGTCAGGCGCAACTACCTCATCGCCGCGCTGATCGGGTTATGGCTCGGCGCGACCAGCCATACCGTGGCGGACGTGCTCGGCTCGTTCTTCAAAAGCGTGCGGCGCTCAATCTGAAGGAATAATTATTCGGTGAGAATGGCGGCGGCCAGCAGCGGGATCATAATCTCGTGATGGCCGGTGAAAGCGAAGCCGCGCCCGTGGCCTTCGACCGGGCGGCGCACGACGTTGGTGAGCGGGCGATAGTGTTGCAGGAAGTCGAAGTTCGCGGTGGTGAAATCTTCAAGTCTGTGGCCGAGATTACGAACGACCGTCACCGTTTTTAGGAAGACTTCCGGCAGCAAAACGGCTGAACCCAGATTCAAGTAGACGCCGCCGCCGTCCAGTTCGCGCACGATGGCGCAGAGCAGGCGAAAGTCGTGATAGGTCGTCTGGCCAACGCTCGCGCCGTCAGCGGCGGGATGAATGTCTACGATGTCTGTGCCGATGGCGACGTGAACCGTGACCGGGACATTCGCCTGATAAGCCGACCAGAGCAGCGATGAGTCCGTGTGTGCCGCCTGCATCTCGGAAAGCTGGCGGCCAATCGCTTCGCCCATACCGATGTGGTCGCGCGCGCCGTTGCGTATGGCTTCGTTGACGATGCGGCCCGTCTCTTCGGCCATGCCGAACTGGCCTGAGCCGAGCGTTGCATCAACGTCTTCGCTGGTCTGCCCGGCAAGCGCAATCTCAAAATCGTGAATCATCGCGGCGCGGTTCAGCGCGAACGCGGTCGCATAGCCGCGCCGCATCAGGTCGATGAGCACCGGCGCGAGTCCGGTTTTGATGACGTGACCGCCGAGTCCAATAATGATTGCGCGTTGTCGCCGGCGGGCTTCACGGATAAGCGCGGCCAACTCTTTCAGCTCGCGCGCGGCGAGGATGTTTGGCAGAGTAGCGAAAAAATCATTGAGCGACGAATCGCTCTCAAGCGGTCGCGCAAAATCGGCTGTCGTGACTTTGCTGGGGCGCGAGGCCAGCGGATAAGTCGAGATGCCATCAAAGGCTAGCGGCGTTAATTTGTAACGCGACATACTCACGTTCACCTGGCTTGTGGGTAGACCGCCGCTTCGATCAACTCGCAGAGGATGTGGGCGATGGTGATGTGCGTCTCCTGGACGCGCTGCGTCGAATCGGTTTCGACAACCAGCGCCACATCGGCAAGCGGCGCGAGGCTGCCGCCGTTACGCCCCGCGAGCGCGACGACCTTTAGCCCCAGCTCACGCGCCGCTTCGACGGCCTTCAGCACGTTCGGCGAGTTGCCGCTGGTCGAGATAGCTATGACGGCATCGCCTTTGCGGCCCAGCGCGCGCACCTGCCGCTCGAACAAATCTGTGAAAGTCGCGTCGTTAGCCACCGAAGTCAGGATGGAAGTGTCTGTGGTCAGCGCAATGGCGGCAATCGGCGGGCGATCATAGTTCAAACGGTTGACCAGCTCGGCGGCGATATGTTGTGCGTCGGCAGCCGAGCCGCCATTGCCGAAAACGAGAATCTTGCCGCCGGCGCGCGCAGTTTCGATCAACAGATCGGCAGCGTGGGCTACCGTATCGGCGTGCGAATCGAAAAACGTCCGCTTGGCGGCGATGCTTTCATTTGCGATTTGCTGTACGCGTTCGATCATAAAGACGAACTAGCTTAGAGCCGCATCGCCCAAAAGACAAGGGTGGCATGAAACTCACCGCCCCCCTTTGAGAGATTGCCAAGAAGCAGCAGATCAAATAAATCAGTTCCGAACAACGCACAATTTCGCTATACTCTGCGGCATGAGCAGCGACCCCGATTTTGAGAAGCGCATCAATAATAAGATCGAGACGATTCTTGAGACGCAGGCCAACTTACAAGAGGCGATTGCTGGCTTAGTCCAAGTTGCCCGCATTCCGGATGAACGGCTTGATCGTACCGAGAAGATCACAGAAGAGAACAGCAAGCAGATAGCCGCGCTGGTCGAACAAGGAAAAGAGACGCGCGAAGATTTGCGGCAGATGAAAGATGCTATCAACGCGCTTATCCGAATCGTTGAAGGCCACTTGTCGAATCACCCGTAGCTTTAAGCGCAAGGCGTCAGTCTTTCTTGAACTTGATAACCATCGTGTCGCCGGGTAAGCCAATTCCTCCAGGACGCTTTGGAGCGCCCGGAGTAGGGGGCGACATAATCTCTCAGCCCTGTTGTAGCATTTCGTTTATATGATCTTCCATCTTTTGCGTACTGAATAGCTTCTTGAGGCGAAACTGCCCCGCCATCTTCTCGTAGGTAAAAGTCTTCACTTGCATTTTGTATCCCCTTATACGCTACAGAGTACGCAGAAGTCTATTGCTTGGCTAGGCTCACTGTTAGTTCGGCATCGGCTTGCTTCTGTTAAGGACAAGCTACGATGGTATGTTCGCCTATGCGGGCTTGCGTTCGCGGTGGCCGTTGAAGGCGGCACGCAGGGCTTGCCCGGTATAGGACTTCTTCACACGCGCCACCTCTTCGGGCGTACCTTCGGCAACGAGGCGACCGCCATCTTCGCCGCCTTCCGGGCCGAGATCAACGATCCAATCGGCGCTCTTGATGACATCAAGGTTATGCTCGACCACCAGCACCGTGTTGCCGAGCGCGACCAGTTGATGCAGCACATCGAGCAGCTTGCGCACGTCCTCGAAATGCAGCCCCGTCGTCGGCTCATCGAGAATATAAAGCGTGCGGCCCGTGGCCCGCTTCGATAATTCTTTGGCCAGCTTGATGCGCTGCGCCTCGCCGCCCGACAGCGTCGTTGCCGACTGGCCGAGCTTGATGTAGCTCAGCCCCACGTCAATCAAAGTTTGCAGCTTCACTTTGATCTGCGGGATGTTTTCTAACAACGGCAACGCTTCTTCAATCGTCGTGTCGAGCAGGTCGGCGATAGACATTCCCTTGTAGCGAACCGATAGCGTTTCGCGGTTGTAACGCGCGCCGCGACAGATATCGCACAGCACATACACGTCGGGCAGAAAGTTCATCTCGATGCACTTCATCCCGTCACCCTGACACGCTTCGCAGCGCCCGCCTTTGACGTTGAACGAAAAGCGGCCCGGCTTATAGCCGCGCTCGCGCGATTCGGGCAGCATCGCGTACAGCTCGCGTATGGGCGTGAAGACGCCGGTGTAAGTCGCCGGGTTCGAGCGCGGCGTGCGACCGATGGGCGATTGGTCTATCTCGATGATCTTGTCGATGTGCTCAAGCCCCAACACAGCGCGATGCTCGCCCGGCTCAAGCAGGCTGCGATAGAGCTTGCGCGCCAGGCTGCGGTAAAGAATGTCATCAACCAGCGTAGACTTGCCTGAGCCTGAGACGCCGGTGACGACGACGAACAGGCCGAGCGGGAACGTCACGTCGATGTTCTTCAGGTTGTTGGCCTGCGCGCCGATGACCTGGATGGCTTTGCCGTTTGGCGAGCGGCGCACCTTTGGCACAGGGATGCGCGCGTTGCCTGAAATGTAACGGCCCGTCAGCGAGCGCGGGTTCGCGGCGACTGCGCCGGGCGTGCCTTCGGCGACGATCTCGCCGCCGTGCGCGCCTGCTCCCGGTCCCAGGTCAACGACGTGATCGGCGCGCAGAATCGTCTCTTCATCGTGCTCGACGACGAGCACCGTGTTGCCGAGGTCGCGCAAGTGTTCGAGCGTATCAAGCAACTTCAAGTTGTCGCGCGGGTGCAGGCCGATGGACGGCTCATCCAACACGTAAAGCACGCCGCGCAGTTGCGAACCGATCTGCGTCGCCAGCCTGATGCGCTGGCCTTCGCCGCCCGACAGCGTCGCCGATGGACGATTGAGCGTCAGGTAGCCTAGCCCCACAGTGTCAAGAAAGCCGAGCCGCGCGCGAATCTCGCGCAGGATCAAGCCGGCGATCTTCTCTTCCCTGTCGTTGAGCTTGACCGAGTTGAAGACGCTGACCGCCTGCGCAATCGGCAGCTCCGTGTAATCGGCAATCGTGCGGTTGGCTACGCGCACGGCGAGACTTGCCGGCTGCAAGCGCTTGCCGTCGCATTCGGGGCAGGTGACTTGCGAGATCAACGATTCATAAGCGGTCAAGGCCGTCTCGTTGTTGAACTCGCTTTCGCGGCTTTCGAGGTAATGAATCGCGCCTTTCCACTCGGCCTTGTATTCGTAATTTCCATAACGCAAAGTCAGCCGCTCCTTCGAGCCGTAGAAGAAGGCGTCCTGCGCCTTCTGCGGAAGCTCTGCGAAGGGATGATCGGCGGACAGCCCGGCTTGCCGTGCCAGCGCCTTCATTACGTCGCGCAGGTAATTGCTGATGGCGGCTTCGGCGGCAAATGGGTCTTGATCGTTGATCGGTAATGAAGGATCGGGAACGATCTTGCCGGGATCGACTTCGGCGCGCGTTCCCAGACCGTGACAGGCAGGGCACGCGCCGTAAATGCTGTTGAACGAAAACGAGCGCGGCTCGATAGTCGGGATCGAGATGCCGCATTCCGGGCAGGCCATCTTCTCGCTGTAGAGCCGCTCTTCGCCGTCAATGATCGAGACCAGCACGAGGCCGTCAGTCAACTTGGCGGCGACTTGTACGCTGTCTTCGAGCCGCTTCTGCACGCCCGGCTTGATGAGCAGGCGGTCAACGACGACTTCAACCGTGTGATTGCGGCGCTTGTCGAGCTTGATCTCTTCGTCGAGCTGGCGAATCTCGCCGTCGATGCGCGCGCGGTTGAAGCCTGAGCGCTGGAGCTTTTCAATCTCTTTCTTAAATTCGCCTTTGCGCCCGCGCACGATGGGCGCGAGGATCATCACGCGCTCGCCTTCCGGCAGGTGGGCCATCTGCTGAACGATCTGGTCGGCGGACTGGCGCGAAATCTGGCGGCCACACTGCGGGCAATGCGGCAGGCCAATGCTCGAAAAAAGCAGGCGCAGGTAATCGTAGACTTCCGTCACCGTGCCGACGGTCGAGCGCGGGCTGCGCGTCGTCGTCTTCTGCTCAATCGAGATGGCCGGCGACAGCCCGTCAATCGCGTCTACGTCGGGCTTCTCTAACTGGTCGAGGAACTGCCGCGCGTAAGCCGACAGCGATTCGACGTAGCGGCGCTGCCCTTCGGCGTAGATGGTGTCGAAGGCGAGGCTTGATTTGCCTGAGCCGGAAAGCCCGGTGATGACCGTCAGCCGGTTGCGAGGGATTTCGAGGCTGACGTTTTTCAGATTGTGCTGTCGCGCGCCACGAATTGTAATGCGATCTATTGCCATTAAAACTTAAACCCATACAGAGAGAAATCTTGCGCTGAATGCAAAGATATAATTCTAGCGGACGGCAAATGAGCACGGCAAGATTGACGAAGGATTGAAGCGGCCCAACGGCTTCATCCAACATTGCGGCTCTTCTCCTCCGCGTGATATAACGCCGGTGCGTCAGTTACTCGCGCTACACTCGAATGCCCGATGTAGTCCCTGATGGCTTATCGCAGCTAACCCCATTGACTGGAGAGAAGTGATGATAGATATAAACGAGGTCGGCGCTCACCCTTCTGTCGGCGCGGGCGGCAGCCTGCAAGTCCGCTTCGGCATCTACCTGCCGGGCATCACCTTCGCCAAAGGTTACGAATTGATCGTCCGCGTCATTCACGAGCAAGATCAATTTACGCCTGAGATTCCGCCGAAAGAGTTCTTTCTGTTTTGTCACGACGACCATGAATATGACCTGTGGGACGCGACCGTCGTCCTCACGGACCACGCCGACCCCTCATCAAGTTTCGGTAAACCGGGCGGCTATCTCTATCGCTATCACCTGCGACGCAATGGCCGTGTAGTGACCGAGTGGATAACGGACCCATTCGCCAGAGCGACGGGCGCGGGGCAGCTCTCTGCCTTCACGATCTCAACCGGCCAGGCCGGGTTCGATTGGGACGATGCCTCTTTCAAAGTGCCTGAGCTTGACGACCTGATCGTTTATGAATTGCAGGTCGAAGAGTTCAACGATACATTTCAGGGCCTCGGCGAGCGGCTGAAATACCTGCGCGGCCTCGGCGTCAACGCCATCGAGATAATGCCGGTGACGAGCGTCAAGCAAGTGTTTGATTGGGGCTATGGCCCGCTGCACTTCTTCGCGCCCGAAGAACGATACGGCAGCCCGCAGGATATGATGCGGCTGGTCAGGGCCTGTCACAACGAAGGCATCGCCGTGATTCTCGATTCGGTTTACGAGCACGTCGATTCCGACTTCGCTTACAATCGCGTTTACGCCGACAGTAATGAGCCGAGTCCGATGATCGGCCCCTTCGTCAAAGGCGAGTTCGGCACGGAGACTGATTTCAACAAGCCATTCACGCGGGAGTACTTTCAGGCGGTCAACGCCTACTGGCTCGACGAATATCACGTCGATGGTTTCCGCTATGACTATGTGCCGGGTTATTACGATGGCCCTATGGGTAATGGCTACGCCAATCTGGTTTATCAAACCTATCAGGCGTCGTTAAAGATGGCGCGCTTTCAAGGGCCAGGCAACACCAGCCGCATCATCCAGTGCGCCGAAGACCTTGAAGCCCCGCAAGCCATCCTGCGCGAGACCTATACGAATTGCACGTGGCAAAACGGGCTGCTCGACAAAGCTGAAGATATGGCGGCGCATAACGTCGTGGACGAGAGCTTCGCGCACCTGCTCGACCCCGGCTTCAGCGGCTACCCTTCGAGCCGCGATATGAACGGCGTGAGCGTGCCGGTCGCGCCGTTCCAGTACGTCGAGTCGCACGACCACAGCTACTTGATTACCCGCGTCGCGCTGCTCGATCCGCTGGGCGGCGCGGGCGACATACAGTTTGGCGATAGGAGCAAGTATTACAAGTTGCAGCCGTTCGCCATCGCGTTGTATACCTGCCAGGGCATCCCGATGCTATGGCAGGGGCAAGAGTTCGCCGAGAACTACGTGCTGCCTGAGAAAGGCAGCGCGCGAATCTCATTCCGACGTAGCCTGCATTGGGAGTACTTCTACGACGAAGCCGGTAAGGCGTTGGTCAGGCTCTACCGCCGACTCGGACAGCTCCGGCAACAACATCGCGCGCTGCGAGGTCGAGAGTCGTTCTACTACAACGAGCAGTCGCGGCCTTGGGACGGCGTCGTTGCTTATCGGCGGCGGGCGGCGGCGACGGCCACCGCAGCGGAAGACGTAGCGATGGTCTTCCTCAATTTCTCAGACGTTGAGCGCGTGGTTTCGATTCCATTTCCGAAGGCGGGCGCTTATCGTGAGATGATTGACAACCCTCGCGCCAGCGGCCAGCCGCTTGAGATTATGATTGAGCAAGATGGGCAATCGCATCAGGTCGTTGTGCCCTCGAACTATGGTCAGATATTCATTCGAGTCTGACGACAACTGAAGTCGGCTTAGCTTTCGTGCCATAAAAAAGGAGAAAGCGTCGCCCGTGCGGTTGACGCTTTCTCCTTTTGACTTAATGACAGCTTGCCGGTGTCGCTAACCCGAACGGCGCTTTAGTGGCCGCCGGCCAGCTTGCCGATCAGTGAGAACAGCGGCAGGTACATAGCGATAACGATAGTGCCGATGGTCACGCCGAGAAACATAATCATCGCCGGCTCCATCAGGCTGAGCAGGTTGGCGATGGCCGCGTCAACTTCCTGCTCATAGAAGTCGGCGATCTTTGACAGCATCGCGTCAAGCGCGCCGGTCTGTTCGCCGACGCCGATCATCTGCGACACCATGATCGGAAAGACGCCGCTCGCCTTTAACGGCTCGACGAAGGTCTGCCCCTGCTCGACGCCTGAACGCACTTTATTGATCGCTTCAGAGACAATAATATTGCCCGCCGTGCGCGCGGTAATGTCGAGCGATTCGAGGATAGGCACGCCCGAACTCAACAGCGTCGAGAGCGTGCGGCTGAAGCGCGACACGGCGATCTTGCGCATAATCTGGCCGATGATCGGCAGCCGCAGGATCAGGTTGTCAATAAAGTGCTGCCCCTTCTCAGTCTTGTACCACGCCTTCATAGCGAAGACGATGATGCCGATGACCAGGGCAATCAGCCACCAGAAGCCGGCCATGAATTGCGAGATCGAGACGACAAGCTCGGTCAGCCAGGGCAGCTTCTCGCCCGGCCCAAGCAAGCCCTCGAAGATATTTTTGAAGGCCGGGATGACGACAATCATGATGATTGAGATGACGATGATCGAGATCACGATGACGGCTATCGGGTAGATGAGCGCGCTCTTCACGTCGCTCTTCAACTTGACCATCTTCTCCAGGTAGGTCGAAAGCCGCTGCAAGATGATGTCGAGGATACCGCCGGTCTCGCCCGCCGCCACCATGTTGGTGTAGAGCGGCTCGTAGACGCGCGGATGCTTGGCCATCGAATCGGCCAGCGTCATACCGGCTTCGACATCAGAGCGCACCTGAAAGATGATCTTCTGAAACGTCTTGTTGTCCTGCTGCTGGCCGAGAATCTCAAGGCACTGCACGAGCGGCAAGCCGGCGTCCAACATAACCGAGAACTGACGTGTGAATAGCGCCAGGTCTTTGTGCTTGACCTTCTCGCGCCCCACTTTCGGCAGACTGATTTCGCGGCCCTTCTCGCGCGCGCTGGTCAGAATGACCTGCTCGCGGCGCAGCATGGCCTCAAGCGCCGCGCGGTCCGCGGCGACGCGCTCGCCGACGACGATCTCGTTCAGTCGGTTGCGACCCTTATACACATAAGTCGGCATGATAGCCTCCACCTGCTAGCTTGTCTTCACTCTCACACAAAGGGGCACGACTAGGGACTAGAGGCTAGGGACTAGGGACTAGCAGGAGAAGGATGCTGATGGGTTTTGTTCCCACTAGCCTTTAGCCCCTAGTCTCTGGCCCCTGCTTTATCTTCCGACGCGGCCAAGCGGCACCTGTGGCCGCGCGCCGGGTGTCGGTGTCGCGTTCGGACGCATAGGCGCTTGCAACGCCGCCGCGCCGCGATTGATTAAATCCTGTAACTCGTCGGCGTTCGACGAGCGCGCCAGGGCCATCTCCAGCGTGATCTGCTTTTTGAAATAGAGACTGGCCAGCGACTGATTGAACGTCTGCATGCCGTACTTCTCCTGGCCCGTCTGCATCATCGAATAGACCTGATGCACCTTGTCTTCGCGGATCAGGTTGCGGATGGCCGAGTTGGGCACCAGTATCTCCATCGCCAGCGCGCGGCCCTGGCCGTTGGCTTTCGGCAGCAACGCTTGCGTCATGATGCCTTCCAGCACCATAGACAACTGCGTGCGAATCTGCGCCTGCTGGCCCGCCGGGAAGATGTCGATGATGCGGTTGATCGAAGAAGTCGCCGAGTTGGTGTGCAATGTCGCAAAGGTCAGGTGGCCGGTTTCGGCGATGCGCAGCGCCGTCTCGGTCGTTTCAAGGTCGCGCATTTCGCCGATCAGCACGATGTCTGGGTCTTGACGCAAGGCGGCGCGCAAGGCGTTGCCGAATGAATGCGTGTCGGCATGCACTTCGCGCTGATTGACGATGCAGCTCTTGTGACCGTGCAGGTATTCAATCGGGTCTTCGATAGTGATGATGTGCTCGTGGCGGTCGCGGTTGACCTTATCGATCATCGCCGCCAGCGTCGTCGATTTGCCGGACCCCGTAGGCCCCGTCACCAGGATCAGGCCGCGCGGCTTCTCGCAAAGCCCGTGCACGACCTGAGGCAGGCCGAGGTCTTCAAACGAGCGGATATCATAAGGGATGGCGCGGAAGACCGCGCTCACCGCGCCGCGCTGATTGAAGAGGTTGGCGCGGAACCGCGACAGCCCTTTGATGCCGAACGAGAAGTCGAGTTCGAGCGTCTCTTCAAAGCGATGTTTCTGCGCGTCGGTGAGCACCGAATACGCAAGCTGCTTGGTCTCGGCGGGCGTCAGCTCAGAATAATCGAGCGGACGCAAAACTCCATGCACGCGCACCATCGGCGACGAGTTGGTCGTGATGTGCAAATCCGAGCCGCCCTGCTCGATCATCTTTCTGAGCAAATCACTTAACGCAATCTCTGGCATAAGTCCTCCAGGATTCAGGATTCAGGATTCAGGATTCAGCCGGAAAAGGAGCCAGGCGCATAGCGCACTTCCTTCTTCCCTGAATCCTGAATCCTGAATCCTGAATCCTATTTCACTGTCTCTCTAACCACTTCCTCAATCGTCGTGACGCCCTGACGAATCTTTTCCAGGCCGCTCTGGCGCAGCGTCAGCATGCCTTCTTCGATGGCTTTGCGCCGCAGTTCAAGCCCCGACGCGCCGACCAGGATCAACTCGCGGAGGTCTTCGGTCACTTCCATCACTTCGTACAAACCGACGCGGCCTTTGTAGCCCGTGCCGTTGCAGGTCGCGCAGCCCGCGCCCTTGAAGGTGCGAATCTCTTTCAACTCGCTGGCCGGAAAGCCGACATCAACCAACGCTTCGGTGGGCGTGTGGACTTCCGCTTTGCAGTCCTTGCAAACTCGGCGTATGAGGCGCTGCGCCTGAATCAAGTTGACCGAGGTGGCGACCAGGAATGGCTCAATGCCCATGTTCATCAAGCGGCTGATCGTCGAAGGCGCGTCGTTGGTGTGCAGCGTTGACAACACCATATGGCCGGTGAGCGCCGCCTTGACAGCGATCTCCGCCGTCTCGAAGTCGCGGATTTCGCCGACCAGAATGATGTTCGGGTCTTGGCGAAGAAACGAGCGCAGCGCGGCGGCAAAGTTCAACCCGATGGACTCTTTCATCTGCACCTGATTGATGCCGGGCAGGTTGAATTCGACAGGGTCTTCCGCTGTCATAATGTTGGTGTCCGTCGTGTTCAGGCTTTGTAGCGCCGAATACAGAGTCGAAGTCTTGCCGGACCCGGTCGGCCCGGTGACGAGCACCATGCCATACGGCTTGTGGATGTTGCGTTTGAACTTATCGAGGCTCTTTGACTCGAAGCCGAGCTGCGTCATATCGAGGCGCAGGTTCTCTTTGTCTAATAATCGCAGCACGAGCTTTTCGCCGAAGATAGTCGGCAGCGTCGAGACGCGAAAATCCAGCTCGCGCGAGCGTCCATCCAGCCGCACGCGAATCTTGATGCGCCCGTCCTGCGGCAGACGCTTTTCGGCGATGTCGAGCCGCGCCATGATCTTCATGCGCGAGGTCAGCGCGTCGCGCATCTTCATGGGCGGATTCATGATGTTGTAGAGCACGCCGTCCATGCGGAAGCGCACGCGGAACTCTTTCTCGTACGGCTCGATGTGAATGTCGGAAGCGCCCCGCCTGAGCGCGTCAACCATGATGACGTTGACGAGCTTGACGACGGGAGCGTCCTCGCTCATCCGTTCAAGGTTTTCGAGGTCAATCTCTTCTTCGGCGGCCTCAACTTCGAGCTGGTCGAACTCGTCGCCGTAATCGACCGTGCTGGTACTCTCGGCGACCAAGTCTTCCATGACCTTGGCCAGTTCCATCTCGCGCGAGGTGCCGTAGTATTTTTTGATCGCCAGTTGAAACGCCGTCTCGCTGACGACGACCGGCTCAACCGATAGCCCGGTCATGAACTTAATATCGTCAATAGCAAAGACGTTCGTCGGGTCAACCATCGCCAGCGTCAGGGTTGCGCCGACGCGCGATAGCGGCAGCACCGAGTAACGCTCGGCGGTCTCTTGCGGGACCAGGGCGACGGCTGCCGGATCGACTTCAAAGAGATCGAGGTTGACCGAAGGGACGCCGTATTGCCGGCTGAGCACAGCGGTGACTTCCTCATCGCTGAGCATGCCGAGTTTGACCAGCGTCGACGCCAGCCGCCCGCCATTGATGCGCTGGTAATCGAGCGCCTCTTTAAGCTGCTGCGGCGTGATGAGGTTGTCTTTGAGAAGGGTTTCGCCCAATTTTGCCGACATAGTTCCCACTATCAGCTTTCCGTTTCACCGTGCGGCCATCGCGTTGAAGCCGGAAGACGGTGGCGCGTTCGGGCGACCTTTTCCGGCCAGCAACAAACGCGCGGCGGACTGCACGCTTAGGTGCAAAGACGCTTGCGCAAACCCGCGCGCTATACCGCTTGGCAAACAACGATCAGGTGCGCGCGGCGAGAGGCTGTCCGGGGACGGCTTGAGACAGGCATGGGGAGCGCATCGGAGGGGCAGTGGGCGGCAAGAACTCAATCATCAACGACGGTATGGTTTTAACATCGGCCCTGTAGCGTGTCAATAATTTAATTACGTTTGGTCACACATTGGGTAAGCCATCTCCGCAACGCCCGCCGCGTTGCGGCCAGAGCAACGGCTCTTACCTTGTGGCTCTATTCGATTGCAAAAATCGGATGGCCGCTTCGAGGATTTCGTCCTGACCTGAAATAATTCCGTGCAGGGTCGGTTCGACTCGGATGGTCGGTTGAATCCCGATCCTTTGCAACTGTCGCCCATCGGCGTGGCGCACATCGTGGCCGCTGAAGTTGATCGCGATGCCGCCGGGCAACATCATGTTTGTGACATCGCCGTTCGCGCCTTTAGTCGGCGTCCCGATAAACGTGACGTTGGTAGCGGCCTCGAAAAACAGACACGTGTGTTCGGCCTGACTGATCGAAGAATTGTCAATCAGCATCACGACCTTGCCTTTATAAACGCCGCCGGTCGGCTTTGGCAGATACTGTTCAAAGGTGAAATTCGTGCCGCCCGCGTAATCGCTGTTGCCCAGATTGACGGCTTCCAAAATGCGGCGCGAGAACAACGCCGCGACGACCGTTTGCTTTTCGGTGAGGCGCGAAGCAATCGCCCATGCCGTGCCGCGCGGATAGCCGCGCATGTCGAATATCGTCGCCGGCGTGTCTTTGATTTTTTCAAACATCTCATTCACCGCACCGACTTCAATGCGCGCAAGATCAACGTAACCGAAACCACTCGGCAGAACCTGCACCGTTGGCGTCGCGCGTAAAGAAGCGAAATAGTATGCCGGCTCTCGCAACGAAAGCGTGCGGGTAATCTCGACCGTGCGCGTTTGGCCTTGCGGGTCGCGCACGGTAAGCTTTGCCGTCGCCTCTTTCTGCCCGCGCAAAAGATAGAGGTCGGTGGTGTTGTCCAAAGCCTGCGGCGTGGAAGCGGCGAAGAACTGCGCGAACCTCTCGCGCCGCTTTTCAACCGGCTCGCCGTCAACGGTCAGAATCACGTCGCCGCGTCGAAGCCCCACCTTGTCATCCATCATCTTGACGACAACGGTCTGCCGCTCAATCAGTCTTACCAGCACGGGCGGCACAAACATTCCGAGCCATTCATCAACCGCCGCCGCGCCACTGACAAACGCGTGCGAATCATGAATCTCTGTCGCCATCTCGCGCACCGTCGTCTGATAGTCGAGCGCGTTCTGGTTCGCCTCGAACTTGGCGATGTAACGCGGCAGGAGGGTTTCCCACGACTCGCTGATGAGATGTTTATACGGATAGAAGTAGTTGATGACGTTCCAGAATCGAAACAGCGCGAGCAGGCGATACTCCGCGCTCGGAAAGTTCATCTCTTCATAGGCGTCGTCCTGCGCGCTTTGCGGCGATTCAACAGCGGCCATGCGATTACGCGAGCGGCTCAACCTGTTCTCGCGGAGATTCTTCAGCGCCTCGTCGAAAGCAGCGTCGCCCGTCGCGCTTTTCGGCACGACCACATCGGCCTGAAAACCGATTGAGCCATCGGGGTTGACCAACTCCGTCGTCCGCATTTGGGCGCGCACGCCGTCCGGCAAATCTATCGCATAGGAACCGACGCCCGGTTCCGCGCCCGCCTCGCCTTCCTGCACGACGAGCGCGTGTTTGGCCGCCTGCAAGCCGCTCCACATTTCACCTTCTGATGGCGTTGTATCGTTGATGATGACGACGATGGGCAACGCCTTTTTGCCCGCCGCCTGAATCAATCGCGGCGCGGTGGTTATCAGGCTTGAATAATAACCGGCGTCGCCGCCGAAGCCGGACTGCGAGGCATAACCGTTGTGCATACGGTAGCGTGATGAGGCGAGTTGAATCGGCTGGGCGGTCAGTTGCGGGACAATCCTACTCAGGAAGTCATCGAAGTAGAATTTGACCAGATCGGCGTCTTCAACCTTCACCGCGTGTTTCGTACGACAATCAAGAATGACAGCCTTTGCCTGCGCGACGGAGGGAAAAAGTTTTGCATAAGCGGACTGCCCCGCCGATTGATCCGTCGCCAGCGTTTCGGCTATCGTCAACGCTTCGACCGTCACGGTGCCGTCGCTCGCTTTGATCAACTCCGGCTTGCTCGGATTGATCGAGGCTTCCGCTTTCGCGCCGTCTTCGTTTTCGACAAACGTGTTTTTGTCGTTCAAGACCGCCAGCATTTGACCGATTGCCGCGCGATATGCCGACGCAGACGTGGCCGCGTTGACGCGCGGGATCGTTTCGATCAACGCTTTGTCCCAATCAATCCGGCGCGTGGCCGGATAGGGATGGAAAAACTTTACCGCACCCCAGACTCTGGCCAGCCCGGCGAGCCTTTGAAGCCGAGCTTGTTCCGCAGTCAGCGAAGCCGACTGCAAGGGATGAGCCTGCGTGTTGACGCAGGCGACCAACACAACCGCAAGCAAAGAACGTCTCAAGCGCATAGACCCTCCTAATCAAATACCGACCGTTCGACCCGTACGCACTCGGTGTTGAAGCTATCGGGCGCTCACTTGAGCTTGCGGTAACGTTCGATGAGCGCGTTGGTCGAGCTATCGTGAGCGGGTGCGGCGGCGCTTGAAAGCTCAGGGATGATGCGCCTGGCGAGCACCTTACCCAGCTCAACGCCCCACTGGTCAAAGGAATCTATATTCCAAATCACCCCTTGCGTGAAGACGCTGTGCTCGTACAACGCGACGAGCTTGCCTAAAGCTTCGGGCGTCAACTGCTCAAGCAGGATGGTGTTCGATGGGCGGTTGCCGGAAAACGTGCGGTGCGGCACCAGCCAGTCGGGTGTGCCTTCGGCGCGCACTTCGTCCGCCGTCTTGCCGAAGGCCAGCGCCTCGCTCTGCGCGAACAGGTTGGCCATTAACAAATCGTGATGGTTGCCGAGCGGGTTGAGCGAGCGGCAGAAGCCGATGAAGTCACACGGGATCAGCCGCGTGCCTTGATGAATCAACTGGTAAAACGAATGCTGGCCGTTAGTGCCCGGCTCGCCCCAGTAGATCGGCCCCGTATCGTAATCCACCGCCGCGCCATCAACCGTCACACGCTTGCCGTTCGACTCCATCGTCAGTTGTTGCAGGTAAGCCGGGAAGCGTTTGAGGTATTGATCGTATGGCAACACGGCGACCGTCTGCGCGCCGAACAAGTTGTTATACCAGACCGCGAGCAAGCCCATCAGCACGGGCAGATTTCTTTCCATCGGTGCGGTGCGAAAGTGTTCGTCCATCGCGTGAAAGCCATCGAGCATGCGGCGGAAGTTCTCTGCCCCGACCGCAATCATCGTCGAAAGCCCGATGGCCGAATCCATCGAGTAGCGCCCGCCGACCCAATCCCAAAAGCCGAACATATTGGCCGTGTCGATGCCGAACCGGGCCACTTCTTCGGCATTAGTTGAGACCGCAACGAAGTGACGCGCGATGGCATCGTCAGAGCCGAGCACGCGCAGCGTCCACTCGCGCGCCGTCTGCGCGTTGGTCATCGTTTCAAGTGTCGTGAAGGTCTTCGACGAAACGATGAACAAGGTCTCTTCGGCATTGAGATCGTGCGTCGCTTCCGCGAAGTCCGTGCCGTCGATGTTCGACACGAAGCGGAAGGTCATCTCGCGGTCGCTGTAATGGCGCAGCGCTTCGTAGGCCATCACCGGGCCGAGGTCCGAGCCGCCGATGCCGATGTTGACGACGTTGCGAATGCGCTTGCCGGTGTAGCCCTTCCACTCGCCGCTGCGTATGCGCTCGGCGAACTCACTCATATGGTCGAGCACGGCGTGGACTTCGGGGACGACGTTGATGCCGTCAACCAGAATGGATTGATCGCGCGGCGCGCGCAGGGCGGCGTGCAGGACGGCGCGGTTCTCGGTGACGTTGATCTTCTCGCCGCGAAACATCGCGTCGCGCCGCTCACTCAGCCCGCAGGCTTCGGCGAGATCAACGAGCAGCCGCAGCGTCTCGTCGGTCACGCGATTCTTCGAGTAGTCGAAGTAGATGCCGGCCTCTTCAACGATCATACGGGTGCCGCGTTGCGGGTCTTCGGCGAACAACTCGCGCAGGTGGCGGCCTTCGATCTGCCGGTAATGCGCGGCGAGGGCTTGATAGGCCGGGCGTTCGATGAGCGGAGTTTGGTCTGTTATTCCCATTACCATCCTTTCTTATAGAGCCAGTTCGATTCCATTGCCACAGCGCCGCGCCGCACTGCGCCGTCATCAACAACGTTCTTTTTGGCTGCGCCAGTGGCGCGCAGATCGGGCGCGGGCCGCTTGCCGAGTCGGGCGCTGATCTCCGGGAAGGCGTCGAGCTGATCGAGCAGTCGCCCGTCGCTCTTGCCTTCGACTATCAGCTTTTCCCAGACGCTCAGGGCGCTGGCCACGGCTCTGGCCATTGCTTCGGTGGCGAGTTGTAATCTCTGCGGCTTGTCATCAAAGGCAAGCACGAGTTGGCCGCCAGTGTCGCGGCTTAAACGGCGGCTGGCAGGTATGACCATCAGCGACTCGCTGCTCCACAGCCAGCGAAAGACGACCTCGCCGGGACGGGTTTCGATGTAGTAGAGCGGCGTCAGATAGACATACGCCTTAACGGGCGAGCGATACCAGCGAACGAGATTGTAGCCAGCGACAGCCGCCGCTGTAGAAGCGGGCAGCCCACCGCCCCACACCAACTCCGGCCCGGCGAGCCAGCCGCCGGTGAGGCTCAACCCGATACTCACGCCGAGCATCAGCAAGGCGGCGAGCAGGCCGGACCAGGCGAGTGCGGGGCCGCCGGTCTTGAATCGGAAGAGATTGGCGGGGTTGTGGCTTTGCAGCTTGAAGAAACGGCTCCTGCCATTCTGCATAACCAGGAGTCGCTGCCGGGCGGCGTCAGGCAACTCCTCGAAGCGACAATGGACAGCGCTGCCGGCAGACGGAGCAGGCTTTCGCGCACGAATGCGCGCGTCATACAGCGCCCGCCGAGCCGGGTGATGCAGCACGTCGTAAGCGCTGTTTAATTCCATGAGCATCTCGTTGGCGGCCTGCCATTGATCCGGCTGGCGGGCCGGGTCGAAGCGGTCAGGGTGGATAACGCTGATTCGCTTGCGGTAGGCCGAGCGGATTTCTTCGGCGGTGGCCTCAGGCGACACACCGAGCAACTGGTAATAGTCACGGTTTACCATAGCATGTCCTTCTGCATCCGGGGCGATCCTGCTAGGGTGAAATCGTTGACATCTAATGGAGTGAAGCTATAAGACCATAATCGCAAAGGGTCGTCAAGCCGTCGCCTTGCGAGGCGCGATGAAGCATTTTGGTTTTGTAATAACTAATACCATAAAATGTGTCTTATCTCTACAACAGCCACAATGGCGGGTGTCCGTTTTTTTCCGTATTCATTGAATCATGAGGCATCCTCAAAGCCGCGACTGGATTGGCGAAAAAGGCAGTTATCTATTCCCTGCTTCTGGTATTGTTCTGGCATTCGTGCTTTCATTCGCTCGTAGCCATTGCTCGTAGCAGGAGCGCCGCCTTGCATTGGAATGCCGCTTGCCCGATCCAGTGCGAGGCCGAGCCACAATCTCTCCGGCATCCGCTTACATCTGATAAGCCCTGCCGGCGAGCGAACCTCTCAGCCGCGTAAGCTGGCTCAGCCCCTGGAGGATTAAAATGAATAAACGGATCATCGTTGCCTTTGTCCTCTTGGCGATGCTGGTCAGCCTGTCGCCCACTTTTATCGGCGGCAGCCACGCCGCCGCCACATCCACTTCGCTTCAAGCCAAAGCCCAACGCGCCGTCGTGCCGGGGCGGGTCATCATCAAGTACCGCACAGAACAGGCGGCACGCGAGGCCGAAGCCTTCATCGGCCCACACCTGACCGTTCGCAGCCTCGGCCTTCCGCGCCTGCGTGTAGTCGAAATTCCATCCGACCTCGATGCGCGGGCTTACGCGCAACTGCTCAGGCAGATGCCCGACATCGAATTCGCGGAGCCGGATTATCTGCTCTTTCCCGCCGGCTTCGTTCCCAACGACCCGATGTATAACGTCGAATGGCATCTAGCGACGATCAACGCGCCCGCCGCATGGTCGGTCACAACCGGCAGCTCGCAAATCACCATCGCCGTCTGCGACACCGGCGTAGACGCGACACACCCTGACCTTGCGGCCCAGATAGTGCCCGGCTGGAACGTCATTGATCACAACGCTGACACCAGTCCCGTACATCCGCACGGCACAATGGTCGCGGGCGTAGCGGCTGCCGCCAGCAATAACGCGGTGGGCGTCGCCGCGCCGGCGATGAACTGTCGCGTTATGCCTATACGCATCACCTCACGAAGCGACGGCGGCGCGGCGACGAGCGACATCATGGCGGGAGCGATCTGGGCCGCCGATCACGGCGCGCGCATCATCAATGTGAGCTATGCCGGCTATGGCTCGTCGGTGATTTCGGACGCAGCCAGCTACGTGCGCAGCAAGAACAGCCTCTTTGTTATGGCCGCAGGCAACGACGGCGGGTACGTGCCTAACGTAGAAGACCCGAATATTTTCGCGGTCGGCGCTACGGTCGATGACGACACGCTGGCCGGCTTCTCAACGACGGGTCCGTTCATTGATCTGACCGCGCCGGGCAACGGAATCTGGACGACCGGATTGCAAGCCAGCTACAACGCCGTAAGCGGCACGTCGTTTTCCGCGCCGCTCGTTGCCGGCACAGCGGCGCTGATTCTTTCCGACTACCCACAGCTCTCTGCGGGCGAAGTCGAAGCCTTATTGAAAGTCTCGGCAGATGATCGCGGCCCGACCGGCTACGACACCGGCTACGGCTTCGGACGTTTAAATGCGGGCCGCGCGCTTGAACTGACCGCCGCCAAGCTCGCCCGCACAGTGGATGTGACAGCGCCGACGCTGCGGTTTTTAGTGCCGATGCCGGATGGGTTCGTCGGCCAGACGCGCGGCGAGCTGGTGCAAGTCGAGGCCGTCGATGATACCCATGTAGCGCGGGTGCAGCTTTATGCAGATAACCAATTGCTTGCGCAGAAGACGGCTGCGCCCTTTGAATTCACCTGGGATACATTGAACCTGACGGACGGCTCAGCACATGTGTTGCGCGCCATCGCCGTAGATGCGGCGGGCAACAGCCGGAGCCTCTCACTGCCTGTCACCGTGCAGGCCGGTTACGACATCACGCCACCGCAAATCAGAATCCTTTCGCCGGTGGATGGGGCGAATATCAATCCGCCCAACAGCGACAAGATCAAGTCTGTGCGCGTGAATGTGAACGCCTCGGATAATGCCGGCATCCTTCGCGTCGAGTTGTATGTGGATGGCGAGTTGGTAACGCAGACTACGCAAGGGCCCTACACCCTGTTCTGGCCGGGAGATCAGGTCACACCGGGCCAGCACATACTGGTCTGCCTGGCTTACGACACATCCTTCAATATAAGCCGCTCGAACACCGTAAGAGTGACAAGGTGAAAGGGACTAGAAACTAGAGACTAAACCAGACTGCACGAGGTTGGCACACTCAAGCCGCCTTGCGTAGTTCTAGTTTTTCAAGTTCCTGCACGGCGGCTGTCACTTCCGCCGTGTAATAAATCGCTGATAGTTTGTACGGCCACGGACCGTTGACCTGAAGATGCTGCTCAACATCGCCAACCAATTGTTCCATCCGCTGACGCCGATGATTGCGCGTGCATTTGTCGTGCACCTCCCAGAATACTCGCTCGATCGGGTTC
>JBJMGV010000122.1:0-18122 GCA_045807725.1 Blastocatellia bacterium | reverse complement strand
GATAGCGCGACGCGACGAGAGATTTATGTTATTGCTGGATCCGGCAACCGGCGCGTGCGTCGCTCTGACTGATGAGGAAGAGTTGGTGCTGAGAGAGAAGTAATAAGATAGGATGGTGCTTGCCGCGTAGCGGCAGGTGAATTTAGGCAGTTGTTGAAACGCCCGCACCGCATGCCGCGTAGCGGCAATTGAATTTAGGCAGGTACTTTAGTGCCTGCACCGAGGGCCGCGTAGCGGCAATTGAATTTAGGCAGGCGTTGAAACACCTGCCCCGAATGCCGCGTAGCGGCAGGTGAATTTAGGCAGGCATTTCAATGCCTGCACCTGAGGGCCGCATTATTGGGCGTCGCGTCAGCGACGCTTGAATCGGCGGGTATTCAGGCGTCGCTGACGCGACGCGATCACTGCGACGTTGCCTTCCAGGCGTTGAAACGCCTGGCTAAACTCACCCGCCGCTACGCGGCGCAACAAATCGGCTAAATTCAAAGCGCCGCTACGCGGCGCAACAAACCGGCTAAATGAAAAGCGCCTCGACGCGGCGTGACAAACCGGCAAATGAAAAGCGCCGCTACACGGCGCAAACTCCCGGTTGCTCATCCAGGCGACAACCTCTCAACAGGCTTATCTACGCCACAATTTCTTCAGCGTCATCGACCTTTTCGAGCAGGTGGCCCATCTTCTGCTTCTTGGTCTTCAGATAATGGCGGGTTACTTCGTGCGGTTCGATTTCGATCTTGAGGCGCTCGACGATCTCAAGGCCGGCTTGCTCAAGCGCAGCGATCTTCTCAGGGTTGTTCGACATCAGTCGAATCTTGCGCAGGCCGAGCTGCTTCAATATCTCGGCGCAGCATTCGTAAGAGCGAAGGTCAGCCTCGAAGCCAAGCGACAGGTTGGCTTCAACGGTGTCTTGGCCGGCGTCCTGCAATGCATAAGCGCGAATCTTATTCGTGATGCCGATGCCGCGCCCTTCCTGCATCTGGTAGACGATGACGCCGTGCCCTTCCTGCTGGATCAGCCGCACCGCGTGATCGAATTGAAGACCGCAATCACACTTCAACGAATGGAACACGTCGCCGGTCAGGCATTGCGAATGGACACGCACAGGGCTGGGGCGGTCGGCGCTCAGGTCGCCTTTGACGAGCACAGGGAACTCTTCGCCGCTGGCGAGACTGCGGAAGGCGATGATGCGAAACTCGCCGTATTCTGTAGGCAGTTTCGCTTCGGCGACGCGCTCAACGCCCGTGCAGTCTGTGGGAATAGCGGTCTTTTGTGCGGGTCGGCTGCTGTTGTTCATGTCGATCTCATTCTCATCTACGCCGCCGGGTTGATGCCGGATTCGTACGAGCTACGTTGGAAATTCTAGTGAGCCGGCATGCCTCGGTCAAGTAATACGCCCTGTCTACACTGACTCAGGTCGCAGAGCAAAGCGCAGGGATAGCGTCGAATGCCGAGCCGTTTGCGCCCGATTGCCGGTTGTTGATATAGTGGCGCACAGAAGGGATTCATTTGTGAGCGACGCCGAACAGACCGTCAAACTGGATGTGCGCGAGGTGACGCCGCGCTCCAAGTCGAAGCGCCCCGTGCTGGTCGTCTTACAGGGCAATGGCATGGGCCAGACGATGAAGCTCGATAAGCCATCGATTACCATCGGACGCGGCTCGCAAGCCGACTTCGTCATCCGCGATGAGATTGCTTCGCGGCTGCACGCTGAGATCATGCGGCTCGAAGTCGAGGGCGCGATTGCCGAATATTACGTCAGCGATCTCGGCTCGACCAACGGCACTTATCTTAACGGCACGAAGATCACCGGCCAGCAACTGCTCGAAGACGGCGACAAGGTGAAGGTTGGCAATCACCTGATGAAGTTCGCGCTGCTTGACGAATTTGAGGCTGAGTTTCAAGAGAAGCTGCATCAGATGACGCAGCGTGATGAGCTGACCGGCCTGCGCTCGCGTCGCAGCCTTTTTGCCGAACTCGACCGTCGTATCACTCAGGAAGCCCGCAGCCCTAACCCGCAGCCCATCAGCGTATTGATGATGGACCTCGATTTCTTCAAGCGCGTCAACGACGGGCGCGGCCATCTGGTCGGCAGTCACACCATACGCGATTGCGGCCACATCATCCGCGACGTGCTCGGCAGCGCCGACCGCGCCGCGCGCTACGGCGGCGAAGAGTACCTGGCTTATGTCATCGGCCCGCGCGAGAAGGCGCTGGAGATCGCCGAGCGCATTCGCACCACAATTGAAGCGCATGCATTCTCAGCCTCGCCGACCGACAAGTCGCAAACCATGAACGTGACGATCAGCCTGGGCGTCGCCAGTTTTCCTGAGAATGGCATCACTGCGCTCGACCTCGTTCAGAAGGCCGACCAGGCGCTCTACCGCGCCAAGCTGAGCGGGCGCAATCGCACCTGCGTCTTCGATCCTGAGGTTGACCGCCCTGACTCCTTCCACCCGAAGCTGGACGAATCGGCCATCATCTATGGCCCGGCGGACGCGCAGTAGCCTGTGCCACGCGAAAGCTTTTCCTACTTACTCACTTCACACGTTGAGCGAAAGAAGAGGACGCTTGAGAGGCGAGCGGATAGAAGCCGGCGGCGCTTTGCGATACGCAATCCGGCGCGGCAAAACGCCGGCTCGAAAAAGGAGAGGACTGCCGCGCCGGTTAGACGACGGGCAGCCGGGCTTTGATGGCTGAAAGGAATTTATCGAAATCGATAGGCTTTTCGACAAAATCATCAGCGCCCGCCTGCATTGCGTCATCGATGACGCGCTTGCCATAGGCGCTCATCACGATAATCGGCGTGTTGCGCATATCGAGTTCTTCGCGGATGCGGCGGATCATCTCGATGCCATTCATTCGCGGCATCTGGATGTCGGTGACGATGAGATCGGGGTGCTCTGCGGTCGCCGTGCTATAGCCGACCATGCCATCAATAGCGTGCTCGACTTCGTAGCCTTCCATCTTCAACAGGCGGCAAAGCATGAAGGACGTATCGTGGTGGTCTTCAACCACTAAAACTTTCTTGCCCATATCCATTGGTTCGGTAAATCCTCGCTAATGAAATCTTACGCGCCGAGCAGGGCGGTGCGCAACTGGGCTTCCTGCTCCGACTTGACGAGGGCGACAATCACGTCGCCTTCCTGAAGCCGGGTCTCGCCGCGCGGCACGACCGTTTGGTTGCCGCGCAGGATGGCGATCAGGTTGCTCTCATCCGGCAGATCAATCTCTCGCAGCAGGCGGTTGGTCGCCGGCGCATGGGCATCCACAGGGTATTCGAGAATCTGAAAAGCGCCTTCTTGCAAGCTCAGCAGCGTCTTGATTCGCACGGTCGGCAGCTCGCGCTCGATGACCTGCTGAATGATGGCCGTCGAGCTGACGGTCGAATCGACGCCGAGCCGCGCCATCACTTCTTCATTCTTAGGGTTCGAGGCGCGCGCAATTGTCTTCGGCACGCCGAAGACTTTTTTCGCAACCTGGCAAGCGATGAGGTTATCTTGATCGCTGCCGGTCGCGGCAACGAAGACGCGTGCGCGGTTGGCGCTGGCCTCTTCGAGCACGTCGTGGGTCGAGCTGTCGCCGATATAGACGGGACATTCCAGCTTATTCGAGAGCGTGGCAGCACGAGCATTATCGACCTCGATGACGGCGACCTCGTGGCCGCTCTCGTAAAGCTCACGCGCCAGGTTGACGCCGACCTTACCGCCGCCGGCGATGATGATGTAGCGCGATTCGTCCGTCGCATTAAAGCGCGGGCGTCGGGGCGCTTTCGGCGGCTCGGCGGGGATGTGCGGAACGGGCGGATGTTTGGCGGCGCGGTCTACTTCTTCGACGATAACTTTAGCGGCCAGCAGGGTAGGACAAACGACGACGAGTTGCGGGTCTTCCTGGGTCGCTTCGGCGTGCGTCGGCTCGTAAACGCGGGCGATGGCGCGCGGCACATGAAAGTGAGTCCGCGCCACCTGCGCCGCCATCAGGTTGACGTTATCATCGCGTGTGACGGCCAGCAACAGATCGGCTTCGCCCATCCCGGCTTCGCGCTGCACGTCAACATCAATGCCGTTGCCCTGAACGAGTTCGATGCCTTCAAGGTGAGAAGCGCGGCCCAGCCGACTGGCTTCCTTATCAATGACCGTAATCTCGTGGTTGCCCTGGGCTAGCGCCGCGACCGTCCGAGACCCGACCCTCCCATATCCGATGACGACAATTCTCATTAGTCTCCCTTTACGTTACCCAATTGTTACAGGCGTGACAAGGCTCAAACAGTGATGAGTGATGAGTAGAAAATGATTGGTCAAGAAACGCGGGTGGCATTGCCTACACCATCTTCTCACTCATCACTCATTACTCATCTTGTATGTTTCGCTGTCCGGCCTGACCGGACGCGCGAACCACAGCGGGCGGCGCAAGCCATCCGGCCCCGGCGCAGGCCGCGTTTGCTGCAACCATTCATGATAGATTTCGTGCGAACGTTTCGTATCCACCATCACGTCGCCGTAGCGGTCGTCCGCCTGCGCCTTCACAACCTTCACCTTCTGATGCCAGCAGTGCATGCCGCTGACCGGGTCAGGGTGAACGGGGAAGGTCAGGTTCTGATGCACGCCGCCCTCTTTCCAGAAGATGCGCTCGGAATCCTTGTCTTCGCTCTTGAACGGCCTGACGCCTTCGATCTGTCGCAAGCGCCAGCGACCCTCGCCCAATTCGTCGATCTCGACGAGCGCCGACGCCCAGCGGTCCGTGCCCCGGTCCTGCTTCAGTCGCCAGCGGCCCAGGTGATGCGAGCAAGCGACGACGCCCGGCCTTATGCCTTCCGTCACCCACACGCGGATGACGAAGTAACCAATCTCGGTGCTGACACGCGCCAGCTCGCCGTTAGCAAAACCCATACGTTTGGCATCATCGGGATTCATCCACAGCGGGTTGGTGTGCGAGATTTCATAAAGCCACTTGGCGTTGCCGCTGCGCGTGTGAATCAGCGTCGGCAGGCGGAAGGTCGGCACTAACGTGTATTCGTTCTCTTGCCTGTTCATCTCACGCCAGTAGACGTGGCTGCGCACGTAAGCCGGCAGCTTGTATTCGGGCCAGCGCCAGTCGGCCATCGTTTTTGAATAAAACTCCAGCTTGCGCGAAGGCGTGTTGAAGCCGCGCAAGCTTTCACCGTCAACTCGCACGCCGATGACTTGATCGCCGCTTGCGGTCGGCTTGATGATGCGCCCGGTCGCTTCGTCAACGCGCGCCCCTTCAAGCTCGGCCTCTGTGAGCCGGCTCTCGTGTTGCTGATAGACATTCGACTTCACCGCGAATGCGCCGTGCCGCCGCATGTAATCAAGCGGCTTCAGCCCTTCGCCCTTCGCCTTCTCAGGCAAGCCGGGCACGCTGTTCTCGAATATCCATTGATAGTATTCGTTGATGTTGATCTTCTTGCCGGGCCGATAAGGCGATTCAAAGTGGCGACGCACGCCGAGTTCGCCGGTTGGATCGATGCGCCACGACAGCTCGATCCAGAACTCATCCTCTTCCCACACCTCGCCGGGGTTCGCTTCGTATGTGAAGTTGATCTCTTCACCCGCGCGCTCTTTCAAGACGCGCTGCACGGGCTGACGGAACGATATCCATTGCGCCGCGTGCGTCTCCTGGCTCATCAAGTCGTGACGTTCCGCGCCCATCCCCATCGGCAAGACGTAATCGGCGAACCACGCCGTCTCGCTCCACACCGGCGTCAGCGCGGCGTGCAGCTCGACCTTCGTTTCATCGCGCAACGCTTCGATCCAGGTGAAGCCATCAGGATTCGTCCACACCGGGTTATAGACGCGCGTGAAGTAAGCGGCGATCTTGCCGCGCCCTTCTTTGAGAAAGTGCGGCAGCAGAAAACTCAACTCGTGATGCGCCAGCGGGTATTCTTTCGGGAAGAGGATTTCGCTCCAGACTTTTTGCGGCGCGGGTTTTGAGAAAGCCGTAGCGACGAACTTGTTCCAGACGTTGGGCGACACGCCGCCCTCAGCGCCGATGCTGCCCGTCAGCACGTTGAGGAACATCAGCGCGCGCGCGGCGGCCCAGCCGCCCAGATTGCCCGCCGCTGCGCTGCGCCAGATGTGCGAAGCAAAAGCCGAACCGGCTTCGGCGATGTCGCGGGCGAGGGCGGTTATTTTGTCGGCTTCGATGCCGCACTCTTCGGCGGCAAATTCGGGCGTAAACTCGGCATAGATTTCTTTCAACGAATCAACGAATGCTTCAAAAGTGCAGGGCGAGCCGGGACGCTCGTCGCGCATAAACTCTTCCCAGTTGACCCAGCGGCGCACGAAGTCGCGGTTGAATGTATCGGCTTGCAGCAACAGGTTGGCGACGGCCAGCAGCAGCGCGGCTTCGGTTCCGGGGTAAGGCGACAGCCAGTAACTGGCCATCGAAGCCGTGTTCGACAATCGCGGGTCGATGACGGCGATCTTCGCGCCGCTCATCTTGCCTTCGATGATGCGTTGAGCGTGCGGGTTGAAGTAGTGGCCAGTCTCCAAATGTGAGCTGAGTAATAAAATGAATTTAGCGTTGGCGTAATCAGGCGAGGGACGATCTGCGCCCTGCCACAGCGCGTAGCCGACGCGCGCCGACGCCGAGCAGATGTTGGTGTGCGAGTTGTGACCGTCTACGCCCCAGGCTTGCAGCACGCGCTCGATGTAGCCGTCGTGGCCGGGTCGCCCGACGTGATACATCACTTCATCGCGGCGGTCTTCGACGAGCGCCTGGCGAATCTTTGCCGCAAAGGTGTCGAGCACTTCATCCCACGTGGTGCGCTCCCATTGACCTTCGCCGCGCGGCCCCACGCGCTTCAACGGAAAGAGAATGCGTTCCGGGTCGGTGATCTGGTTGATGGTGGCCGGCCCTTTGGCGCAGTTGCGCCCACGCGAAGCCGGGTGCTGCGGGTTGCCTTCGAGCTTGCGAATCTCGCCCGACTCTTTGTCTACGTAGGCGAGCAGGCCGCAGGCGGCTTCGCAGTTGAAGCAGACCGTAGGCACGAGCGAATAACGCCGCTCGACTTTGCGCGGCCAACTGCGCGCATCGAACTCCGTCCAGTCGTCCCACTTCTCGAATGGTGGGAAGTTTGCGAGCTTCGCCGCCGGGCTGCTTGCTTGGGTTGATTGGTTAGTCTGCTTTTCTGTTTCAGGCGAGTCACCGGGCTGTTTTCTTCTGAACATAATTCAAGTCTTCTTACGAATGCGTGTTCGGGTCTTCGACGGATAAGCCCTCGGCCATTGCCGCCGTATTCAGTTCCACGTCGGCAGAAACGAGTGTTAGAGATGAGACTGACAGCGTCGAAAAATAAGCTTGCACATCGAGCGCCGCCGCCAGTTGCACCGCATCATAGCCGCGTAAGGCGTGGTGTTCAGCCAATTCCATTGCACGAGTAATCAGAGCCGTGCTGATTTCTGTAACGGTAAAATCGTTAGAGAACTCATAGCGAAACAGCGAAAGGGCTACGCTTGCGTCCGCCATTGAAAGGGCCGCGTTACGCGCCCGCCGTGTTATTGCAGCGATAACTTCGACGCCAGTGATGCGCACAAGGTAAATAGGATTGGGTGACGGCGCGTCAATGATGTTGGCAATCCATGCTGTGCCTGTCTCGCGCACATAACGCTTAACTAGCGCGCTGCTATCGAAAAAGTAGGCTGCCAACTATCGCCGCTCCTCGATGATCGTTTCTGAAATCGGCTTTCCCTTGACCTCTACTGGTTTGAAGTCTTTGAGATGATCCGGCTTTGGCGCATGCTTTGGAATCTCGCTGATGACGCCGGCAGCGAGCAGCAGTTGGTCTACTTGGTCTTCAACCGATACGCCTGATGCCGCGCCCGACTCTTGCAACAGCGAATCAATCAGCTCTTTAACTTTGCGCAGTTCATCGGGCGGCAGCGCCTTGACCTCTTCAATGACTCTCTCCAGATTCGCGCTCGACATATGAAGTTCCTTTCTCGTCGCCGAATCGAATTGCGCTTAACTGAGCGGCACGGCCTGGCCCGCCTGCACCCAGATGTGCTCCCAGATGTAGACGCCTGCGAGCGTCAGCAGCGAGACGGCGATGGCAACGCCTTTGATCTGTGCCGCGCCGGCGATGAGCGCGACGAGCGGGATGATCGTGCCAAGTAGCACCGCGCCGCTCCAGAACAGCTTGCTGAAGTAGCCGCGCGTGATGAGGCGCGTCGCGCGTCGCCTCTCGACATTATCTTCGGGCATAAACAACTCGCTTGCCATCAGCACGCCGTTAGCGACCAGCGCGCCCATCAACTCGTAATACAAAAACTGCCACGCCGCATCGCCGACGCGAGCGCCTGAGATCATCGCTTCGACGGCAAGCACCAGTAATAACAACGCCGCGCCGGCGGCCAACGCTTGCACCAGCAGGTGCAGCGGCGCGACGGCTGAATGCCAGAAGACACGCCCGCGCGCCTGCTTGAAAAGAAAGGCCGAGTAGACCGCCGACAGCGCGGCGAAGATGCCGCCCAGCGTCATCACGGGTCCTTCCATCAAGAACCAGCCGAACGTCAGCGTCGCCAGCCACAACATAATGAACCCGCCGAAGGCCAGCAGGATGTAGCCGCCAAGCACCAGCCACGAACGCCACTGCGGCATAAACAGAATTCGCAGGAAGCGTTCGGGCCGTTTCAAGTCCAGAACGAGAAGCGCCACGGTCGCCATCAGAAAGAGCAGCGCCAGTTGCGGCGCGGCGGCTTCAAAGACCCAGTGCGAGCGCACCGAGCCGAAGCCCAGCGCAATAGCCGCCAGCAGAAATGAGCCGGCGGCGATGGACTTCGTCCATAAGTACGCGGAAACTTTCCAGCCCCACGGGCGGTCGTGCGCGATGTCATAAGTCGTCCGCGCCTTGGCGTCCATCTCGGCCATCGCCTGCTCGCTCATCATCAATGAGTCCATCTGGTTTTCAGACCACAGGTAGCCTTCCGTGTGTGTCTGGTCTGTCGGCACGAGCGACGATTGATCGGCCTCGATGTAATGAAGCTTCGGCTTGGTTCCGGCTTCGGGCTTGCGCACCTGTGTCTGCTCGGAGGCGATGAGCCGCGACAGCTTCGACGCCGGGTCGTCCATATCGCCTGAGACGATGGCTTGCACGGGGCAGACGATGACGCAGGCCGGCTCGATCTGCGCCTCGACGCGGTGCGCGCAGTAGTTGCACTTTTCTGCCGTGTTGGTATTCGGATTGATGTAGAGCGCGTCGTAAGGGCAAGCCTGCATGCAAGACTTGCAGCCGATGCAGCGGTCGCCATCGAAATCAACAATGCCATTGTCGCGGCGGAAGAGCGCCGTCACCGGGCAGATGGTGATGCACGGCGCGTCGTCGCAGTGATTGCAACGCATCACGGAAAAGTAACGCCGCGTGTCCGGGTACTGGCCCTTCTCGATGTATTTCACCCAGGTGCGGAACGTGCCGACGGGGACTTGATGTTCGGACTTGCAAGCCACAGTGCAGGCATGGCAGCCGATGCACTTGCGGTGGTCAATCAGGAAGCCGTATCTCATCTTATGGTTGCTCGATTGTTTATTCGCAGGGTCATAGGGACGGGCGAAATGAAATGCTAATCACGCCGTTCGACTTGGCCCTCAATTCGTCGGCGGCGTTGTCGTCGGCGAGTTGAGATCGAGGACGCTGAGCACGCGGTCGGCCAGTTCCGCGCCAGCGTAACGCAAGCTATATTCGACCCCGGTGCGCCCCGGCAACGGCACGCCGACCGGCCCGGTGGTTTTGGTCCGCTGGTAGACGTGCCCCGACGTTTTGGACTTTCCGGTTGCCGGCTCATAGACCTGATAGTCAATGTAGAGGCTATAGCCATACGCGTAGTCTGATGTTGGCGTCGAAGACATTGAATCCGACACTAAACGGAACCAGACGACGTAACGTTCCTTTGAAGCCTTGGCGGCATCAATCGCCTGCTTGCGAGTGGTGTCGCGGCCCGCCGGCTCTATCTTGACGGCGTTGATCTTCGACGCACGCTCAAGAAAGCCATCCATTACGATGTTCAGATAGGCACTTGAGCTATAGATGATGTTATCGAGATTGCCGGCCAGAAGAATAGGAATCGCCGGACGCGTGGGCTTCTTCTCTTCGGGCTGGACGACGGGCGGCTCACTCTCTTTCGGCGTCGTTGGGTCTGCGGTCGTCGGGCGCTTGGGGATGCGGCGGCCTGATTGCGGGCCGGCGATGGCCGCGATATTAAACACGAACAGCGTCGCCAGCAGCAATGCGGCGGCGCGCAACAGAGCCGAACCTTTCGTACAAATCATGACGGTGTGCTCCTCATTAAGCGAACTTGAGCGGCGAAGCCGTGGTTCGTGTGGCGTTAGATGCCCGCGCCGCCGTTGAAATAGCCTTCGCGCCAGCGGCGCACGCGCTGACTATGCGGGCTGAAGGTGTTGAGCACTGAAAGCGGCGGCGCGTAACAGTGTAGCGTCACCAGATCGCGGCCTTCGGGTTGTAGATTCAGCAGGCAATGAATGTCCGGCACATCAGCCCCTGTAATCGCGCCGGGACTCCAGCGGTTCGTGTTGTAAGGGCGCACGCGGCCTTCCGGCGTGCGTTCGTACATCGTTTCGGTCAAGCAGCCTTCGGCGACCATCACGACGCCGATTGAGCCGCCGTGATCGTGAATCGGCGTGCGCTGACCCGACCGCCAGCAGAGCATCAGCAGCTCGGCGTAGTCGCTGCGGGCGATCAGGTTGCGCGCGTACTTGCGCGCGCTGAAGAGGCGATACGCGTCGTAATCGCGCTGCCTGAGCAGCAGGGCCGAAAACCACGCCTGTACGTCGTCCAGCGTCGGCACAGCCTTGAGGCGGTTGATGATCTCGGCGACTTCGCCGAGCGTCAATTCGTCTGTAGCGATGGTGGCCGGCGGCGCGGCGATGGTGTTGGTGTCTATGACTCGCATGGCAGTTCCTATAAGCGAAGGTTCATCAAACACGCGTCCGCCAATGAGATTATGCGTTCGCTTCCCTATGGGTGATTCGACAGGTGACCCTCCATGATGCGGATAAGCGCATCGGTCCTGTCGCCTTGCTCTTTCATCTGTTGCTGTAAAGTCGTGAGCTGATCATTATGCAGCCGCGCCACTTGAATCAAGCCGGCGATGGCTTCTTGCATGGCGGCCATATTCTGGTCAAACCTTTGCTGCCGCTCATCAAATTGCCCTTGCCGCTCATCAAACCGTCGCTGCGTCTCATCAAATTGCCTTTGCCTTTCATCGAATCGCGCCTGATTTTCGGCGATTGTGGCAAGCTGATTGTTAATGCGCCGCACAATATCGGAGTCATCGGTCATTTGTTATGCCTCCATGATAAAGAAGTAAAGCACAAGCATGAGGCGTTTTCAACGGCCACGCCCGACGTTGTTCTACATTGCGGCTCCGCTCAGCCGAGCCGATAGTCAAAGCCATTTCTTCGCCTTGAAGTAAGCGAGCATCCCTACCGTGATGACGAGCAGGCCGGCGGTCGTGTACCAGATGCCGTTGGGATTTTTGAGCAGCGGCATGTACTCGAAGTTCATGCCGAAGTAGCCAGTGACGAGCGTGAGCGGCAGCATGATCGTCGCCAGAATCGTCAGCCCTTTGACGATGTCGTTGGTGCGGTTGGCCATCTGCGTCAGGTAGATGTCGAGCGCGCCGGCTAAAAGATCGCGGTAAGTTTCGACCAAGTCCATCGCGCGCACCGCGTGGTCGTAAACGTCGCGGAAGTAGATGCGCATGTCTTTCTGGATCAGCGGCGTCTCGTCGCGCACGATGACATTCAACAGCTCGCGTTGCGCGCTGACGGCGCGGCGAAATTGCAGCAGCCCGCGCTTCAGTTCAAAGATCGTCTCAAGCAGATGAACGTCGGGGCGGATCAACAGGTCGTCCTGCACCTGATCTATCGTATCGCCGACGGATTCGAGCGTCGGCAGGTAGCGATCCACCACGATGTCGATGATGGCGTGCATCACTTCGTCTGGGCGGTCATAGTGGGTCTGGTTCAGTTCGAGCCTGTGCACAAGCTCTTTGATCGAGAGGCTCTCGCCGTCGTGGACGGTGACGATGTAATCCGGCCCCAGAAAGACATCGATCTCGCGCAGCCGCACTTCGCAAGGCTTCTGCGAATAATGCGTCGAGTTGATAATGTAGAACGAATAGCCGTTGTAATAATCGACCTTCGCCAGTTGCATATGGTGGCGGCTGTCTTCGATGGCCAGCTCATGAAACCCGTAACGCGCGGCGAGGTCGTCGAGCGCGCGGCTCGCCGGGTCATCCAAGTCGAGCCAGAGCAAGCCGGGAATATCAACCAGGGTGCGGAGTCCTTGCGGGGCGGGCTGGGTCATAAGATAGTAGGCAGCAGGCAGGAAGCAGGAGGCAGTTCTTGATTAGGAATCCGAGATGAGTTGAGAATAACCTTTCGGATACTGCCTCCTCTCTCCTGCCTGCTGCCTACTGATTCAGCGTCTGCGTTTCACGGGCCGGCTGGTGCGGCGCTTGGCGCGCGGCTCGGTCGTCGCGGCGACGCGGCTCGTGTCGGTTGCCGGTGACGCTTCGAGCGCGGCGGTCGGAGCCGCGTGACTGGTCAGGTCAACCTTGTCCATGTGAACGCCATAGTCAATCGATATAAGATAGAGCAGTCCGCAGATGGCCAGTGTTAATACCCAGTAGCCGATGATGAGAAACTTGCCGCCGAGCGCCACCATGCCGGCGATGACAACACCAATCGCGACCAGAAAGAGGATGCGAGGCAGAGTGAGCTGCCCACTCTTAATAACCTTATCTTTATCTGCCATATGAATCTCCAGGATAGTCTGTGTGACTGATGATTATGCAAGCAATCGGCGCGCGTTTGCAACCTCAGTTTGGCGGGTTACAGCTTCACAGAAAAGAGGCAACCACAGATGAACACAGATGAACACGGATAAGAGAATCAGCGCGGTTCTTTCTTTCTATCTGTGTTTATCGGTGTTCATCTGTGGTTCAATCAGGGCGTCAGCGTGATGGCGAGCAGAACGACGAAGACCAGCAGCCCCGCGCCGACCGCCGCGTATTTGAAATAATGCGTCGGCCACGCGCGCACGCGGTCGCCGACGAACTTGATGGCAGCGCACTCGCTCGTCCAGCGCACGCCCCGGCTCGCCGTCAGCACGACGACAAAAGCCAGCGGGTTCATCGCCGTGAAGCCGGCGGCGAGGCTGCCCAGCCGAAAGAAGCCTGTCGTCATCGCGGCGAAGAAGACAAGGCCGATGCCCCAGCCGCTTTGAAACCATTGCACCACGTCATTCCATCGCTCAGTCGCGCCCCATAAGGCGATCAGGCGCTGGCCCCACGATTCAAACAACAGGCGACTAACCGCATAAAGAAAAATGCCGCCGACGAGGCTTCCGGCGGTGGCGCTCAGCGCAAAGCGCAGCCACTTGCGCGGCGCTGCCGTCACCATACCGACCAGGATTAACGAGTTGGGCAGCGGCACGATGGTACAGCCAAAGAGTTCAAGCAGGAAGACGAAGCTTGAGGCCGAACGATGTTCGGCGATCTGTTCGGCATGGCGGCGTACACGTTCGACCCATTGCCTGGAGTTGATCTTGCGGATCATTTGCATAACGCAAGCTTCATGATAGCACCGGCCAGAAATCGCCGACCAGACTTTTCACCGGCCAGTCTCGTTCATTGGCGTGGCCATAATAAAAAGTCCGCGATGAATCACAAAGACTCATCGCGGACTTTTGAGTTGAGACGCCGACGGCGATTAGTTTTCCGACTGGATGCGCATGCCGTAGAACGAGCGCCAGATGAAGAAGAGCGCGACCAGGAAGAAGACCGCCGCCAGAACGTGGCTGAAGTTTTCGCCCTGCTGCCGCGTCAGGCTGACGGCCAGCTCGACAGCCAGCAGCCCGAACAGCGTCGTGAATTTGATCACCGGGTTCATCGCTACCGACGACGTGTCTTTGAACGGGTCGCCAACTGTGTCGCCGACGACCGTGGCATCGTGCAACGGTGTGCCTTTGGCCTTCAAATCGACCTCGACGACTTTCTTGGCGTTGTCCCACGCGCCACCGGCATTGGCCATGAAGATCGCTTGATACAAGCCGAAGATGGCTATCGAGATCAAGTAGCCGATGAAGAAGAACGGCTCGACGAAGGCGAAGGCCAGCGTGGCGAAGAAGACGGTCAGGAAGATGTTGAACATGCCCTTCTGGGCGTACTGCGTGCAGATTTCGACGACGCGTTTGCTGTCGGCGACTGATGCTTTCTCGACGCCTTCGAGCCGAATGTTAGCCTTGATGAATTCAACGGCGCGATATGCGCCCGTCGTCACCGCTTGCGTTGAAGCGCCGGTGAACCAGTAGATAATCGCGCCGCCCGTCACCAGGCCGAGTAGGAACGGCGCGTGCAACAGCGAGAGGTTCTGTAGGTCGCGGGTCAACCCGCCGGTTAACGCCATAATGATCGAAAAGATCATGGTCGTCGCGCCAACGACTGCCGTGCCGATCAGCACAGGCTTGGCCGTCGCCTTGAAGGTGTTGCCCGCGCCGTCATTCTCTTCGAGCAGGTGCTTGGCGCGCTCGAAGTTGACGCTCATGCCGAAATCATTCTTCACCTGCGCTTCGACGTTGGGAATCTGTTCGATCAGCGACAGTTCGTAAACCGACTGCGCGTTGTCGGTCACAGGACCGTAAGAATCGACCGCAATCGTCACCGGCCCCATGCCCAGAAAGCCAAAGGCCACCAGGCCGAAGCCGAAGACTGGTGCAGCGAGGGGATCCACCATCAATGGCCCCAGTCCCATGTTGGTGATGCCGTAAGCGATGGCCATCAGCGCGACGATGCTGATGCCGAGCCAGAAGGCCGAGAAGTTGCCCGCCACCAGGCCCGACAGGATGTTGAGCGAGGGGCCACCCTCGCGCGACGACGAGACGACTTCCGCTACGTGTGCCGATTTGGTCGAGGTGAAGACCTTCACCAGTTCGGGGATGACCGCTCCGGCCAGTGTGCCGCAGGTGATGATAGCCGACAGCTTCCACCACAGTGTCGTGTTGCCGGCGAGCGTTGGAATAATTAGATAAGAGACGACGAACGTCAGCACGATGGAGATGATTGAAGTCAGCCAGACCAGCGAAGTCAGCGGCTTTTCAAAGTTCATCTCGTTGGCCTTTTCGTAACGCGCTTTGGTGATGGCTTCGTTGATGAAGTAGGAGAGCGCGCTGGCGATGATCATCACGATGCGCATCACGAAGATCCAGACCAGTAGTTGCACGGCGACCGTTCCCTGGTCGCGCACCGCGAGCAGGATGAATGTAATCAACGCCACACCCGTGACACCATAGGTTTCAAAGCCGTCCGCCGACGGGCCTACGGAATCGCCTGCATTGTCGCCCGTGCAGTCGGCGATGACGCCGGGATTGCGGGCATCGTCTTCCTTGATCTTGAAGACGATCTTCATCAGGTCTGAGCCGATGTCAGCGATCTTGGTGAAGATGCCGCCGGCTATGCGCAGCGCCGCCGCGCCAAGGCTTTCGCCGATGGCGAAGCCGATGAAGCACGGGCCGGCGTAGTCGCCCGGAATGAACAACAGGATGCAGAGCATGATGAGCAGCTCGACCGAGATCAGCATCATGCCGATGCTCATACCGGCTTTCAGCGGTATTGCGTAGATTGGGTAGGGCCGGCCTTCGAGGCTGGCGAACGCCGTCCGCGAGTTGGCAAACGTGTTGACGCGGATGCCGAACCAGGCGACGCCGTAGCTGCCGCCGATGCCAACCAGACTGAAGAGCAAGATGATGATGACGCGCCCCGCGCCAAGCCCTGAGAGCACGCCGAAATAGAGGATGATGATCAGGGCGATGAAAGCTTCGAGGATCAGAATGAACTTGCCCTGCGTGATCAGGTAGGTCTTGCACGTCTCGTATATCAGTTCCGAGATGTCGCGCATAGACTGGTGGACGGGCAGCTTCTGCAACTGCATGTATATCCACAGGCCGAACAATAGGCCGAGCGCGCAAATCACCAATCCGACCAGCAACAGGTTGTGGCCGCTAAGGCCGCCCAGGAAACTGGCCCGATGCGTGTCGGACAGATCGGGCAGCCGGAGATTGGCTTCGCCATGGCCGCCGGTCTCATGCGTTTGCGCCAGCGCCATCGTCGCGCTGAAGGCCAGCAGCGCGATGACACTGAAGGCCGTCATCCAGACGCGACGACGCAGGGCAGTCGCTGCGCCTTGCTTCAATTTATCCATCATATATTCCACCTCTTCGTTGTTTAAGTGCGTCGGGCGGCGCAGTGGCCTGAGTAGACCGATACCGAATGGGTTGGCCAACCGTTTCATCGCCCGATTGAAGACCGTCTCCGCAAAAAGCCGTTACGAGTGGCTGCTGTCTCCGCGTCCAGCCTCTCACAGATATGAAAAGCGTAGTAACGGCAAAGAGAGCCTTATAGCACAACGCTTGGATGATGGGCAAGGTGATCGGATTTCACCCGGCGCGATAGAAGGCCAGCGCCGACTCGCCTTGCTTCAACTCTCGGAACTGGGATAGCCGACCGTAGTCGCCTTCGAGCGGCAGCTTGGCGCGATGCTCAACGATGACAATCGCGTCAGCTTTGAGCAGGACGCTCTCGCCTAGCTCGCTCATAACCGTCGCATAGAGGCCGGAGGCATAAGGCGGGTCAAAGAAGATGAGGTCGAAGACTTCATTCTCAAAGGCCAGTTGTTTAAGCGCCGCGTGAACATCGCGGCAGACGAGGCGGGCTTGATCGCCGAGGCCGAGCGCGTCGAGGTTCGCCTGGATTACGGCGCAGGCGTGGCGCGATTGCTCGACGAAGACCGCACGCGCCGCGCCGCGACTGAGCGCCTCGATGCCGACCGCGCCCGACCCCGCGCAGAGGTCGAGAAAGCGGCTGTCGCGCGCCGCCGCGCCGAGCACGTTGAACAACGTCTCGCGCAGGCGGTCGGACGTGGGCCGCACGCCCATGCCTTCGACCGCGCGCAACCTGCGGCTGCGATAGATTCCCCCAATCACCCTCACGGTTTCCGATGATAGTGGATTCGCTGACGCTCATCCAGGGGCCGGGGGCCAGGGGTCGGTGGCCAGTGGTCAGTGGTCAGTGAGTCCCGTAGGGACGCAATGTTTATAGTTATCATTACGGAAAGAGACGTGCGCCCCATAAGGGTGCGATGTTGACATCACGCTCCTGACGGAGCTTCGTCTTCTTCTTCATCGGTAACTATAAACAGGTCGTCCCTACGGGACTCACTGATCACCGGCCCCCGCCCCCTGGCCCCCGGCCCCACATTGACATTTTGCGCGCGGCCAACGCAGAATTCAGGTTAATGCATTGATTGGCCGCGATTCTAATTCAGGGAGACAATGGATGAAGCGCGCAGCAGTGGTTACGATTATTGTGCTCGGCTTACTGACGAGCGGGTTGGCTGTTCAGCAGAAGACCGGGACACTGAAGGGCAAGGTCGAAGGCGAGAAAGGCAAGCCGCTCGCCGATGTCGATGTGCGCGTGATGAGCAGCCGCTCGCGCGCCATTACCGAGGCGAAGACCGACGCCGCCGGCAACTATCAACTTGAGTTGGAGCCGGATAGTTACACCGTCTCATTCGATGCCGAAGGCTACGCCGGCGGCACGATGCGTGACATGCAGCAGGTCGAAGAGGGCAAGACCACCGAAGTCAAAACGATCACGCTGATCCACGCCAAGCGCACATCCAGAATCAGCGGCGCGGTCTTTGATAGCGACGGCAGATCGCTGGCCGGCGTTCGCTTGAAACTGGTGCGCGTGCCGACCGAAGAAGAAGGGAAAGAACATAAGAAGGTAGACTCGCTGTCGCGCGAGTACGTCTCGAACAATCGCGGCGAATACGCCTTTCGCCTGCCGTCGTCGCGGGCGCGTTACCGGGTGACGGCGTCGCTCGACGGCTACGCCACGCAGACCCGGTTCGTTGACGTGAGCGAGAGCGAAGCCGTGCCGCTGGCCTTCACGCTCGAACGGCTGAAAAAGAAATAAGGCGCGAATCAGGCAGTCATAACAAGTCTCGACTCCCCTCACCATCTTTCGGCGACACACGAGCCTCGCTGTTTCTTCCGCTCGCAGATGATTTTTCTTGTCTTTTGTAATCAT
>JBJMGV010000121.1:0-14586 GCA_045807725.1 Blastocatellia bacterium | reverse complement strand
CCGTGATGCGGGCAGTCACCGCCGCGTTTGACGTGAAGATTGATGCGCGCGAAACGGCCTTGCTCTGCCAGAAAGTCGAGAACCTTGTCGTCGGTGCGCCGTGCGGCGTGATGGATCAAATGACCGCCGCTTGCGGCGAAGCGAACCGGCTGCTCGCGTTGCTCTGTCAACCCGCCGAGTTGCAAGGCGCTGTCGCCATCCCCGATGAGCTGGCGGTGTGGGGCATCGATTCGGGCATACGTCATTCGGTGTCGGGCGCGGATTACGGCTCGGTGCGCGTCGGCGCGTTTATGGGTTATCGAATGATGGCCGCGATAGCCGGCTTGAAAGTTGAAGCGACGAATGCGCCGGGCCGCGTCGCCATTATTGACAAACGATGGAACGGCTATGTAGCCAATGCTACACCTTCGGAATTCGAGCAACATTACCGCGCAGGCTTGCCGGAGCGAATCAACGGCGGCGAATTCCTGGCGCGCTTCACGGGCACGACCGACGCCGTGACCCGCGTTGATACCGAGCGCGATTATGCGGTGCGCCAGCCTACGGCCCATCCAATCTACGAGCATTTCCGCGTCCGCGCCTTTGCCGAGTTGCTGACTAATGCCGCGAGTGAACGTTGCCGCCAGTTGCTCGGCGAATTGATGTATCAATCACACGCCAGCTATTCGGCCTGCGGACTCGGCTCGGCGGGAACGGATCGGCTAGTCGAGATGGTGCGCGAGGCCGGCCCTGCGCGCGGCTTGTATGGCGCGAAGATCACCGGCGGCGGCAGCGGCGGCACCGTCGCCGTGCTCGGACGCAAAGACGCGCAGGCGGCGGTGACGGAGATCGCCGAACGCTATGCCCACGAAACCGGGCACGCGCCGCAGCTCTTTTCCGGCTCATCGCCCGGAGCCGCCGCCTTCGGCCACCTGCGACTCAAAGCTGAATGACCGGAAGGGCAGAGTGAAGGCTGCGCAGTGTCCACTGATGGATTGAGGTAGGATGCCGTAGGTGAAAGCCTGTCTGCCTAATCGCCGGCCTTCGCCGGGTTGGCTGGCTTCTTTATTCTTTTGTGGTTGCCATACTTATCTTTCAGCTTGTAGAACTTCTTTCGGCTTATCTTTAGATCACCAATTAGTTCTTCATTGGTTTTTAGCTTGTTTTCGCTGGGCTCTATGATTAGCTTCTTCGCCGCCAGGCCCTCAAACTTCTCCTCCAATTCCGGCCAATGGACTGACTCATCGAGGTCAATGATGAGCCTTCTGTCTAACAGCTCTTGCACCTCTCTGCGGGTTTCTTCAGCCCGCTTCAATATCCAGGAGTGTTCGACCGTAGGCAACTGCTCGTAGCGCTTCAAGGCTTCCTGCGCTTCGTCCCGCTCATTCATTTTTACGGCGATACGCGCGAGGTACAGATGGCTGACAGCGGAGAGGTCGCTGCCATCAATCCCTTTTTCACCCGAAGCGCCATAGGGAGCTTTGACCAGTTCCAAACACGACTTGAAGGTCTTGCGGGCGCGCTCGTAGTTCCCACGGTTGTAGCGACCGGAGAAAAAGTAGGCCTCCCCCAAGGCAATCAAGCTGTCCATTTTATAAATTCTGAGGTTATTCTGATGGGCGATATTCCGAGCGGCTTCGGCAAACTTAATGGCCAGCGCCCACGAATGCCGCGACATCTGTTCGGACGCAGGATGATGCTGCGGCGTCTGCATATTGAAAGGGGATTTCGAAAGGGTTTCGTAGAGGTGATCCAACTCGAGGTTAAGCGTATCGCCTTCGTCCTTTCGCGCGATGCGGCTGCACAGGATATGCATCTGCAATTGCCAGCGCGAGTCTTGAATCAGTTTTCTCAGGCCGCGCCAGTATCGCTCTTTATCCCCAGCCTTTATGCTAAGAATTCGATTAACCATCTCCTGTATCTTTTTGAAGGCTTGTTTCAAATCGCCTTTGAGGATTAAGGCGATTTCAAGCTCATAGAGGGTGCGCATGGAATGGCGCGGCACACGGATGGTTCCAGACAGGAATGACCTGTAGGTTTTACTTAACAAGCTTATGGCCTGGTCCAGCTTTTGCGGGATGTGGCCATGCCTGAGGCGCAGGATGGTTCCTTGAATGGATTCGGCCAGCAGTCGGCTCAGGCTGTCTCTGGGGCCTAATAATTGAATCGCCCTTTCGACGTAGAGATTGGCCTGGTCAATTTTTCCCCAGGCGAGATAGAGCCACGCCAGGGCCAGATCAACTACTCCTATGCGCCTCATCTTGGAGCATATCTGGGTGAGTTGTTGGTCAGGGGGATCAAGGCTCGGCGGCTGGTATTTGAGGCCGGCTGAATAGTTGAGCGTAAGCTCCAGCAGGTAAGACAACGACCTGTAGAACGAGCGTTCGGCTTCGACATATTCCCCCGCTTGCCGGGCGCTTTTGCCGTGCAGGAAGTGCAGATTGACCATGACATCTCGATAAGCGGTAAAGGACGAGAAATCGCTTTCCAACTGAGGCCGCAAGCAGTCTTCGGCAAAGGCGATGAGCTGGCCTAACGGCGCGTTGGGGCCATAGCTATAGTCATTATAGCGGTACTGTTCGTTGAGATGGACGGCAGCGACCAGACGTATTTGGTAGAGCACCAGTAAAGGATCGCGCCCCGCGAAAGGCTCTTTCAGGCCGAGCGAACTGTGTAGATGTTCTGCGCCACTCTTCGCCCAGCTATAAATCTGATTGTGGGCGTACCTCTGATCTGTTTCGCACCCTATGAAGGCGTCGAATTTTTGGAAGACATCAAGTCCTTCAGCCGTTATCGCCAGCGCCCGCAACTCCTGGGGAGGAAGCGCTGTAAAAGGAGCGTCTTTATACGCCTCGTAAAATTGCACCATCACGTCAAGCGCTCTTTTCAAGGTCGCTTCTTTCAACTCTCGTTGATGGTAAAGAGAGTCCAGGATGAGAAACTCTGGGCTAGCCGCTATCACGTTTTCTGCCTCCAATCTGATGAGTGCCCATTGGGGCACATTATGCGAGCTTAAAAGCCGCGAAAATGCCGGTAAAAGGCCGATGTTCTTAATGCAACCTATCTACAACCGTTATATATTCGTATCGTTGGCGAGGAGCCCTGAACAGCTTGGTAATTTCAGGGCAGTTTCTATCACGACGCAGACAAGCGAGTCAATGCCCCCACTCTGTGTGAACAGGTCCGTTAGGTGCCCGCGCAAGTGCCTCGACAATAGGAGCAGCGAAGACAGCCGGGCGCAACTGCGCTCGTCGAATGAGGTAGACAATGAAAAAGGAAAAAGAGTCTGGCGTTATGGAGCCTTCCACCGAAGAACCAAAGAAGGTTGTGGATTGGCTGAGATTTTGGCTTCTCTCCCAGGCGCAGTGCCAGCAACTGTTCCTGGTGTCTGACGAGATGAACGCGGAGGAAATATGAGGAAAGATGACAACGTTTCGGCTTCCGTCTGGGTTTACGCAATGACTCCTCTGGTACTCCCCTTGATCATCATTTTGGGGCAGGAAAGCTTCGAGTCGGCGTTTCCCATTGCAGTCTTCTGGTTACTCCTGATCAGTTGCTCTTCAGCATTCGGTTACTTCATCTACTCGAGGCAGCCGAAGTTGAGCGTGCAAGCCGTTGGGTTCAATCGTTAATGCCACCATCCTTATCACGGTTGATCAGATGACTGATCATGGAATTGGCTTGAATAGTGGTCTCAGCCGTTAAATCTTCCGGCCCGGCAAGCGGTGTGGTCTAGCCCGAAGGGCGTCCGGTGGTACAGAAAATTAGAGCACATTGATTACCAGGCGGCTGGGGCATAGCGGCTTAGTGCGATCCTCGGATACACCTGTGCCGCAACCGTTCGCAGAGCGCCGACGATGCCCGCTCGTCAGCGCTCTGCCGGCACAAGCGCACACGGATGCGGTCTCTGTCTCGCGCCGGCTCGGCTGGTTTAACCTTGCGAATAGCCGGCGGGCCGGCTTTTGTAAAGCAACCCTCAAGCTGAAGTGGATCAAGCCGCCTGAACTTTTCTCCACGCTGTGTAGGATGGTTCAAAGCGTCAGGGAAATGTCGGCGGTGCGCTTCCTACAATTCGCTCTGCCCTTAGGTATGGCTAGCTCCGCCGTTGAGAACCTGTTGCGTGCGGAGCCTGCCGTCATCCCTCTTCGCATGGTGCCGCTTCCTGTTAGGTATCGGGGCCGAGCTTGTCCGACGTGCGCAAGCCCCAGCCTCGTCGGCGCATTAGTCTCACCCGATGCCGACGGGCGGACCCGAATGTGTTTTGTCTGAAGTGCGAATGGGTGAATTAAGCTGCGTCGAGTCGTAGACGGCCCTCTCGCGCCAACCCTGTGGCGCGAGAGGCCGGGGATGGCTTCTTGCCGCATCACTTGTCACTTGTCACGGTTCACGCTATAAACATTGCGCTAACTCATCACACTCGCAGCAGACTCACAGGAGGGCAGTATTATGCAGGCAGCGAAAGCAATGAACATCCGCGAACAGGTATCGGCGGAAGAGTGGCAGGCGCGCGTAGACCTGGCGGCGCTCTACCGACTGACGGCGCTCTATCATTGGGACGACCTCGTCTTCACGCACATCTCGATGCGCGTGCCCGGCCTGGAGCATCACTTTCTCATCAACCCTTATGGGTTCCTCTTTGAAGAGATCACCGCGTCGAGCCTGGTCAAGGTTGATCTCCAAGGCAACATCGTGATGGAGACGCCGCACCCGATCAACCCGGCGGGCTTCACCATTCACAGCGCCGTCCACGAAGCGCGCGAAGACGCGCTCTGCGTCTATCACACGCACACGCTGCACGGCGTCGCGGTGTCGGCGCAAAAGGACGGCTTGCTGCCGATCTCGCAGCATTCGATGATGCCGCTCACCTCGGTTGGTTATCACGATTACGAAGGGCTGGCGCTGAACGAAGAAGAGAAGCCGCGACTGGTCGCCGACCTCGGCAAGAATCGGGCGTTGATTCTGCGCAATCACGGATTGCTGACGGTCGGGCGCACGGCGGCAGAAGCCTTCCTGGGAATGTATATGCTCGAAGCCTCGTGCCGCATTCAAGTGCTGGCGCAATCGGGCGGCTCGGAGTTGACTCGCATCGGCGAGCCGATTCTGAAAGGCATCCTCGCGCAAGTCGAGCAGGTCACACAGGGAATGGGCAGCAATCTCGTCTGGCCGGCGCTGCTGCGCAAGCTCGACCGCGTTGACCCCACGTACAAAGAATAAAACAGGATTCAGGATTCAGGATTCAGGATTCAGAGGGAAAGTGGAGGCGCAAAGGGCGGACTTCCTCGTTCCTTCTGAATCCTGAATCCTGAATCCTGAATCCTATCTGCGCCCTGGTCCCCACAGTGCGCGGCCCGGCTTCGCGCCGGTATGCTCGCCGTCTTTGATGACCTGTGTGCCGTTGACGAAGACGTGACGGACGCCGACAGCGTATTGATGCGGCTGCTCGAAGGTCGCGTGGTCGGCTATCGTCGCCGGGTCGAAGACGACTACGTCCGCAAACATTCCCACCCGCAGAAAGCCGCGATGATCGAGTCCCAGGTTCGTCGCTGGCAATCCTGACAGCCGGTGAATCGCGTCCGTGAGCGTCAGCACATTTTCATCGCGTACGTACTTGCCGAGCAGGCGCGCGAAGTTACCGTAGGCGCGCGGATGCGTTGAGGATTTCGTGAACGGCGGCTCAGGAGCCATCGAAGCGGCGTCCGAGCCGAACGACACCCACGGCTGGCGCAACTGCTTCTTGATGTTCTCTTCGCTCATCATGAAGTAGACCGTGCCGACGCGCGAGCGGTCTTCGAGGACCAGATTCATAATCGTTTCAACCGGGTCTTCGCCGCGCAAGCGGGCGACTTCGGCGAGCGACTTGCCGGCATACGGCTTCAGCTTGTCGGACTTGAATTCGACCAGCAGGACGCGGTCGGGCGAGCCGGCGGCGAGATAGAGGTTTTCCCATTCATTGGTCGGCGTGCGAATCGCGTCGGCGATCTTCTTGCGCATCATTGGGTCTTGCAGGCGCTTGAACGCTGCCTCATAGCCGCCGTCCAGCACCCACGGCGGCATCGCCGCGTCGAGGCCCGTCGCGCCCGCCGGGTAGGTGTACATATCGGCAGTGATCTTCAAGCCCTGGCGGCGCGCGTCGTTGATCGTCGAGATGACTTTATCCATCTTGTTCCAGTTCGACTGGCCCGCCGCTTTCAAGTGATAAATCTCCGCAGGGATGTTCGCTTCGCGGGCGATGCGCAGCAACTCCCCGACGGCTTCTACAAGTCGATTGCCTTCCGAGCGCATATGAGAAATGTATTTACCTTTATACTGCGCTGCGACTTTACACATCTCGATCAGCTCATCCGTCTTGGCGTAAAAGGCCGGCGCGTAGATCAGCGATGAGCCGATCCCTAAAGCGCCGGCTTCCATCTCGCGGCGCACCAGCTCGCGCATCTGGTCGAGCTGTGCGGGCGTCGGCGGCTTGTCTTCGAGGCCGATGACGTGGACGCGAATCGTCGTCGCGCCGATGAACGAGGCGACGTTCTGCGAGACGCCGCGCTTTTCGAGATAGCTGAGATATTCGGCGAGCGTCGTCCACGGAATGTCGTACTTGAGGTCGCCTTGATCGGCGAGCATGCGTTGTTTCATCTCCGGGCTGAGCGGCCCCATCGATTCGCCTTCGCCGAAGATCTGCGTCGTCACGCCCTGACGTAGCTCGCCCTGCGAGCGGCCATCTACGATCAGCGAATCCGTAGACCACGACAGCATGTTGATGAAGCCCGGCGCAACAGCAAGATTAGTGGCATCAATTACTATTGCGGCGCGGGCCGCCTTGAGGTTGCCGATAGCGGCGATGCGGTCGCCGCGTATGCCAACATCGACGCGGCGACCGGGGCCGCCCGTGCCGTCATAAACGGTTCCGCCTCGGATGATGACATCGAACGCAGGCGCGCGCCGCGTCTGCGCCGTTGATAAGATGGGCAGCAGCAGAATGAGCGCGAGAGCGATCAGTTTCTTCAGGCCGTTCACTGACAGTTGAGGCATCAATTAAATCTCCGTTTCGTAGGCTTGCAGTGTGGTGTCTCGCTCGCGCGAGCTGTCGGCCAGCGACAAGGCGCGCGTAACATAGCACAGCCGTGTTGCTCGCACAACGACGGCGGCGTTTGTGCGGCCAGTTGTGATAATCGCCAGCCGCGTTGGCATGGGCAGGGCGTGACCTTCCGGCTATAATCTTTGCGACGCGCCTGAACTGTCCCCGAGTCGGGCGCGTGAATTCGCATGCGCAAGAAACTGCTCATCCTGCTTGCCCTCGTTCTGGTCGCGGCGCTCGGCGCGCTGGCCGCGTGGCATTACTGGACACATCGCTACGACACGCTGATCAACACGGTCGCTTCAAAGCACAGTCTCGACCCGCGACTGGTGAAGGCCATTGTCTACGAAGAGTCGTTCTTCAGGTCGCGGGCGCGCAGTTCGCAAAACGCCGTCGGCTTGATGCAGGTGACGCCGGTCGTCGCCGAGCACTTGATCGAAGCGACGCATTCGCGCACGCTGGCCGATGCTATTTCTGAAGTCTCCGGTATGCCGCCGCCGCAGACGACTTCTTTCGATGAAGCGATGAGCGATCCGGCCACCAGCCTGCACGTCGGTTGCTGGTATCTGCACACGCTCCTGAACCGCTACCGCGACGAGCCGAACGCCATAGAAGTGGCGCTGGCGGCTTATAACGCAGGGCCTACGAACGTTGAGCGCTGGGCCGCCGACGCCGAGCGCGTTCAGCTTTCGCGCGACGAATTTCTCAACCGCATACAGTTCCCCGCCACCCGCGAATACGTCCGCCGCATCACCGAACGCTACGACGACTATCAACGGCAGTAGTCAGTGGTCAGTTGAAAGTTGAAAGTTGAAAGTTGACAGTTCCCCAAGCTCCGTCAGGAGCGCAATGTTTATAGTTACTGATGCTAATAACGATACAAGCTCCGTCAGGAGCGCGATGTTTATAGTAACGCGGGCGGTTTAATCTTCAAGCTCCGTTAGGAGCGCGATGTTTATAGATATGGCTGAAGGATGTGACGAAGCCCCGTCGGGGCGCAATGTTGACATCCCGCTCCTGACGGAGCTTGTATCATCTACTGCATCGTGAACTATAAACATCACGCTCCTGACGGAGCTTGTATTATTATTAGCAACGTTGACTATAAACATTGCGCTCCTGACGGAGCTTAGACCTACACGACCGACTGCCGTCTGCTTCCTGCTTCCTGCCTCCTGCCTCTTGCCTCCTGCTTCATGTCTCTTGCCTCCTGTTGCCTGGCACATCTTCTGCTACAATACGCACGCGCCCGGCCAGTGGCGGCGCGTCTACTCCTTTAAACAACTCTTGGAGGTGAAGCGTGAACCGTATGCGCTCGCGTTGGTTGGCTTTTGTTTGTTTCATCATCACGATCTGTCTTCCTTCTGTAATTCTCGCGCAGTCGTCCGATCAAAAGTTTTATCAGAGCATGAAGTGGCGCTGCATCGGCCCCCATCGCGGCGGGCGCACGGTCGGCGCGGTCGGCGTGCCCGGCCAGCCGAATCTTTTTTACATCGGCGTCAACAACGGCGGCGTCTGGCGCACGGATGATTATGGGCGAACGTGGCAGCCCATCTTCGACGATCAACCTACGGGGTCCATCGGCACGCTTGCGATTGCGCCGTCAAACCCGAACATCATCTATGTCGGCAGCGGCGAAGGCTTACAGCGCCCCGACCTTTCGGTTGGTGATGGAATTTACAAATCGACCGACGCGGGCAAGACGTGGCGGCATCTCGGCCTGCGCGATGGCCAGCAGATCGGCGCAATCATCATTGATCCGAAAGACGCCAACCGTCTGTTCGTCGCCGTGCTCGGTCATCCCTACGGCGCGAACGAAGAGCGCGGCGTTTATCGCTCGACGAACGGCGGCGAGTCGTTCGAGAAAGTCTTGTACAAAGACGAGAACACCGGCGCAATCGCGCTGGCGTTTGATCCGACCAACGCGCAAACGATCTACACAGACCTGTGGGCGGCGCGGCAAGGCCCTTGGGAGAATGGCCAGTGGCAAGGCCCGACCAGCGGCCTCTACAAATCAACGGATGGCGGCTCGACGTGGCGGCAACTGATCAAAGGCTTGCCGACTTTTGAACAAGGGCTTGGGCGCATAGGCTTCTGCGTCGCGCCGAGCAACGCCAATCGGCTTTACGCGACGGTTGATGCCGCGCCGCAAGTGGGTGGCCTCTACGTTTCCAATGATGCGGGCGAAAGCTGGCGGCGCATCAACGAAGACCCGCGCTTGTGGGGACGCGGCTCGGACTTTGCCGAAGTCGAAGCCGATCCGAAAGACGCCAACACGGTCTACGTCGCCAACGTCTCGACCTATAAATCGACCGATGGCGGCGCAAACTTCATGGCGTGGAAAGGCGCGCCGGGCGGCGACGATTATCACGGCATCTGGATCAACCCGGACAATCCTCAAATTATCTTGCTCGCGGTCGATCAAGGCGCGACCATCACCGTCAACGGCGGGCGCACCTGGAGCAGTTGGTACAACCAGCCGACGGCGCAGTTCTATCACGTCATCACCGACAACCAGTTTCCTTACTGGGTCTATGGCGGGCAGCAAGAGAGCGGCTCCATCGGCATCGCCTCGCGCGGCAATGAGGGACAGATTACTTTTCGTGACTGGCATCCCGTAGGCGTCGAAGAGTATGGCTACGTCGCGCCCGACCCGCTCAATCCAAACATCATCTACGGCGGCAAGGCGAGCCGTTATGATCGCACGACGGGACAAACGCAGAACATCGCGCCTGAAGCGATACGCAGCGGCAAGTATCGATTCCTGCGAACCGCGCCGATACTGTTCGCGCCGACCGACCCACACGTTCTTTATCTCGCCGGCAACGTCTTATTCAAAACGACGAGCGGCGGCCAGAGCTGGGAAGTCATCAGCCCTGATCTTTCGCGCGAACAAACGGACGTGCCTGCGAGCATCGGCGTTTACCGTTCGCCTGATTTAACACGGATGGCGCGGCGCGGCGTGATCTACGCACTCAGCCCTTCGTACAAAGACGGCAACGTCATCTGGGCCGGAACGGATGACGGCCTCGTGCACGTCACGCGCGACGGCGGCAAGTCGTGGCAGAACGTCACGCCGCCGCAGTTGACCGCGTGGAGCAAAGTCTCGCAGATTGACGCGAGTCACTTCGACAGTAATGTTGCCTACATTGCCGTCAATCGCATACGACTCGATGATATGCGCCCGCACGTCTACCGAACGCGCGACGGCGGCAAGACGTGGGCGGAGATTGTTCGCGGCTTACCGAACGATCCGGTCAACACGGTGCGCGAAGACCACGAGCGGCAAGGCTTGCTGTTTTGCGGAACCGAGCGCGCTGTCTTCGTGTCGTTTAATGATGGCAGCGACTGGCAGCCGCTGCGCTTGAATATGCCGGCAAGCTCGATACGCGATCTGGTCATTCATAATGATGATGTGGTGGTCGGCACGCACGGGCGGTCATTCTGGATTCTTGATGACATCACACCGCTGCGGCAGGTCAGCGCGCAGGTCACGGCGGCTGATGTTTATCTCTTCGCGCCGCAACTGGGCTACCGAGTCAAGCGCAACACCAACACCGACACGCCGCTGCCGCCCGAAGAGCCGGCGGGACAGAACCCGCCCGACGGCGCGATCATCAACTACTATTTGAAGACGAGCGCCGCCACGCCGATCACGCTTGAGATTCTGGATAGCAGCGGCAAGCTGGTGCGCCGCTATGCCAGCGACGATAGGCCGGAGCCGGTGAACGAAAAAGAACTGAACATTCCGACTTACTGGATACGCCTGCCGCAACGGCTTTCGACAGAGGCAGGCATGCAGCGCTTCGTCTGGGACTTGCATTATCCGCCGCCGCCCGCCGAGCGCCGCGCTTATCCGATCTCGGCCATCTATCGTGACACGCCGAGCGAGCCTTTGGGGCCGGAGGTCTTGCCGGGCCGCTACACCGTTCGTTTGACCGTTGGTGGCAAAACTTACACTCAGTCGCTGATGGTGAAGATGGACCCGCGCGTCACGACGCCGGCAGAAGGGCTGGCGCAACAGTTCAATCTTTCGATGCAATGCTACGAAGGCATCCAGCAAACGGCGGCCACGCTGGCACAGATACGGCAAGCGCGTGCCCAGTTGAAGTCGCTCGCCGGGCAGGCAAAACAGGGCGCAGTCGCCGACGCCATCGCCGCTTTGGATAAGAAGCTCGCGGCGTTTGCGGGCAGCGCGCCCGGCTTCGGACGTGGCGGCGGTGAAGCGACGCTGGCGGGTTCGATGGCCGCAATGACGGGACTGCTTGAGACGTTGCAAGCGGCTGATGTCACGCCGACCACGCAGGCCGCTGCGGCAGTCAATCAATCGCAACAGGCGCTCAGTAGTTTGTTGACGCGATGGGATGCAACGAAGAACAGCGATGTGAAGGCGCTCAACGAACAGCTACGCCAGGCCGGTCTACCGGCGATTAGCATTGAATCGAGATGAAAAATTATGGCAGTGAGACAAGCCTGTGGCTCATCTCACTGCCGTTTTATTTCCGGCACGTCAACGATGTGGTGATTGTCCGGCGGGCGCTCGACAGCGTTGACGAGCGCGTTGACCATCTGCGGCAAAGTCACAAGGCCCAATCGCTGCGCCGACTCGCGCGTCGAGGGCAGCATCTCGAAAAGCTTGTAAGCCGGCACGAGCAGGTAAGGCCAGCGGTGGTCGGGGCCGAGCACGTACCACGGGCGCAAGATCGTCGCCCGCAATCGGCTCTCGCGGATCAGCCGCTCGCCTTCGGCGCGCACTTCGATGTAAGCCTTCATCAACGGCGCAGGCCGGGCGACGCTGACGTAAACGAAATGCTCGACGCCGGCGGCGACGGCAGCCGGCACGCTCTGTTGAATCGAAACGAGATCGATGGCGCGGAACTGTGCGGCTTTGGCCGGCGAAGGCTTCGGCACGCCGACCAGTTGCACGAACGTGTCGGCGGGGCTTATCTGATCGGCAAAGCTCAGTTGATCGAGCGGGTCGCCAATGACGCTTTGACAGCCCTGTGGGAGTTTTGCTTCCGAGCCTCTGCGGACAAGAGCGCGCACCGTGTGGCCGCGCTTGAGCAGTTCGGGAATCAAGCGCTGGCCGAGATAGCCCGTGCCGCCGGTGATGAAGACGCTTCGAGAGATCATCTTTCGTTCTCGCTTCCGTTGATAATTTTTCCTCCGACCTTACGCAAGAATTCGGCAAACAGATTGTTGATGGCGCGCAATAGCTTGCCGCGCGGCGCGCTTTTCGGTATACGGAATGGGCGGCGCGCGTCGCCTGCATCATCATTCACTCAACATCAGCGGAGGACGAATGCGAATCACACGTCGAGGATTCATCAAACATAGCACGCTCACACTCGCGGCAATGGCCGTGACCAAAGATCAACTGCTGGCTTATGGCAAAACGAGAGGCGTGAAATTCAAGATCGGCGCGCCGGACTGGAACCTGCGCCAGGAAGCTAAACCTGAATCGGTCGCCCTGGCGCGAAGGCTCGGCTTTGACGGCGTGCAGATTAGCCTCGGCGTGGGCCGCGACCGTTTGCCGTTGAGCGACCCGGCCACGCAGGCGGCCTTCCTTGCTGAGTCGAAGCGCGCAGGCTTGCCGATTGCTTCGGTCTGTTTGAACATCCTGCACGTCAACTATCTCAAGAACGATGCGCTCGGTCAGCGCTGGGTGGCCGATGCCATTCCGGTTGCGAAAGCTCTGGGCGTGCGCGTCATCCTGTTGCCGTTTTTCGGGCGCGGCGCGCTCAAGACCGCTGCCGAGATGGATCACGTTGGCGACGCGCTGCGCGAAGTCGCACCCTTGGCAGAGAAGGCCGGCATCATACTCGGCCTCGAAGATACCATCTCGGCGCGCGACAATGTTCGCATTATGGAGCGCAGCCGTTCGCGCGCCGTGCTGACGTATTACGATGTCGGCAACTCGACCGGCAACGGCTTCAACATCATCGAAGAGATTCGCTGGCTGGGCCGCGAGCGCATCTGTGAAGTCCACCTGAAAGACAATCCGAATTATCTCGGCAAGGGCAAGATCGATTTTCCGGCGGTCATTGATGCGCTGGCCGACATCGGCTTTGACGGCTGGGCGCAGTTGGAATGCGACGCGCCATCGGGGTCGGTCGAAAACGATATGCAGACGAACCTCGCATACATTCGCAGCCTGATCGCTCGCCGTAACGCGATGAAATGAGGCCGCGCCGTAACCAGCGTTATCACTTTCAGCGATTGCTGCGGCGGCCTGGAGCCGGTTAGACTTGATTTTATGCACGAACCATCTTATCTGGAGTTGTTACGAAGCGGCGAGTTGGAGCGTCGCGTCGAGGCATTGATGGAGATGCTGCGCGTCTGCCGCATCTGCCCGCGCGATTGCGATGTCAACCGCCTCGAAAACGAAGTCGCGGCATGTTATTCAGGACTGCTGCCGATTGTCTCGACCTACACGCCGCACTTCGGCGAAGAGCCAGCGCTGGTTGGCACGCACGGCGCGGGCAACGTCTTTATGGGACTCTGCAACCTGCGCTGCGTCTATTGTCAGAATCATCAGATCAGCCAGACCTTCAAAGCGCAGCGCGCCAACGAAATCACCTTCGAGCGACTGGCCGACATCTTTCTCGAACTCCAGGCGCGCGGCTGCCACAACATCAACTGGGTGTCGCCGACGCACTTCGCATCGCAATTAGCTAAATCGCTCCACCTCGCCGCCGAGCGCGGCCTGCGCCTTCCTGTAGTCTACAATACAAACGCTTACGACGCGGTCGAGGCGCTGCGACTGCTTGACGGTGTTGTGGACGTTTACCTGCCCGATCTGAAATACAGCGAAGATGAAGCGGGCCGCGAATACTCGAAAGTCACCGAGTACGTTAAACATTCGCGCGCGGCAATCAAGGAAATGTATCGGCAGGTCGGCGACACGCTGGTCCACGGCGAAGACGGGCTGCTCAAGCGCGGCTTGATTATCCGCCTGCTTGTGCTGCCGAACGACATCGCCGGCATCCGCGAATCGTTGCGCTGGATACGCGACGAGCTGTCGCCGCGCGTCACGATCAGTTTGATGGCGCAGTATTTTCCGACCAACAAAGTGGCGCTGGATCGTTACCCGCTGATCTCGCGCAAGATTCGTCTCAACGAATGGCTGACGGCTATCGAGCAGATGGAATCGCTCGGCATGGAAGAAGGCTGGATGCAGGACTTCGACTCAGCGGCAGAATATTATCGCCCTGACTTCGGCGACTCGGAGATGCCGTTCAAAGACATCATTGACTTTCAACTCGACGCCGGCAACTAAGAATGATGAATGATGAATTCAGGGAGGAGACGGCAGGGGACTATCTATAGAGCGTGTCTGAAAAGCCAAAGGAAGCCCTGAAGGGGCGCGATTCGACAGCCCAGGGCATCGCCCTGGGATAGTAGATGCGGTGCAAATCGGTAAGCCCTGAAAGGGCGCAATAACCGATCACCTATTACGCCCTTTCAGGGCTTGCGGAATTGTCGCTGTGTACCCAGGGCGATGCCCTGGGCTATTGAATCGCGCCCTTTCAGGGCTT
>JBJMGV010000120.1:0-23184 GCA_045807725.1 Blastocatellia bacterium | reverse complement strand
GGACGTTATAAGTTCATCCTCTTATAACGTCCGCGCGCCCGCCTTTGCTTAATCGAGCAGCGCTTAACCCTAGCTATTTCGTCGGTTGCTGCTTCTCGCGCAGTTGTGTGATGATGGTTTTGATCTTCTCCGCGTCGGCTGCTTTCGGTTCGGTCTTCAAGACCTGCTCAAGCGCATCGGCGGCTTCGCGGTAGCGTTTCTGATCCATGTACAGGCCGGCCAGTTGCCGGTGAACCTCGCTGTACTTGCCGCTACTCAAATCCCTGGCCCGCTTGAAGGCGGCTTCGGCCTGATCGGCCTGCGACGTGCGCCTGAGCGCGCGCCCCAGCCACAGGTAAGCGTCAGCCGATTTGCCATAGAGGGTCGTCGAGCGGCGCAGGTTTTCGACCGCTTCGTTATTCATGCCGAGCTGATACTGCGTCCAGCCGAGGCCGAAGGCGCTCGAAAAACCGTTCGGGTTAAGGCTGGCAGCTTTGGTCAACAGCACCAGCCCGGCCTGCAAGAAAGCCTGATTATTCTGGCCGCGCATCGCATACTCGGCCCCCAGCCGGTCGAGCGCCGCGTAATAATTCGGGAAGACCTCAAGCGCTTGCTTCAGGTTGTTCAAGCCTTCTTGTTCTTTCTTTTCGCGCAATGCTCTGACCCCTTCTTCAAAGAGCTTCTTGGCCGCATCGGGCACATCCTGCGCGAAGACGGTGGCCGGAGCCATAGCGAATGGCCCGGTGTAGAACCGCTGGTTGACTTTCAATTGGATGTCGATGTGCTGCGTGTCCGAGCCGCTGCCGGCCCTCGAAGAGACGCTGGCCAGCACAACCTCTGTCATCTGCTCCTCGTAGTCCGTGCCGTATGGCCGCACGCGGATGTGAAAGCGACCATCCGAGAGGCCGCTAAACGAGAAGCGCCCGGCAGCATCGGTCTTGGTCTGCCCCATAGTTGAATCCAACTGGTCGAGCAGTTCAACATAAACATCCGCTTGCGGACGTTTGGCCTCGTTAAATACGGTCCCGTAGATAGCGTTCCTTCCACCCTGCGCGACGAGGGCGCTAACCATCGGTTGAGCGGTGAGCGAGTAGGCATGAATGACGGATGACGCGCTCGGAGTGATGGCCAGAGCGAAGGCCAGAGCGAAAACAAAACGAAGATGCTTGTTCATTGATAGACTCCTTGTTTGCCGCTCGCAGCGGCGGATCAATCGGGTTTAAGAGAGGTTCCCATCGAAGCCGACCGGCTTTACCGTTAGCCGAGCATTGACCTCTATCAAACAAACAACCTTAGATAGAATTTGATGGGAATGCGCCTCGATTATAGCAGAAAAGAGAGGAAATGATGAATGCGGAATGATGAATTCAGAGAGGAAGCGGCAGGGATTATTTATAGATAATCCGGCTTTCTTTTCGTCTTCCGTTCATCATTCATCATTCCGCATTCATCATTGTCGTGAGGCTACTGCACGACGCGCAGCGTGTAGCGGTTCGACCGCCCGCCGTCGGCGTGCCGCGCTTGCAAAGTCAGGCGGCCCGGCTGCGCGGTCATCTCCGCAGGGATGCGCGCCGTGAAGGCCGTCTCACTGACGTAGGTGGTCAGCACGGCTACGTCGTTGACGTAGAGCTGTATGCCGGGCTTAAAGGCGACGCCGCCGACGCTCACTTCGACCGCGCCGCCGCCGGCCCGCAGCCGCTTCGGCGACAGCCGCGTCACCAGCGGCCCGTAATCAACCGCGACCGTCATCGTGTTAGAGAGAGTGCCGTCCGCATTCTTCACCTGCACATTGATGCTGCCTACCTTCGTGAAGAGGCTCGCCGGCAACGTCGCCTTGAGCCGCGTCTTTGATACGAACTCGGCGGCGACCGCCTGGCCACCGACCAGCACGACCGCGCCGCGCTGAAAGCGTTCGCCTTCAATCGTCATCTCGACATCTTCTGCGCCGGTGCTGGTCTTGTCCGGCGTCAGCCGCGCGAGTTGCGGCGGATCATCAAAGACAAACAGCGTTGCTGCCGAAGAGACTTCGCCGCGCGGGTTGCGCACGCGTATCTCCAGCGACCCGCCTTCAGTGATGAGCGCCGCGCCGACTACGGCTTCAAGCAGCGTCTCCGAGCGGTAGGTCGTCGCAAGCGATGTCGGGCCCAGCATCACCGTCGCGCCCGGCGCAAAGTTGCTGCCCGCGACCGTGAGCGTGAGCGGGCCTGTGCCCGCGTGTACGCGCTCAGGCGTCAGGCTCTGCACCGCCGGCTTGACGGAAAACAACTCGCCCGTCGCCCGCGTGCCGGGTGAGAAGAGGGCACTGGTGTCGTGCGCAACCTGCGTGTGCAGAGCGAAGGTCGCGCCGTTGCCATCGGGGTCGCGGTTGACGGATTGATTCGCGCCGCCTTCAGCCGCGCCGAATTTAATCTCGTCGATCTTGCGGCCCGCTGCGTCGGCCAGCGTGATCGTGTCGCCGCCGTTGTTGAGCGATAGCCCGCCGCTCGACGCGGTGAAGACGAGATGCTCTTCGGCGGCATTGCCGAAACTGCCGCGCGGCCTGCCGCCGCCGAAAACGACCGTCACTTCAAAGGCCGGCAGGATGGTCCCTTTGGCGAAGACGTGGCGGACTTCGTCGGCGTCCGAGATTTTGAAATCTGACAGATCAATCGGCTCGCTCGTGCGGTTGAGAATCTCGATGAATTCATCTTGCGACGAGCTGCGCGAGCCGTCGCCGTTGGCGTCGCCTTCGAGATCGGTGGCGGCGCTGCCCGGCGGGTCGGCGAGGTACTCGTTGATGACGAGCGCGTTGCGAATGAAGACCCTGAGCGTCACCGTGTTCGACACGCCGAAGTCAGCGTTTTCGACCTGAACGGCGAGCGCGCCGGCGGTCTCGGTGAATCGCGCCGGAACGAGCGCAGTCAACCGTCCGCTGTTGACGAAGGTCGTGTCGAGCGACGTGCCGAGTTGATTGTTCTCGACCAGGCGAGCGACCGCGCCGGGCTGAAAACCTTCGCCGGTGATTGTGATCAGAACATCGCCCGCGCCTTCTATGACGAATGACGGGTCGATGGTTGCAGCAAGCGGCGGAACCGGCAGCACCACGAAGATGGCCTGATTCGACAAGCCGCCGTCAGAGTTGCGCTCCTGCACGGTGTGTAGACGCGGCGCGGTGATGAGCGCAGCGGGCACTTCGGCGCGCACCCGCGAGGCCGATTCAAAGGTCGTTGCGAGCGGCGCTTCATCGAACAGCACGGTCGCGCCGGTCTTAAAATTCGCGCCGTCTATCGTCATCGTGAAGGCGGCGCTGCCGGCCTGCACGCTCGTTGGCGTCAGCGTGTTGATGCGCGAGCTGGCGGCGACGATCTCAAAGCTCGCCTCATTCGACAACTGGCCATCGCTGTTACGCACACGCACGCGCCGCGTGCCTAGCGTCGCCGTGAAACTGGCCGGCACGGTCGCGCGCAGTTCCATCAAGTTGCTGACCGTGGTCGTGACTTCCGTGCCGTCAATCAACGCCTTAGCGCCGGCGAAAAAGTTCTCGCCCTGGATGAAGAGGACGAAGTTACTCGTGCCTTGCGCGATGACCCTCGGCAGCACTTCGATGATGCGCGGTGGCGGCGGAATGATCGTCAGCGTGAGCGCGTTCGAGCGATTGCCGCCGGCGAGTCGCACCCGAACTGTATGCGCGCCGGCGACTGCCGTCACGTTGGCCGGGATGTGCGCCATCAATGTGGTTGAGCTAATCAACGTGGTCGGCACGACGTTGCCATCAACGAGCGCTTTAGCGTCCGTTTCAAAGTTGCTGCCGTGAATGGTCACATCAAACGGCGGCGAATTGAGCGGCGCGCTGTCGGGTTGAATGCTCGTGATGTGCGGCGCGGTCGTGAACGGCGCACCCGTAACGAACGTACCGGGTGAGAACAGTCGCCCGTTGCTGCCAGTCATCGTCGAATGCGTCTTGAACATCGTGCCGATGAGTTCAGGGTTGCGATTGATCGATTGATTCGCGCCGCCTTCTGCGGAAGTGAAGGTGATGGATTCAATCGTCTGCCCTGCGGCATCAAGCAAAGAGATCGTATCGCCGCCGTTGTTGAGCGACAGCCCGCTACTGCCAGCCGTGAAGACCAGCCCGTTCGCAGCAGCATTGCCGAACTCGCCGGTTGGATTGCCGCCGCCAAAGATGACCGCCGCTTCGCCGGCGGGCAGCATCGTTCCTGCGGGGAACGTGAAGCGCACGGCGTCTGCATCGCGCAGCTTGAAGCCACCTATGTTGATCGGCATATCTGTGCGATTGACGACTTCGATGAACTCGTCGTCGGACGAGTCACGCACCCCGTCGCCGTTGGCATCACCGGCAATGCCGTCGGGCGGGTCGGCCAGGTATTCGTTGATGCCTACCGTACCGAGCACGGTCAGGGTCACAGAGTTGGAGATGACTTGATCGAGGTTCTGCACTGTGACGGCGTGCGCGCCTCCTAAAGCCGTCACCGAAGCCGGCACAATGGCGTTTAAATGCATCGCATCGACAAAGGTTGTGCTGATTTGATTGCCGTCAACGCGCACCTTCGAGCCGGATTGAAAGTCGCTGCCGGTCACGGCCAGCGGTACATCGCCGCCGCCAATGATTGTGTCCGGTGAGATCGAATCGATGACCGGATGCGTCGCCACCATCGTTAGTGTGACGGCGTTCGAGTGATTGCCGCTTTCGTACTTCACCCGAACTGTATGCGCGCCGGCGACTGCCGTCACGTTAGCGGGCACGCGCGCCGTCAACTGGATCGAGCTAACGAAGGTCGTCGTGACGATATTGCCGTCAATCGTCGCTTTGCTGCTTGAGTCAAAGTTAGAGCCGTGAACGGTCACATCAAACGGCGGCGAGTTCACCGGCGCACTGTTCGGCATAATATCGGTAATGTGCGGCGCAGTCGTGAACGACGACGCGGTGACGAACGTACCGGGCGAGAACAATCGCCCGTTGCTGCCGGTCATCGTCGAATGCGTCTTGAACATCGTGCCGATGAGTTCGGGGTTGCGATTGATCGATTGATTCGCGCCGCCCTCTGCCGAAGTGAAGGTGATGGATTCAATCGTCTGCCCTGCGGCATCAAGCAAAGAGATCGTATCGCCGCCGTTGTTGAGCGACAGCCCGCTACTGCCAGCCGTGAAGACCAGCCCGTTCGCAGCAGCATTGCCGAACTCGCCGGTTGGATTGCCGCCGCCAAAGACGACTGCCGCTTCGCCGGCGGGCAGCATCGTTCCTGCGGGGAACGTGAAGCGCACGGCGTCTGCATCGCGCAGCTTGAAGCCGCTGATGTCGAGCAGCGCATCCGTGCGATTGACGACTTCGATGAATTCATCGTCGGATGAATCGCGTATGCCGTCGCCGTTCGCATCACCGGCAATGCCGTCGGGCGGGTCGGCTAAGTATTCGTTGATGCCGACCGCACCGAACACGGTGAAGGTGACGATGTTAGAAATGACGCTGCCGGGGTTCTCGACCGTGACAGCGTGCGCGCCCGCTATGTTCGTCACCGAAGTTGGCACGATGGCGCTCAGGTTCATCGAATCAACAAAGGTCGTTGTTACCATGTTGCCGTCTACGCGCACCTTTGATGCCGCCTGAAAGTTGTGGCCCGCGACACTAATCATCACATCGCCGCTGCCGGCAATGGCGCTATCGGGCGAGATGGAATCAATGATCGGGTCACTCATATCGATCATCAGCGTCAGCGCGTTCGAGCGGTTGCCGCTTTCGTGAATCACTCTGATGGTGTGCGCGCCTGCTACTGCCGTCACATTGGCAGGCACGCGCGCGGTCAACTGGCCCGGACTGCCGAAAGTCGTGGTAACGATGTTGCCATCAATCGTCGCTTTCGCGGTTGATTCAAAGTTGCTGCCGTGGATGGTCAGGTCAAAAGGCGGCGAATTGCGCGGCGCGTGATCGGGCTGAATGTCTGTGAGGCGCGGCCCCACAGTGAACGCCGCGCCGGTAACGAACGTGCCGGGCGAAAACAGACGCCCATTGCTGCCGGTCATACTCGAATGCTGAAGGAAGCTTGTGCCAATAAGCTCAGGGTTACGATTGATCGATTGATTCGCGCCGCCTTCGCTTGAGCCGTAGGTGATCGATTCGATCACCTGGCTGGCCGGGCCGAGCAGTGAGATGGTGTCGCCAGCATTGTTGAGCGACAGAGTGCCAGCGGTGAAGACCAGCCCGTTCGCAGCAGCATTGCCGAACTCGCCGGTTGGATTGCCGCCGCCAAAGACAACCGCCGCTTCGTTCGCAGGAAGTATCGTGCCCGCCGGAAAAGTAAATCGCACGGCGTCGGTGTCGCGCAATGCGTAGCCGCCGATGTTGATCGGCATATCTGTGCGGTTGACGACTTCGATGAACTCGTCGTCAGAAGAATCACGCACGCCGTCGCCGTTGGCGTCGCCAGCCAGACCATCGGGCGGGTCAGCGAGATATTCATTGATGCCGACCGCGCCCAACACAGTGAACGTGGCCGTGTTGGAGGTCAAGGGGCCGGGATTTTCAACAATGACTACATGCCCGCCCGCAACGTTAGTGATTGAAGTCGGCACAGTGGCGCTCAAATGCATGACATCGGTGAAGCCTGTCGTGACTGCAATACCGTCTACGCGAACCTGTGAGACCATTTGAAAATTACTGCCGGTAATAATGATGGGTACGTCGCCGCTGCCGGCAACGACAAAGTTAGGCGAGATCGAATCAATGTGTGGCAAGGGAACAGTGAACGTAGTACCGTCAACTCGCGTGCCGGGCGAGAACAAGCGTCCACCTGCGCCGCTTGCGGTTGAATGCGTGACGAACGATCCGGTTATATCAGGGCTGCGTGTGAGGGCCTGGCCGGCACCACCTTCCGCTGCTGTATAGGTCAGTGAGGCAACGGTCGTAGCGGTGGCGTCTTTCACGATGATCATATCGCCACCATCATTGAGCGAAAGCCCGGAGCCGCCAACAGCAAAGACCAATCCATTCGCCGCCGCATTGCCGAACGCGCCTGTTGGCGAGCCGCCGCCAAAGATGACCGCCGCTTCGCCTGGGGGAATGATCTTGTTGGCCGGAATCGTGTAGCGCACCTGCGTCGAGTCGCTGATTGTGAAGCCGCTGATGTTGAGCGGGGCGGTGTCAGCATTGACCAGCTCAATAAACTCATCTTGCGTTGCGCTGCGGGTGCCATCCCCGTTGGCATCACCAGCAATACCGGCAGGGGGGCTGGCCAGATACTCGTTGATGACCAGCATCACCGCTTGCGGCGACTGTTGAGCGCGTGGCGAAGTGATGTGGGCCGAAACGACCGCGAGCCATAGACTGCCGCCGGCCAGTCCCAGGCAGATGAGTGCAATGATGAGCTGCTTTCGCATAGAAAGACTCCTGCGCCTTGCAACGCGCGTGAACGTTCAGTGCTGCGTTAAATGACGAACCCTTGGTGCCGTTGATGGATCGCTGACTGCTTCGGTGTGTCTCTTGGGGAAGAACGAGACAGCATCAAATTATGCAAATTTTTCAGGATTGCGCAATGCCAGCGCTGGCCGGCATTTGCTTGAAAAAAGGCGGTGAATGAATCATTATCAAAGCCTTCAAGCGAGCGGCAACCAGAACCTACGGAGCGGGTTCGGACATTCAGACCAGGAGGATGTAATGGAAAGAAAAATGGAGCACGAGCTGGGGCTTGAGTTCCTTCGCGTCGTCGAAGCGGCGGCCATCGCTTCGGCACAAACGATGGGCCGAGGCGAGCGCAAGTACTCGGACCACGTCGCCGTCGAAGCGATGCGCCAGATCATGGACACGGTGCCGATGCGCGGCGAGATCGTCATCGGCGAAGGCGAGCGCGACGAAGCGCCGATGCTCTACATCGGCGAAAAGGTTGGCGCGGGCCACCGGCCCGACAGCGTAGACGGCGCGCGTTACCCGGAAGTAGACATCGCCGTTGACCCGCTCGAAGGCACGAACCTGTGCGCGACCGGCTCGGCCAACGCCATCTCGGTGATGGCCTGCGCCGAAAAAGGCGGCCTGCTGCACGCGCCTGACGTGTATATGCAAAAGCTAATCGTCGGGCCATCATCAAGAGGCGCGGTCGATCTGGACGCGCCGGTGAAAGATAATCTCAGCGCCATCGCCAAACGGTTGAACCGCGACATCGAAGACTTGGTGGTCATTGTGTTGGATCGTCCGCGCCACAGCAAGCTGATCGCCGACATACGCGAGGCCGGCGCGCGTATACGATTAATTACAGACGGCGACCTGTCGGCAGGCATCTCAGCGGCAGTCGCCGGCTCAGGCGTGCACGCGGTGATGGGCATCGGTGGTGCTCCCGAAGGCGTGCTGACAGCGGCGGCGATGAAATGCCTGAACGGCCAGATACTAGCGCGCTTCGCGTTAAAAGATCAGCTTGAACAGTCCGAAGACCGCAGCAAGATTCCCGAAGGCATCGTCGAGCGTATGCGCGAGATGGGCATTAAAGACCCGGCCCGCATCTATGACACGGACGACCTCGCGCCGGGCAACCGCATCATCTTCGCCGCCACTGGCGTCACCGACGGTACGATCTTGCGCGGCGTGCGATTCTTCGGCACGGGCATTCGCACGTCGTCTATCATTATGGCAACGGAAGGCACCAAGCGCGTCCGCTTCATCGACACCGTTCACATCGAAGGCGGCCCGGATACGGTCGTAAGATTTTGAAAGGCAGTGGCCAGTGGCTAGTGGTCAGTTGATAGTTGATAGTTGCCAGTGGTCAGTTGATAGTTGTGAGTTGATAGTTGTGAGTTGATAGTTTCCCAAGCTCCGTTAGGAGCGCAATGTTTATAGATATGGCTGAAGGATGTGACGAAGCCCCGTAGGGGCGTAATATCAACATCACGCTCCTGACGGGGCTTGAAGACTCAATCAACTGCGTAACTATAAACATCGCGCTCCTACGGAGCTTGCATCATCTATTGCATCGGTAACTATAAACATTGCGCTCCTACGGAGCTTGTATGATCTACTGCATCGTTGGCTATAAACATTGCGCTCCTAACGGAGCTTGTCCGAACAGACAACTGGCCACTGGCCACTAGCCACTAGCCACTGCTCAAGAGGTTCACTGTGACTGACAAACCAAGCAAGCTGGTGCCGGCGCTGGTGGGCGGCGTCGTGCTGGCCGGCCTTTCGATCATCCCGCTCATCAATCTCGGCTGCTGCCTATGGGGAATCGTCGGCGGCGCGGTCGCCGCTTATATGCTCATCCGTCGCTCGCCGGTGCAGCGCGTGACGACCGGCGACGGCGCGCTGACCGGGACAATGACCGGACTGATCGGCTCGCTGATCTTTCTGGTCGTCAACATTCCGATCTTGCTGTTGAGCTGGGCCAGCATGGTCGGGAATATGAGGGAGCAGGCCAAGAAGCAGGCCGACCAAAATGCGCAGGCGATGCTGAATCAGATTGCCAGCTTCTTAGAAGAGAACCGCATACTGGGTGCGCTCCTCGTCTGGCTCATCTTCGCGCTGATCGCCGTTGGCCTGGCGACGCTCGGCGGCATCATCGGCGTTGCCATCTTCGAGAAGCGCAAAGCCGCGCCGCCGGCTTACCCGCCGCCGGGCAATCCGCCGCCGAGCTATGGCCCGCCACCCGATCAGCCGCCTTATTAAGAAGCTCGGCCCCATCTTGAAATGCAATGCGCGCCTCTCTATACTTTGCGCTTGATTTGCGAACGCGAAGAGGCCGCGCGGCATCAAAGTCCCGGCTCAGGTGATCTTATGAAGAAGTTAATATCATCCGTCTGTTTTCTTGTTCTTTCTCTTTCCACCGTCGCTATGGCCGCCGGCGAGGGCGCGATTCACGGTCGCATCACCGAAGTGCGCGGCTACTTGATGCACGACCTGACCGTGACGGCGCGCAATAATGCGACCGGCCAAACCTTTCAAACCCGCACCGACGAGCAGGGCTTCTTCCGATTCGATCAGCTCGAAGCGGGCAGCTACGCGCTGCACAGCGAGTGCCCGAACATTCAAGAGATCAGCGGCCACGCGCAAGTCGTCGTCGGTCTGACCGACGACGTTGAGTTGCTGGCGCTGCCCGTGCAGCAGACCGGCAACACCGCAATCGATAAGTTCAACGCGTCGAGCAACGCTTACGGCGGGCGTTATCCGGCGGGCAATCTGAGCTATCTGAATGTCAACGACTGGCTCGACATTTATTTGATGTGGATATACTTCGGCATACTCGGATTGCTGTCGATCTATGGCGTCTATCGTTACCGGCTGGTCTATCTTTTTCTACGTTACCGCAAGCACACGCCGCAGCCGAAGGCGCGCTTTGCGCCTCACCGCCTGCCGCGCCTTACCGTGCAGTTGCCGCTGTTCAATGAAATGTATGTCGCCGAGCGATTGATTAAAGCCGTGACCGCGCTCGATTACCCGCGCGAGTTGCTGGAGATTCAGGTGCTCGACGATTCGACCGACGACACCGTTGAGATCGCTTCGCGCGCCGTGCAGATGTATTTCGAGCAGGGCTTTGACATCACCTATCATCACCGCGACGACCGCACGGGGTTTAAGGCGGGCGCGCTCGAAGCCGGCCTGAAGAAATCGTCCGGCGAATTGATCTTGATCTTCGACGCCGACTTCGTGCCGAGGCCCGACTGCATACGGCGCATCATCGATTACTTCACCGACGAGCGCGTCGGCATGGTGCAGATGCGCTGGAGCCACATCAACGCCGACTATTCGCTGCTCACCAAAGTGCAGGCCATTATGCTCGACGGCCATTTCGTCATCGAGCAGACGGCGCGCAACCGTGCAGGCAGCTTCTTCAACTTCAATGGCACTGCCGGTATGTGGCGGCGCGAAGCCATCGAGTGGTCGGGCGGCTGGCAGCACGACACGCTGGCCGAAGACACAGACCTGTCGTACCGCGCTCACCTGATGGGCTGGCGCTTCGTTTATTTGATGGACGAAGACGTGCCCGCCGAATTGCCGGTCGAGATCAACGCCTTCAAGTCGCAGCAGAAGCGATGGGCGAAGGGCGTCATTCAGGTCGGCTTGAAATTGCTGGGCCGTATGTGGCGCGACCCGCGCCTGCCGCGCCGCGCCAAGCTCGAACAGTTCTTCCGCCTGACCGGCAATCTGGCTGCGCCGCTGGTGATCGTGCTGGCGTTGATCAACCTGCCCATCCTGATCGTGCGTTACAACCAGGGGCTGTTTCATCTTTTCCTGTTGGATGTTCCGATCCTGACATTTTCGACTGTCTCGGTGATCGTCTACTATCTGGTCACGCAGTGGCACCTGCACCCGAAGACGTGGACGCGGTCGATCAAGTACATTCCGCTTGTGATGAGTATGGGCATCGCGCTGACCTTCTCGAACGCGCGGGCGGTGTTGGAAGCTATCCTGGGTGTCAAGACGCCGTTCGTGCGCACGCCGAAGTACAGCGTCGAGCAGGCCGCCGACAAGACCTGGGTGAAGAAGCGCTACGTGCCGCGCCGCCTTAACTTCCCCTGGCTTGAGTTCGTGTTTGCGCTCTATTTTCTATTCACGATCTGGTACGCGATAGACAGCCAGACGTTCGGCACGATTCCTTTCCTGCTGATCTACTTTTGTGGTTACGCTTACGCTGTGGCGATGGCGCTGGCGCAAGCGAAAGCCAGCCTGGGCGGCGCGAAAAAGTGATGGCAGCAGGCAGACAATCAGCCGCAGTGTTTTAACGAATCAAGCAGCCGCGATTTACGTCTGGTGGTCGCGGCTGCTTCGCGTTGACTGAACAGGTGTCAATCCCGGCCCCGTAGGGGCGAAATGTTTATAGAGCGAGTCTGAAAAGCCAAAGAAAGCCCCGCAGGGGCGCGATTCGACAGCCCAGGGCATCGCCCTGGAAGAGAGCCGGTGCAAACCGCCAAGCCCTGAAAGGGCGCACTAGGTGATCGGTTATTGCGCCCTTTCAGGGCTTGCGGAACGGTCGCTGTGTGTACCCAGGGCGATGCTCTGGGCTATTGAATCGCGCCCTTTCAGGGCTTCTCAGACACGCTCTATAGTAGCTTTTGGCGTATGACGTTCAAGCTCCGTCAGGAGCGTGATGTCAACATTGCGCCCCTACAGGGCGCACGTCTCTTCCTTCGTTGGGAACTATAAACATCGCGTCCCTGACGGGACTTCCTTTCGATTTATCCTGCTTTGGCTTGTGAGGCGCTCGTGATGAAAAGATTCGCTCTGCTTCTTGCCCTTCTCTTGCTGCTCAATCAAACCGCGCTCGTCCTTGTGTTGGCGCAAACGCGCGGCGACAGCTTCACCAAAACGTCGCTGCTTTCCGACAGAGAAGTCAACGCGCTTGCCGCCGAGATCAACGGCCTTATCGCCAAAGACACGGTGACGGAGTTGGCCCGCGATCATCGCGTGCAGGCATCGTCGGGTTACAGCCGCGCCGCCGAGTTCATCGCCGCGAAGGCCAGAGAGTACGGACTTGAACAGGTGCAGGTCGAACGCTTCGCCGCCGATGGTAAGAAGACTTACTACACGCTGAAGTCAACGCCGGGCTGGGAAGCCACCGTCGCGCAGTTGTGGGAGACCGAGCCGCGCCGCATCAAGATCGCCGATTACGACGAGATGCGTGTTGCGCTCGCCGACTATTCGCAGAGCGCCGACGTAACAACGACGCTCCTTGATGTCGGTGCGGGCACGTCGGCGAAAGATTACGAAGGCAAAGAGGTGAAGGGGCGGCTGGTGCTCGCCGGCGGCAACGTCGCAACGGCGCATAAGCTGGCCTGCGACGAGCGCGGCGCGGCGGGCGTCTTGAGCTATCAACAGAATCAAGTCACCGCATGGTCGGGCGATTACGTTGACAACGTGCGCTGGGGACACCTTTCTCCGTATAACGCAGACAACCGATTCGCCTTTATGATCTCGCTGCGCCGCGCGCACGAATATCAACAGCGATTAGCGCGCGGCGAACAGGTCACGCTTCACGCCACAGTCAAAGCCGAGATCAAGCCGAGCGCTTACGATGTCGTCACCGCCGTCATCCCCGGCAGCGATCTGGCCGGCGAAGAGATCATCTTTTCGTGCCACCTCTGCCACCAGAAGCCGGGCGCGAACGATAATGCGTCGGGCGCGGCGGCCATCCTCGAAGCCGCGCGCGCTCTCAACACGCTGATCAAGCGCGGCGAGATCGAGCGTCCGCGCCGCACGATACGATTCATCTGGCCGCCGGAGATCAACGGCACGCTCGCCTACTTCGCCGAGCACCCGGAGATCGTTCACCGTATGAAGGCCGCCGTGCATTGCGATATGGTCGGCGGCAATTACGCCATCACCAAATCCGTGTTGCACGTCACGCACACGCCGGCTTCGCTGCCGAGCGCCGTCAACGCCGTCGGCGACGTGTTCGCCGAGTACGCCATCGAGGGCGCTCTGAAAGCGGCTTCTGGAGCCGGTTTCGATGATGCGCTCGTCGCTGCGGAAGGCGCGAAAGAGAGCTTTGTCGCCGACACTACGCCGTTTGAGATGGGATCAGACCACGACGTTTATCAGGAAGGCTCGTTCCGTATCCCGACCATCTACCTGCGCGACTGGCCCGACGTATTCATCCACACCAACAACGACCTGCCGTCCAACATTGACGCGACCAAGATCAAACGCTCGACCTTTATCGCCGCCGCGTCGGGATATTTTCTGGCGCGGGCCGGCGGGCGCGAAGCGGCGCGGCTGGCCGACGAAGTCTTTGCCCGCGCGCTTGCCGGCGTGGCAAAAGTCAGGGCCAGGGCCGCCGCCATTGAAGCGAGCGGCGTCAAAGACGCCGCCGACGAAGCGCGCAACCTGATCGCTCACACGGTCGAGAGCGACGCCGAAGCGATTGCTTCCGTGCTTCAATTCGCGCCGAACGACCGCGCCCTCGAAGCCAAAGCCGAAGCGCTGGTCGATCAACTGAGCGGCGCGTGGCTGGTGCTGACCGGCAAGCTCACCGAGCAACGCAAAGGCAGTCGCGTCGTCTTCACGCTTGAATCGAAGGAGCAAACGAAAGAGAAGCCGCGCAATCCGAAAGAGGCGTCGCGCCCGCGCTCGGCAGACTTTCAACGCGTGCCGACGAGGCGAGTCACCGGGCCGATGAATATTTATTATTACGATTACATTAGCGAGCGCGCGGCGGGCGACACGCACGCCATCGAGCGCATTGCGGCCCGTCCTCACGGCGAAATCCTGCTCTACGAAACGTTGAACCTTGTGGACGGCAAGCGCAGCGTGCAGGCCATACGCGACTACCTCGCCGCCGCTTATGGGCCTATCGCGGTCGAAGACGTAGCCGACTACTTGCGATTGCTTGAGAAGGTCGGCGTCGTGCGGATGGAGTGAAAGGCAGGATACAGGATACAGGATACAGGATTCAGGGAGTTCCGATTCACAGGTAGCCCGACTCTTCAGCGATGGCCATCCCCATTCGCCGTCTGAACTGAATCCTGACTCCTGTATCCTGTATCCTTCTTATTGACCAGCCAGATGAGGGCGAGCATAACAATCGCGCCCGATGTGTCGAGCAGCGAGTCGTAGATTGAGCCGCCGCGCGTGTGCGTGAAGGTTTGATGGAACTCATCGAGCAAGGCCCAGCTCAGCGCAATTCCGAATGAATAAGCGGCCCAGCGCCAGCGCCAGCGCCACGCCGAGTCAGCGCGGAAGGCGCGGAACAACAGCGCCGCCAACACGGCGTATTCGGTGAAGTGCGCCAGCTTGCGGGCGATGTAGTTGATCGTGACGAGCGTGTGTTCGCGGGTGTGTGGCCTGAACCACAGCACGACCCGCTCGATGACGTTGCGCGTGTTGTCGCCCGAAAAAACGTCGGTCGAGGCGTAATACATCGCGCCGATCATAAACAGCACTGGCAGCCAGTACTTCAACACTCTGGCGGTCAGGCTCGACTCGGCGGTCGTGAGGTTTTCAGCCATACGATAAAAGAGAAAGCGACGCGGCGACGCGGCGAAGGAGAGACGCGGAGAAAGATGAGTATGGGTCTCCGGGTCTTTTCCTCGCCGCGTCGTCGCGTCGCCGTGTCCCCGTGTCGCTTGTCTTGCGGCTTCAGCCGCTCAGCGCTTGCGCGCCCGAAACGACTTCGATGATCTCGCGGGTGATCGACGCCTGACGCACGCGGTTCATGTTCAGCGTCAATGTGTCGATGACTTCGCCGGCGTTCTTCGAGGCCGAATCCATCGCCGTCATTCGCGCGCCCTGTTCGCTGGCGACCGATTCGAGCAGCGCGTAAAAGACTTGCGTCTCGACGTAGCGCGGCAGCAGACTGCCGAAGATTTCGGCGGGCGATTGCTCGTACAGGTAATCGCCGCCTTGTGACGCCGCCGGCTCTGCCGTTTCGCTGTCGAAGTTCTCCGAAGGGATCGGCAGTAGTTGCTTGACGGTGACGTGCTGCGACATCACCGACTGAAATTCGGTGTAAATCAGAAAGACTTTATCGACCGTCGCATCCTCGGCGGTGTACATCTCCATCAGGTCGCGGGCGATCTCCGCCGCATCCGAATGCTGAACCGTGCGCGCCGTGACGTTGAGGTATTCGCGCAGCTTGTCAACAGGTCGGCGGCGAAAGAAGTCGCGCCCTTTGCGCCCGACCGGAACCAGCTCGACGCGCTTATCCGCGTTGCTGCGCAGGAACTGCTGCATCGCTTTGTTGAGGTTGGTGTTGAACGCGCCGCACAGTCCCTTGTCAGAGGTGATCAGCGCGACGACATAATGTTCATCGCCGCGCGGGTCGAGCAGCGGATGGCGGTAATCGCCGGCGCGCGACGCCAGCCTGCCGAGCACGCGCATCATCGTGTTGGCGTAAGGCCGCGCGGCGACGACGCGCTCCTGCGCGCGGCGCAGCTTGGCCGCCGCGACCAGCTTCATCGCGCGCGTGATCTTCTGCATGTTGCGGACGGAGCGAACCCGTCGGCGCAGGTCTTGAAGGTTTGCCATAATCAGGATTCAGGATTCAGGATTCAGGATTCAGTGCCGGAGTCAGGTGCGAAAGGATGCCGCTGAACCGGACTGCTTGCGGATCACGGGCTTCCCTGAATCCCGAATCCTGAATCCTGAATCCTGACTTGTTAAGCCGAAGCTGTGCGCGCGTCCGCCGTGAAGCGCTCTTTGAATTCGGTGACGGCAGCGCGCAACTCGCCTTCGATCTCGTCGTCAATCTTCTTGCGCTCGCGCAGCTTCTCAAGCAGAGTGCCGCGCGTGTTCTCTATGAAGCCGAGCAATCCCGACTCAAACTTCTTGACGCTGTCGATGGCGATGTCGTCGAGATAGCCCTTTGTGCCGGCCCAGATCGAGATGACCTGTTGCTCGACCGGCATCGGCGAATACTGCGGCTGCTTGAGCAGCTCTGTGAGCTTGCCGCCGCGATTCAACTGTTGCTGCGTCGCTTTGTCGAGGTCCGAGCCGAACTGCGCGAACGCCGCGAGGTCGCGGTACTGCGCCAGGTCTAAGCGCAGCGTGCCGGCCACCTGCTTCATCGCGCGAGTCTGCGCCGAGCCGCCGACGCGGCTTACAGAATTGCCGACGTTGATCGCCGGGCGCACGCCGGAGTGGAACAGATCGCTTTCGAGGAAAATCTGTCCGTCTGTGATTGAGATTACGTTAGTCGGAATGTAGGCCGAGATGTCGCCCGCTTGCGTCTCGATGATCGGCAGCGCCGTGAGGCTGCCGCCGCCGAGCGCATCCGACAGCTTCGCCGAACGTTCGAGCAGGCGCGAGTGCAGGTAGAACACGTCGCCCGGATAAGCCTCGCGTCCGGGCGGGCGGCGCAGCAGCAGCGAGATGGCGCGATAGGCCCACGCGTGCTTCGACAGATCGTCGTAGATGCAGAGCACGTGCTTGCCGTTGTCGCGGAAGTATTCGCCCATCGCCGTGCCCGCATACGGCGCGATGTATTGCATCGCCGCCGGGCTTGAGGCCGACGCGTCAACGATGATGGTATAGCTTATCGCGTCGAAATCTTCGAGCGTCTTCCTGACCTGCGCGACGGTCGATTCTTTCTGGCCGATAGCGACGTAGATGCAGACCAGATCGCGGCCCTTCGAGTTAATAATCGTGTCAAGCGCCACGGCAGTCTTGCCGGTCTGGCGGTCGCCGATAATCAGCTCGCGCTGGCCGCGCCCGATGGGAACCATCGCATCAATGGCTTTGAGTCCGGTCAACATCGGCTCGCGTACAGGCTGGCGATCCATAACGCCGGGCGCGATTTTTTCGAGCGGGTTGAATTTTCCTGTCTCAATCGGGCCGCGCCCGTCGAGCGGGCGGCCCAGCGGATCAACGACGCGCCCGATCATCTCGTCGCCGACCGGAACCGACATAATGCGCTTGGTGCGGCGCACTTCGTCGCCCTCTTTGATCTTCTCGTAATTGCCGAAGAGAATCGCGCCGACCTTGTCTTCTTCGAGGTTGAGCGCGATGCCGGCGACTTCGTGTGGCAGTTCGAGCAACTCGCCCGCCATCACGCGCTCAAGTCCGTAAATCTCAGCGATGCCATCGCCGGCCTGAATCACGGTTCCGACTTCTGTGACTTCGACGCTGGTGTCAAAGCCTTCGATCTGCTGGCGTATGATCTTGCTGATTTCGTCTGCTCTGATGGATTCCATTTATGATCTCCGATCTTCGATCAGGGCGTAGGAATCAGGGACTAGGGACTGGAGAATATCTCTCGGCCAACTAGCCCCTAGCCTCTAGCCTCTAGTCCCTGCTTTAAGTCTCTGTTCGATTGCTTGCAATTGCGTGCGCACCGAGCCGTCATAAACGACCGAGCCGATGCGCGTGAGTACGCCGCCGATCAGCGCGGCGTCGGTCTTGAATTGAAACTTGACCTGCTTGCCGGTCATCGTCTGTAACCGCTGGCTGAGTTGCGCCTGTTCTTGCGCGTTGAGCGGTTGCGCCGTCGTCACTTCGGCAACCACGACGCCGCGCCGTTCGTTGATGAGGCGGCGGTACTGTTCATAAACGTCGGGGACGAGCGGCATGCGATGATTGGTCAGCATCGCGCGCAGCAGGTTCGCTGTGAACGCCGCAGGCCGCGCCCGCGCGATCAACGCTTCGAGCACCTTGCTCTTGTCAGACTGCGGCAGCACGGGGCTGGCGAATACGTTGACCAGTTCGCGGCTCTGGCGCAGCATCTCGGCAAAGATGCGCAACTCGCCATCGATCTGGTCAACCACGTTGTGCGCGATGGCGACATCGGCCATAGCTTCCGCGTAACGGCGGGCGATGGTCGTTGCGCTCATCGCTTCACCTCGCTCAGTTCGTCAATGTACTTGTTGAGCATGCGTTGATTGTCTTCGGGCCGGATGTCGCGGCGGATGATGGTCTCGGCCAGTTCGACCGACTGCTCGGCGACGAAAGCGCGCAGCTCGTTGCGTGCCGCTTTCATCGCGCCTTCGATCTCGCGGTGCGCGGTCTGGCGAACCTTCTCGGCGTCTGCCGCCGCCGCCTGGCGTATGCGCTCGGCCTCGCGCGCGGATTCGCGTTCAGATTCAGCGCGAATCTCAGCAATCTCTTGATCGAGGCGGCCAAAGCGCGCTTCGACCTCGGCCAGCCGTCGCTGCGCTTCTTCTTTATCGCGCCGCGCCTGCTCCAGCTCTTTCAGAATCGTCGCCGCGCGGTTGTCGAAGACCTGACCGATGCGAACTTTTTTGACGAGGATGTAGATCAGTATGACGACGAAGATCAGCAGGTTGATGATGCGCCAGCGCGGGTCTCGCCACCAGACTTCATGCTCGGCCTGTTCGGCGAGAAACAATAGCGCTGGCGTGATGAATGATGCGAAGCTCAATCGGCCCCACCTCCCACCGTGCGCCCCAGAATGGTGCGCGAAATGTTTTCGGCGATCTGCCGCGATTCCGTCTCAAGCGTCGCTCGCGCCTGAGCGGCCTGCCGCTCGATTTCGGCTTTCGCCTGCGCGATCTCTTCGGCGGTCTGCTGCCTGGCCGCTTCGACCACCTGGCGGCGGTCGTCGAGCGCGACGGCGCGCTGCTGCTCTAACCGCTTATAGCTTTCGGCGCGCGCCTGGCGCACGGTCGTCTCGTATTCGTTGAGCTTGCTTTCGTAGCGCCGTGCTGCCGCGCGCGCCTCGTTGGCCGCGCCGGTCGTCAGCGTCTCGCGCTGATCGAGAATGCGGCTGACCGGGCGAAACAGCAAACGGTTCATCACGAAGACGAACACCAGAAAGAGAATGAGGACAAAGACGAGCGAGCCGTCCGGGTTGATGATGTTGCTGCTGCCTTCAGCGAAGGCGAGCGCGCCGTTTGCGAGCAAGGTCAGGACTCCATAATCAAGAATTTTATTGCCGACTCAAGCCACGAAACTTAACACACGGCTCGAACGAGTGTCAAGCAGGGCGCTCCTGCAAAAACCGGCAAAAAGTCCTGCAAATTCGAGCAAAGCGGCCATCGTGCATTAAGGCGTGACTCTATAATCGAGTGTAACCAACACGGCGCGAAAAGCCAGCCCGCAGGTCGAGATAAAACGCTGGCGCGGGAGGTTTAGAGGCCGAACAGTTCTTTCGTCTTGATGATCTCGCGGCGCGCGCCCAACTGTTCGACTTTCTTGATGAGGTCGCCGGTTCCGCCGGGGCCGTCGCCGCCTTCGCCGTCCCACAACGCGACGAGCGCAATGTTGGGATCGCCCGTTTTAGGGTCGCAGCCTTCATCGAGCGCGTTGAAGAGCATCCAGAGATTGTTGCGTTGCCAGATGCCGTAATCGGGCTTGGCGCGCAGCCAGGCCGGCAAATATTCCTGCCCGTCCTGCACGTTCGTTGCTTCGCTCAACACACGCACCTGGCCTTCAGCGAAATGTTTGTTGTAGAGATTCCAGAAGCGCTCGACCCATTGCGGCCCGGCCTTCTGCACGGAAGTCGTGACGTAGTTCTGCGGCGGGATAGCCAGATAGAGCCGCGTCGGAATATTGAGTTCGGCGCAGACCTCTTGAAAGAGCAGGTCGCCGCCGCTCGCGCCTCCCGCGTAAGCGCAGGCGACACCCGCGCCCGCATTCATCTCTGTAATTATGGCTACTTTGATCTTTTCACGCGCGAGCTGTTCTTTGTCAGCCGGGAAGCGCGGCTGCTTGCGATCCGGCGCGTCGATCATATGACCGGCGAATACCAGCACACGCCCGCGCGGCGGGGCCGCCGTTGGACCAGAGGCAGAAGAGAGCGGAGGCGGCTCGCCGACAACCTTGAAGACCTCCGCGAGATTAGCAGTGAGCACGCCCAGGTCTCTGTAGATCGCAAGCTGTTTGCGAACCGATTCGGCGGCGAAGGCGGGCGCACCAGCCAGCGCGTTGCGGTAAGCAGCGGCGACGCGGCGCGGCTCTTCGGTGGTGAGGAGTTTCAGGTCAGCGGCGCTGATCTCGGCCCACACGTCCTTCTGGCCTGCACGCTTCAGCCGCGTGAAGGTTGCGTTCAGCGAAAGCTCGACGGCGGCAGCGAGTTTACTTGCGCGGTCCTTGTAATCTTCAAGCGTCTCCTCGGCTCGTTTGTCGGTATCGAACTGCTCGGCCCACACATCAGGGTGCGCCTCGGCCAGCGCCAGCATCACCTTAATCATCGCCAGCGCGTTCAGCCCGGAGTAGAAGTGATTGAGGTCTTCGTTGAAAGCGCCTTCGTAGTTCTCGCACGAGTCGCGCAGGTACGGGGAGCGCAGCGCAGTGCCCGCGCGCTGGTCGGGCGGTGCGGCCTCCCACTCATTGCGCCAGAGTGTCTTGGCATTGCGCGCCACCAGCGAATAGACTTCGGCGCGCTGATTCTGGTTGATGCTTCGGTTGGCGAGGGCGCGCTCAAGCGCCTGCGTTGAGCGCGTCAAATCGCCGAGCCGTTCGTAGATCGTGCCGAGCAACAGGTTCGCTTCCAGGTTATCCGGCTCAATGCGGCGGACGTTCTCCCACGTCACCTTGGCGGCGGCAAACGCCTTGAGGTCGAACTGCGCTTTGCCAATCGTGCGCCAGCCGCGCACTTCCCACTCGAAGCCCGTGACCTCATACGAGAGCAGCGCGAGGTCGCCGGCGCGGCGGTCATTCACGGCCCGCTTCACCTCTTCGCCGAAATCCGGCGGCACAACCATAAACTCCGCGGGGTCAGGCTCGCGCAGGTTGGGCAACCACTTAAAGACGGGACTATCTACTCTGCCGGAATCCACCGTGCGCCGTAGCGCCGCGATCAACTCTTCGAGACGCGCCGCCGGGTCGTCCTTGTTGTATTCCAGATAGCGGTCGGTCTGTAGATCGAAGGGAAAGGCGTCGGCGCGGCAGCGCAGCATAAAGGTGCTGCGGTCGCGCAAGGCGTGGCGGATGCCAAGCTCGTAAAAAACATTCGCATTGTGGATTGAGACATCAGCGACGACCAGATCGGCAGTGACCAGCCGCCGGAACATATCCTCGCGGATGTTGCCGGCCTCAAGTATGTCGATGGTCGTGCCGCCCTCGGCCCCGACCCGCTTGAGCGCTGGGGCGATCAGCAACCGCTCGACCTCATCGAAGTTGATGTCGTTCTTTGTCCCGAAAGGGCGAATGATGAAGGCCCGCATATCTGCTCCCCGTCGCCAGCACGTTAGTAGAACTGGCCGAAGCGATCCAGCGCGAAGTGCTCGATGCGGAGATCGTCGGCCAGCGCCTGACCGACGCGCACAAGGTCGTGGATGTATTCGACCGAATCCATCTTGGCGACCTTCGCCGGCTCAATGTCGCTCAGCCCGCGCGCGTTGAGCCAGCGCGCCGTAAGCTCCGCGTTATAGCGCGCGTAGAGGAACTGGCGGCCCAAATTTTCTGCGAGCGGAATCTCTTCGCCTGTGCGAGCGTCGCCACGTCGCGGAACCATATCCCACAACTCCTGATCGATGACACTGCCGTGCACGCAACGACCGATGGCCCGGCAGTTGATGTCTTGATCCACCTGCGCTCCATACATCAGCGCGGAGGGAAAGTTGACGAGATTGGCCACTGCGGACTTGCCGGAAGAGTAGACTTCCGCGTCGGCTTTCGGCGCTGCGCCCGTGCCCACAGAGATGACGAGCAGCTTATCTTCGCCGGTCTGCCAGCCCAGGTTGTACGCGCTGGCCGTCGCCATACGCGCGAGCAGGAAGGCCGGATTGTTGTATGGCGTCAGGCCACCGTCTTCAAAGACGAAGGTCTTCGACGGATCGTTCGCGTCCCACTGAATGACTTCGGGCGCGAAGTAGACCGGCGCGGCAGTGCTGGCGCGCACCAGTTGCCAGAGCGGGATGCAGAGGTTGCAGTCGGTGCGATGAGGCAGATTATAGCGCGCAAACGGATTGCTGCTCACCGGCCACGGCGAATCGGTCGTGACGTTGCGCGTGACGACCAGCAGCAGAGACTTGAGGTATTCGGGGAAGAGAGTCGTGTCTTTGCCAAAGGTCTCTTGCAACTTCTCCTTCAGCGGCTGCGATTCGTAAAGATGGCGCAGCCGAAAAAGGATAAATGATTTGTCGAACATCGCCGGCCCGGTCTTCATGTAGAAGTCCGCCAGCTCGCGCGCCGACATACCGCGCGCCAGCCCGGCGGCGATGATGGCTCCCGTGCTCGTGCCGCCGATGTAGTCAAAGAAATTGCAGAGGCGGAACTCGTCGCCCTGGCCGCTCTGCTCGCGCAGCAAGTCCTCCATGCGAATTAAGACTTGTAAGGTGAGGACGCCGCGAATGCCGCCGCCGTCGAGCGCCAACAGCTTGCGCGGGCGCGGCTCGCCGCCAAAGCGCTGTTCGAGCGGACCCCAGGAAGGCTGCCTGTTGTTTTCCATATTCTTCTCCTTTTAAGTCAGAGCACGTGACAATAATCGTGGCCGCACGGCGCGGCGGCTGAAGCCGCACAGGAACGCGATTCGCTGAAGCGTGTAGCTTATACCTTTCACCGTGAGAAGGTGTCAAGCAGTTCGACAAGTTAAGCGTGTGACCGCTTACGCTCAGGCCATCACTTCGGGCCGCATTGTCCTATACAACGCCCGTTAAGCGACCCGAACTTTCTATTGACTTTGTCCTGCCGACGAATAACAATTACGCCGCGCAGATTGCCCCTGAGGTCTCTTGCCGATTCAAGTTGTCAGCCTCGAGTCTGTGCGAGACGACTGCCTCGGCCTGTCGTCTTTACGAGCGCGGTTGTTTGATTCATCGGCAGTTGATTCGAACGCCTCCGCCGCAAGAGTCCGGCCCGCTGCCGTGCATCAACAGCGGTGATCGAGACCCGCGTCTTTC
>JBJMGV010000119.1:0-24489 GCA_045807725.1 Blastocatellia bacterium | reverse complement strand
CCTGCCTAAATTCAATTGCCGCTACGCGGCCCTCGGTGCAGGCACTAAAGTACCTGCCTAAATTCAATTGCCGCTACGCGGCATGCGGTGCGGGCGTTTCAACAACTGCCTAAATTCACCTGCCGCTACGCGGCAAGCACCATCCTATCTTATTACTTCTCTCTCAGCACCAACTCTTCCTCATCAGTCAGAGCGACGCACGCGCCGGTTGCCGGATCCAGCAATAACATAAATCTCTCGTCGCGTCGCGCTATCAGGCCACCGGCTAGTGATGTTTCTGGAGTTTGCCGAAGCGCCGCCGCAGCTTCGCCGGTCAGCAAGATTTCGTCGCCCCATTGCAAGAGCCACCTTCCGTCGCCATCGTCCGCAATGACTGTGCGCAGGCCGCCACGCTCGAATTGAATGGCGCGGCGCTGCTCCAGTTCATCGCGCACGATGGCCGCGTATTTGCGCGCCTCTCTAGCATTCAAGGCAGCGCGCTGGTCAAAGTCGCGCACAACCATGCCTTCGGTCGCCTTCTCAACAGCAAGCACATAATCCGGCGTCTGCTCGGTATAAGCCGCTACGTCGCCGGTTTCAGCGAAGCGCTCAAGCGCCTCAACCAGCCTGAAGGCGGATTGCAGATGGACCGGGATGCCTTTGACCGTCAGCGTCGGCGGCTTCACACGTTTGAAACTTCCACCAGGCGGCACGAGCAAACCGGCGCGTCGTTCAAGCTCGGCGACGTGCTCTGCGCCGAGCAGCACCCAGCGCCCTGTGCGTTGATCGCTCAACAAGAGACGGTTTGCTCCGGTCGAAATATTCAGCCAGTCAGGCAACGCCACGTCGGCAGATTGCGCGCCTTCGCGGAAAGCTCGCAAGAGCGCCTGAATCGCCGGCGCTTCGAGCCACAGTTCCGACTGCGTGTGCGAGAGCAGCACCGAATCGCCGATGCTGGCAAAGACGACCTCGTCGGCCATTCGCATGATGTCATAGACATCGCGGCGTAGCGCCAGCGTGGCTGAATAATGACGAGCTTCTTCGTTGCCGAGCATTGCTTCGTGCGCCTGAAATCGCAAAGCCATCTCCTCACCTGAGCGCAGAATCAAGCCGTTGCCGCCTTGTTTGACAACGCGCGAATGAAACGCGCCGAGGTTGAGATAGCCCGTCATCGCTTCGGCAAGATAAGGCGCGAAGGCCAGCCCACAGCGGATTGAAAGAATATTGAGCATTCCCCTCGTCTCACTTTGCGAGAATCGCGCCACCTTAAAGACTACTCAAGTATAGCGGCGCTCGTCTGGAATTGCATATTGCGCGACGCGAGAGTTTCCGATAGAACTAAGGCATGGGTGGCAAACGGATAAAGACAAAAGGCTCGATCATCGCGGCGGTCGAGGGCACGCCGCTCGAAGTGGATGGCCCCGAATTGAAGAAGGGTCTCTGGGAAGTCGGCGTTTACTGGGGCACGGATGGACTCGTCTATCACATCGTCGCCGGAATGCAGCCTAGCGGCATTCATCACACGATCATCAGTAAGCGCGAGGTCGGCGAATACCTCCGCTGGGTCGATGGAGTGTTCCGCCCCGGCGAAGTGCCGAGCGAATCTTCAGGCATCCACTTTCGCGCTGCCCGCAAGCTCCGCGAGCTGCTTTAATAGGAAGCAGGAAGCAGGAGGCAGGAGGCAGGAAGCAGTGGTCAATGGCCAGTAATCAGCAGTCCCGTAGGGACGACCTGTTTATAGTTACGGCTAAAGGAAACGACGAAATCCCGTAGGGACGACCTGTTTATAGTAATGGCTAAAGGATGTGACGAAGCCCCGTAGGGGCGCAATGTTTATAGTTATGGCTGATAGAAAGGACGAAGCCCTGTAGGGGCGCGATAGACATTGCGCTCCTGACGGAGCTTGCTTCATCTATTGCATCGTGAACTATAAACAGGTCGTCCCTACGGGACTAACAACTGCCTCCTGCCTCCTGCTTCCTGCTTCCTGCCTCCTACTTCCTCAGCCACTGGCCACTGACCACCGACCACTGGTATAGTCAATATATGCTCTACAGAAAGCCCCGAGTCGGTGCAGAGATCGAATCCTACTGCGGAACCTGCAAAGAAGAACGCACGCATACCATTATGGCAATGGATGGCGACATCGTGCGCCGCGTGACCTGTTCGATGTGCGGCGGCACGCACAACTTCAAGCGGAAGGCGGCGGCAATCAGCGCGCCGACTGGCGCTTCGAGTGACGCGCCGAAGACCAAGCGGGCGACAAGCTCGCGCCGTTCCAAAGAGGGACAGGCCTTTTCGATTGACCCTGCGCGCCCGCAAAAAGCTTACGATATGAATCACAACTATTCAGCCGGCGACATCATCAGCCATCCGAAGTTCGGGCCTGGCCTGGTCGAAACCAGCCTGCCGCCGAACAAGATAGAGGTGCGATTTCAGGAAGGCAAGAAGATGCTGTTGCACAACATGAAGAATCGCCGCGCCTGAAGGCCACGCCCGTAAAAGCGAAAGCCGGAGCGAACTCGTCTACTCCGGCTTTTTGCTGCTGTACAGGTTATTTTCTCGCTGGATCGAAGGTCGCGTTATCGAATCAGAACTGGCATCGCCTCTGCCGCCTGGCCGGTCATTCCTTGAAGAAGTCCGCATTCTTCTGAATGAAGCGCTGCCACTTGGCCGGAACGTCGGCTTCAATGAAGATCGCCGATACCGGGCAGACAGGCTCGCAGGCGGCGCAATCAATACAGGTCATCGGGTCAATATACATCTGGGGTTCATCCGGCCCGCCCTGAATGCAATCAACCGGGCATACATCAACGCAAGCCAGTTCTTTTGCGCCGATGCATGGTTCACAAATCACGTACGTCAAACGTCACGCTCCGTGCTTACTTGTTGACGTACCAGTCGGCGTTGATCTGTGTGAAGTGCTTCCACTGCTCCGGCAAGTCATCTTCGGTAAAGATCGCCTGCACGGGACAAGCCGGTTCGCAGGCGCCGCAGTCGATACATTCGTCCGGGTGGATGTAGAGCAGTTCCGCCGTCTCGAACTCTGCCTCATCCTTGCGCGGATGGATGCAGTCGACCGGGCAAACGTCTACGCAGGCCGTGTCCTTGGTCCCTATGCAGGGTTCCGCAATAACATAAGTCATCTAAGCCTAAGCCTCCTTTTTGAGAGTTCCGCTAAGAAAAGATGCAACCTGTCAGCGTCTTAATTTGGCTGAATTAATTCTCAGAGTCAAGCACCCGCGCCGCGCCGTCTCCATTACTTCTCGCCGGCCTCAGGTTCAAACGTGATATGCCGGATCATCGTGGCCGGCTCTTTCAGCGTCACGCGGCCCGCCATCGGCTTCGGTTCGGGCCGCTTTGGCGTAAAGGCCAGCGTGCTGTCAACCAGTTCCTGATTCGGGCGGTAGCCGAGACCAAATTCCGGCAGCTCAGGCCGTTTCATCAACTGCTCGATGCCCCAGATCGTCTCCTCGCGGCTGAACGCAGAGAGTTCCGACTCGCGGCTCATGATGATCGCCTCTTCGGGACAGGCATCGACACAGAAGCCGCAAAAGACGCAACGCAACATATCGATCTCGAAGCGCGCCGGCGCTTTTTCGATTAACGGGTCGGCCACCTCTTTCGCCTCGATGTAGATGCAATCCGCCGGGCAAGCGGTCGCGCACATATAACACGCCACGCAGCGCGGGCTGCCGTCTTCGCGCGCCGTCAGGATGTGCGCGCCGCGATAACGGTCAGAGTAGGTGCGGCGTTCTTCCGGATAGCTGATCGTCGGGCTGACCTTGCCGGTCAGGTTGTCCTTCATTCGCGTCAGCGTCAAGCCCATACCGACGAGCGGGCCGAGCACGTCCTTGAACGTCGAGCTATGCTTATCCGAGATGTCTGAGACATTAACTACTTTAGCTGCTTTTTTCATATGAATACAGGATACAGGATACAGGATGCAGGATACAGGGCCGTGCCAATCGTAAGCGACCAGAGCCAGCGGCAGCCATTCGCACTTGATGCCTTAACTGACTCCTGAATCCTGACTCCTGTATCCTGGCTATGCTGTCGCCAGCACGCCCGGCGAGCGGCGCTGGTCGAGTTGAAGCCCACGAAAAGCCGGCGCGTTCTCCGTCAGCGTCACGAACACGTCATCGGGCGTCATCCAGCGCGACTCTGCGCCGCTGACGTGCAAGAGCAACGCGAAGGCTTCCCACAGCGGCAAGACATCGCCGCCCGGCTCAATCGCTTTCGCCGCCAGTTGCACGCGCCCTTCATAATTTGTATAAGTGCCGTCCTCTTCTGACCACCCGGCGACGGGCAAGATGACGCTCGCCTTCTGTTGCCAGTCGGCCTGGTGCGATGCCAACACGACCGAGTAATCAAGCGCTTCGACGAGGGCGGCCACTTTCGCTTCGGCTTCCGCGTCTTCGGGGCGCGGCACCAGCGGCTTGAAGTAGACGATCACGCCGGCTTTGAGTTTGCCGTCGCGCGCCGCGCGAATCGCGCCGTCAATGCCGCCGAGGTCGGCGCTCGCCAGGTCGAGCTTCAACGCGCCCATCGTGTTCGGGTGCTTGTCGCGGTGGCGCAAGATGTCATCTTCTTTTTCGATGACGCGCCGGTCTTCCGAGTCTGTGCGGAAGTCGAACTGCGCCGCGCCGATCTGCCCGCCAAGATATTGTTTGAACAAGTAAAGCGCTTCGTTGGTCGCCGACGGCGAGGCGAATCCAAGGATGGAATTTGCGCCGCTCGCGCCGGCAATCTCTTTGAGCCGCGCGTCAACCGCGCGCGCCGCGTCGTTCCACGATGCAGGCGTCTGCGCGCCGCCGCCGCCTTTCATCAACGGATACAAGACGCGCTCGCCTTCATCCAGTTGATGAAAGCTGTAGCGGCCTTCATCGCAGAGCCAACTCTTGTTGACTTCAGTGTTGCGCCGCGCCTGCATACGAAAGAGCACGCCGTCGCGGTGGTCTATGCGCACGTTGCAGCCCGTCGAGCAGCCGCCGCAGACCGAGTTGGTCGAATGCAAGAACCACACGCGCGCCTTGAAACGAAAATCGTGATCGGTGAGCGCGCCGACCGGGCAGATTTCGGCGACGTTGCCGGAGTAAGGATTGTTCAGTCTCTCGTTGTTGATCGTGCCGATGCGAACGTGGTCGCCGCGCCCGAAGAACTGTAGCTCGCCGGTCTTCGTCACGTTCTCGAAGAAGCGTACGCAGCGCGAGCATTCGACGCAGCGTTCCTGATCGAGCATCACCGGGCCGAGGTCAACCGCCTTCGACTTGCGCACCTTCAACGACTGCGCGATCTCGCTGGTGTGCAGGCCGTAGACCATATAGTAATCCTGCAAGCGGCACTCGCCGGCCTGATCGCACACAGGGCAATCGACCGGGTGATTGATGAGCAGGAATTCCAGCACGCCGCGCACAGCGGTCTTGACGCGCTCGTTGGCCGAGCGCACCACCATGCCTTCGCCGACCACGGTCGTGCAGGCCGGCGTCAGCTTCGGCATCTTCTCGACCTCGACCAGACACATGCGGCAGTTGCCATCAATCGGCAGGTCGGGGTGATAACAGTAGTGCGGGATTTCCATCCCGTAATCCTGGGCGGCCTGAATGATGGTCTGCCCCGGCTGCGCTTCGATTTCTTGATCGTTAAGAATGAACTTTGGCATCGTCTCTTCTTTTCATCACCACAAGCTCAATGTGGCGAGGCATAGTTAGCTGGCGCACATCGCTTCAAACTCGTCGCGGTACTTGGTGAGGAAGCTGCGTATGGGCATCACGTCGGCGTCGGCGAGCGGGCAGATGGTCTTGCCTTCCATGTTATCGGCGATCTTCAACAGCAGATCGATGTCCGACCGCCTGCCTTTGCCGGCGACGATGTTGTGCAAGACCTTCGCCGCCCAGCCCGTGCCTTCGCGGCACGGCGTACACTGGCCGCACGATTCGTGCGCGTAGAAGTCCGCGATCACCGACAGCACTTCAGGCATTTTCACGGTATCGTCAAAGACGATGAAGCCGCCTGAGCCAAGCATCGTGCCCGCTTTCGCAAGCGACTCGTAGTCGAGCAGCACGCCCTCGCATTCTTCGGCCTTCATCACCGGCACGCTTGAGCCGCCCGGAATCACCGCCTTCAGCTTGCGACCGTTCGAGATGCCGCCGCACTCGTTGAAGATAAAGTCGAGCAGCGGATAGCCGAGATCGACTTCGTAAACGCCCGGCTTGTTGATGTGGCCCGACGCCGAAAACAGCTTCGTGCCTTTGCTCTTCTCCGTGCCGATAGCCGCGTAGGCCGCCGCGCCGTTTTCGATGATCCAGGGCAGCGCCGCCAGCGTCTCAACATTATTCACCACCGTCGGCGACGCCATAAAGCCGCTCACCGCCGGGAACGGCGGCTTGATGCGCGGATAGCCGCGATAGCCTTCGAGCGATTCGATCAGCGAGGTCTCTTCGCCGCAGATGTACGCGCCCTGTCCGAGATGCAGATAAAGGTCGAGTGCGTAATCCTTGCCCATCACCGACGGGCCGAGAATGCCGGCGCGATAAGCTTCGTCGAGCGCGCGGTTGATTGGCTTGATGAGAAAACCGAACTCGCCGCGCATATAGATGTAAGATAGATGACAATCGAGCGCGTAGGCCGCAATCGCCATTCCTTCGATGAGCGCGTGCGGGTTGCGTTCGAGCAGCAAGCGGTCTTTGAACGTGCCCGGCTCGCTCTCGTCGGCGTTGCAGAGCAGATAAGTCGGCTTGCCGGTGTTGCGCGGCACGAAGCTCCACTTCATTCCAGTTGGGAAGCCCGCGCCGCCGCGCCCGCGCAGCCCGCTCGTCTTCACTTCGTTGATGACATCACCCGGCTCCATCTGCAAGGCTTTCTCCAGCGCCTTGTAGCCGCCCAGCCGGCGGTAGACTTCGAGCGTATCCAGGCCCGGCGTGTCAACGTGCTCTAAGAGTATTTGTTTGCCCATCGCGCTATTTCTCTCGTCAATGTCGAATGGCCGCCATCAGCTTCGCGGCAAAGGCGGATCGTTACTGGCCCGCCGCTTCCTTGCGTAGCTGCTCGATGACCGCGCCCATCTTTTCGGGCGTCAGGTCTTCAAAGTAGCGGTCGCCGACCTGCATCGCCACCGCCGTCCCACACGACGCCAGGCACTCGGTGAAGTCCCAACTGAACAAGCCATCGGGCGTGACCTCTTGCGCTTCGACGCCGAGAAGGCGATGAGCTTCGGCCATACAGCCGGTCGCGCCGCGCAGCCAGCAGCTCACATTGCGGCAGATTTCCAGGTGATACTTGCCAACGGGCTTCTTGCGCAGCAGCGTGTAGAAGGTCGCCACGCTCTTCATATCCGCCGGCGGGTAATCCATCAAGCTGCCAACGTAAGCGGCCACTTCATCGGAAATCCAGCCGAACTCTTGCTGCGCCAGCCCCAGCACGGGCAACACCGCCGCGCGCTTCTCAGGGTAGCGGCTGAGTATCTTCTGATACTCGCGCATCGCCTCTTCGCTGAATTGAATCATCAGTCCAACACTCCTGCGATGATGCGCGAGCCAGCGGCCCGCGCACATTCTTAATTAGCGATCAAGCTCGCCGGCGACGATGTTATAACTGCCGAGCGCGGCGACGGCGTCGGCGATCAGATGTTCTTCGATCATCTTCGGGTAGGCCGAGAACAACGGGAAGCACGGGCCGCGCGAGTGGATGCGCCACGGACGCATCGAGCCGTCGCTGACGATATAAAAGCCCAACTCGCCGTTGCCCGCTTCCGAGTAACCGTAGACTTCGCCCGGCGGCACCTGTATGCCGTGCATCTGAAGCTTGAAGTGGTTCATCAAGTCTTCAATGTTGGTGTAGACGCCCTTCTTCGGCGGCAGCGTGATGCGGCGATCATCAACTTGATACGGCCCTTCGGGCAGATTCTCAAGCGCCTGCTCGACGATGCGCGCGCTCTGACGCATCTCTTCAAAGCGCACCAGGAAGCGGTCGTACATATCGCCGGTGTTGCCGATGGGGACTTCAAAGTCGAAGTCCTCATAGCTCGAATACGGGTGATTCTGCCGTATGTCGTAAGGCACGCCCGCGGCGCGCAGCATCGGGCCGGTGAAGCCCCAGTCAATCGCTTCCTTGCCGCTGATCGGCGTGATGCCTTTGGCGCGATCCTTGAAGATGCGGTTCGCCATATTCAGCTTGACCAGATCGTTGATGTACTGCGGGATGCGCTTCAGCACCTCGCGGCAGCGCGGGATGAAATCTGTCGGCAGTTCTGATTGCAGCCCGCCAACACGCACGTAGCTGACCATCATTCGCACGCCCGCCGTCATTTCAAGCAGGTCGTATATCTCTTCGCGCAGCTCAAAGGCGTACCAGAAGTTGGTCAGCGCGCCGAGGTCTACGAGGTTCGTGCTGATGCAGATCATGTGGTCCATAATGCGCGACAGCTCGCCGAGCATCACGCGAATGTACTGCACGCGCTTGGGCACTTCGATGCCGAGCAGCTTCTCGACGGCGCAGGCGTAACCGACATTGTTAAGGAACGACGACATGTAATTCAGGCGGTCGGTGTAAGGGATCACCTGATTCCATTGGTGCGTCTCTGACATCTTCTCAAAGCAGCGATGCAGGTAACCGATCTCTACGTCCGACTCGACGATCTTCTCGCCGTCCAGCCGCGTGACAATGCGTAGCGTGCCGTGCGTCGCCGGGTGAGATGGGCCGATGTTGATGATAGTCGGTTCGGGCGCGAGGCGATCCACCTCGTGGCCTTCCCACTGCGTCTTGTATTCAATGGGCAGCTTGTAATCGCGCGACAGCGGCGTGCGCCCGCCCGGGTCGTGATCCTTGCGTAAGGCGTGGCCCTCGAACTCCTCGTGACAGAGGATGCGGCGCAAGTCCGGGTGGTAGCGGAAGTTGATGCCGAACATGTCATAGGTTTCGCGCTCCCACCAGTTCGCCGTCTTCCAGACGCTGCTGACGGTGTCCACTTCGGGCCGGTTCTCAGGCACAGGGACTTTCAGGCGCAAGCGGTGGCCGTGATCTATCGAGTACATATGATAGACGACGTTGAACCGCTCGTCGCGCGTCTTATCGGCGAAGCCGAGATTGTCGAGGCCGGTGACGCTCGACAGCAGATCGAACTTGGTCGCCGGGTCTTCCTTCAGCGTGCGGCAGATTTCCTGTACGCGGTCGGGCCGCACCGTGATGGCGAGGTCGCCGCGAAAATCGTTCACGTCGAGAATCTCTTCTTTGAAGTGATTTTCAAAGACACTGACAATCGGGTTGCGCGGCGCGGCAGGCTCACGCGTGATATGCACGAGGCGAGTCGCTTCGCGCGCCTGCTGCTCGGCGATCAACAGCGGCTTCGGCGCGCTTTCGGTGATCTCTTTGCGCATCCGCAGGCGCAGCTCTTCGCGCGCGTAAGGGTCATTGATCTTTTCGGTCTTGATGATCTCCTGGATCATCAAGATGGCTTGCAGCACGGCCTCTGGCGTCGGCGGGCAGCCCGGTATGTAAACGTCTACGGGAAGGAACTCGTCAATCCCCTGCACGACGTGGTAGGCGCGATAGAAACCGCCCGATGTGGCGCACGCGCCCATCGAGACAACCCACTTGGGGTCGGGCATCTGGTCGTAGACTTTCTTGAGCACCGGCACCATCTTGTCGGTGATCGTGCCCATAACGAGCAGCAGGTCGGACTGGCGCGGCGAAAAGCGCACGACCTCTGCGCCGAAGCGCGCGACATCATAATGCGCCGAGACGACTGACATAAACTCAATGGCGCAACAGGCTGTGCCGAACGGCATCGGCCACAACGACCCCTTGCGCGCCCAGTTGACGAGAGAACTCACGCTCGTGGTCAGAAAATTATCGCCGGTCTTGGAATCAACAGCCATTCTCTATCCTCTTTCTAAGCGTCCGTCGCGGACGGGCGACGGTTCAGTGCGATGGGTGCAATTCTGAACTTGGTAATCATGGATAAGGCTCAATAAAAATCTTATCGCCCGCCTCAAAGGGAGTCAAATACGGCCATTTTGCCGATCACAAGCGTCTTGGCTCATCAGGTGCGACGACCGATGCGTCAGGTAGGTTTCGTCGCCTGCACGTAAACAGTGAATCTACCGTCTGGCCGGTGGGTTGTCAACGAAACGACTTGCACCAATAACACGAGCGCAGCGGTTTAATCTCTCGGCGGGTGTATGGGGTCAAAGACGACGCCAGCGCATTCAATCCGGCAGAACGGTGATCGTCACTTCGCGGTTGCGTGGGCCGTTGCATTCGACAAACAGGATGCGCTGCCACGTGCCGAGCACCAGTTCGCCGCCGCGCACAGGCACCATCAAGCTCGCGCCGACGATTGAGCTGATCATATGATCGGGCGCGTGCGAGGGATCGTGCGCGTGGCGGAAGCGAATGGCCGGGATCATCTTTTCGAGCGTTTCCATCAAGTCTTCGTCCGTGCCTTCGATGGCTTCGCCCGTCGTAATGCAGGCCGTCGTGTGCAGCACGAAGACGTGGCACAGCCCGTTGTCCGCGCCGGTCTCGGATAGAAACTGCTGAACACGGTTAGTAATGTCGATCACCTGTTTATCGCGTTTGGTGGAGATGGTGATAGTCGTCGCCGGCATAACCCTTTCCTCATTCGATGGTCATATTGCCGCGTAGCGGCAGTTGAATTTAGGCTGTCGTTTGCCGCGTAGCGGCAGATGAATTTAGGCAGGCATTTCAATGCCTGCACCTATCAGCATAATGCGACGGCGTCGCGTCAGCGACGCTTGATTGCCCGATGATTCAAGCGTCGCTGACGCGACGCGGCATCAGCTACGACGCAAATTCCAGGCGTTGAAACGCCTGGCTAAATTCATGCCGTCGCTACGCGACGCAACAGTTCCAGGCGTTGAAACGCCTGGCTAAGCGACGCGGTGGTTCCCCAGGCGTTGAAATGCCTGGCTAAATTCAACCGCCGCTATGTGGCGTACTTGATTTATGCGGCGACGCGGCATCTACCGACTATATTACTTCTACTCATTGCTCAGCCTGTGGCTTCGGCTCGCCGGCTTTCACGCTCTTCACCTTGTCGCGCTTGTTCGGCTGGTAATAGGTGCGGCCTTCGAGCGACTCAGGCAAACACGACATCTCTTCGGCGCTGCCTTCGTCGTAATCGTGCGCGTATTGATAATCGCTGCCGTAACCGATCTGCTTCATCAGCGAAGTCGGCGCATTGCGAAGGTGTAACGGCACGGGCTGCTGCTCGGTTTCAAGCGCGTCCTTAGCCGCCGTCATATAAGCCGTCAACACCGAGTTCGATTTCGGCGCGAGCGCCAGATGCAGCGTCGCCTGTGTCAACGCCAGCCGCGCTTCGGGCATACCGACGAAGTGCGTCGCCTGCATCGCCGCCACCGCGACGACGAGCGCGTGCGGGTCGGCCAGGCCTACGTCTTCCGACGCATGAATCACCAGCCGGCGCGCGATGAACAGCGGGTCTTCGCCGGCTTCGAGCATTCGCGCCAGCCAGTAGACCGCTGCGTCGGGGTCCGAATTTCGGATTGATTTGATGAAAGCCGAGACGAAGTTGTAATGATTCTCGCCGCCCTTGTCATAACGAAGCGATGCGCGCTGCAAGGCTTCGCTCAATATTTCTTTCGTGATGACGCGCGCGCCGATGGCGTCCGGCTCGGCGGTCGAGACAGCCAGCTCAAGCGTATTCAATGCCACGCGAGCATCACCCGACGCGTAAGCGGCGATGGCGCGCAACACCTCATCCGTAGCGTCCACGCGCTCTTCGCCCAAGCCGCGCTCGGCGTCTTCGATGGCGCGCGTCAGGATCACCACGAGGTGCTCCACCGTCAGCGATTCGAGCGTGAAGACGCGCGAGCGCGACAGCAAAGCCGAGTTGACTTCAAACGAAGGGTTCTCTGTCGTCGCGCCAATCAAGATAATAGTGCCGGCTTCGACGAAGGACAGGAAGGCGTCCTGCTGCGCTTTGTTGAAGCGGTGAATCTCATCGATGAAGACGACGGTGCGGCGGCCCGTTTCGCGGCGATACTCGTCGGCGGCTTTCATCACCTCGCGGACTTCGCGTATGCCTGAAGTGGCGGCGCTAAATGTAATGAAGCGCGCGGCGGTCTTTTCGGCGATGAGCGCCGCCAGCGTCGTCTTGCCGGTTCCGGGCGGCCCCCACAAGATGAGCGATTGCAAGCGGTCTTCTTCGATCATACGGCGCAAGGCGCGGCCCGGCCCGATGATCTTCTCCTGCCCGACGAACTCGTCGAGCGTGCGTGGGCGCATGCGGTCAGGCAGCGGGCGCGAGCGCAGGTCAGCTTCGGCTTCGGCCACAGGGGTTTCCTCCTCGTTCCATTCTTCAAAGAGACTCGGCTCGCGTCCGCCACTGGCTTTCTTGAGTCTCGGCATTTCTGGCTCCTACAAGAAGTGTAAACGGCAGGGCGCACGCCCGACAATGCGGCGGCGCATTCGGGCGTGCGACGGGGGCGGCAATAATTGACGCACGCGACGCCGAACGGTTAAAATGGCTTCGTTGACAATGGTTCCTCTCCTTTGTTACCGTCAAGTTTTACTTATTTGCCCTTAGCGGCCTCTGTGCGTTGCTAGACCGTGTGGGAGTCGATTATTCCGTGAGAAACTCGCGATTGCTTATACTACTATGCCTGGCCGTTGCTCTATTCAGTTCGGCCTGCGTTAAGAAGATCAAAGTCAATGAACTGCTACTGGTCAACGCGCCCGTGCCGCTCGACAATCTGGTCGCGCGCGTCAACGCTTACAGCGAGATCAACACGCTGGCCATGCAGGTCGAGAATGTCGTTGTGCGCAACTACTTCACCGGCAAGAAGACCGAAGCTGAGCAGTTCCCGGCGGCGGCGGGGTTGCTGCGTTTCAAGCGGCCTGAGAACACTTTCATGCGCGTCACCTTCATCGGCAAGAAGATCGCCGATATGGCGAGCGACGGCAGGCAGTTTCAGTTGGCCATCTTTTACCCCGACGACAAGCGGCACTTCATTCACGGCAGCAACCTCAAGGAGTTGGACCGCATGAACCCGCAAGAGGTGCAGCAGAGCAAGGATTCAGAAATCAGCCGCGCCGGGGGTCTCGTCAACATGCGGCCACAGCACATCACCGACGCCGTACTCATTAAGCCCATCTCAGCCGACGAGCGCCACGATGTCTTCCGCGAAGAAGTGCACGCAACCGAAGCCGACACGCGGCCCGGCAAGTCTGGGCGGTTGGTCGAAAAGACCTACTATGTGCTCTACGTGATTGAGCGCGGCGAGGCCGGCCAGGCCAAGCTGCGACGCAAGTTCTGGTTCGACCGCACGCTGCCGGGCACGCCGCTGACGCGCCAGCAGGTCTTCGAGAATGGCGAGGGCCGGTTGGCCAGCGACGTGACCTATTCCGATTGGTTCAAGCTGCCGAACAGCGAGCGCCAGTGGCCGGGCCTCATTACAATCGACCGCCGCAACGATGGCTACCGATTGCAGCTTGAGCTGGCCAAAAACTCCATTGAAACCAACGTCGATTTGCCGCCTAATCTCTTCCAGCTTGCCAATAATGAACAACTCGAAGATGTCGATCTGGACGCGCCGCGCAAGGATCCGAAAACGGTGAACGCCATTACCGCGTCGCCGGCAAGCAAGCCGATCAAACCGCAAAACGCTAACCACCGCTGACGCCAACATGGATAGCCTGATCGTTGCCAACATCCGCCAGCGCCCGCTGCGCACGGCCATCAGCATTATCGGCGTCGCGCTCGGCGTCATCCTCGTCGTGCTCTTCGTCGGCCTGGCGCGCGGCATGATGCGCGATTCGACCGACCGGCAGGCGAACGTTGATGCCGAAGTTCGCTTCTTCCCCGGCGGCGACCTGTCGCTAACAGCCAACCCTCTGCGCCTGCCCATACGCTACGCCGACGCATTGATGAAAGGCGTGCAGCCGACCGCCGAAGACCCCGACCTTGAACCGAAGCCGCCGATCACAGGCATTGCTACGGCAACGCCCGTAGGCGAATGGGTGCAGTCGGGCGTCGGCGCAATCGGCTTTGAGTTGATCGACGGCATCGACTACGCCACCTTCACGAAGGCGACGCAACTGCACATCGTCGAAGGCCGGGGCTTGAATGATGGGCGTAGCGGCGGCGACAACGAGGCCATCGTCGATGGCTATTACGCCGAGCACAACGTCGATAGCAAAGGCCAGCCGGTGCGCGTCGGCAGTCGCATCACGACGCTCGGCCACGAGTTCACAGTGGTTGGCATCTACGCGCCCTCGATGCTGGCGCGCATCAAGATACCGCTCTACACGATGCAGCAGTTGTTCGGCGGCGCGGAGAATTGTTCATTCCTGATGATCAAGTGCGAGCGCCCGGAGCTGGCCGAGCAAGTCAAGGCGCAGATTCAGCAGACTTATCCCGGCAACCATGTTTTGCTGACGAGCGAAATCCCTTCGCTTTATGGTCAGAGCTTTCGCGCCGTCGAGATATTTCTGAATGTGGTGATCGGCCTGGCGCTGGTCATCTCGACGCTGGTGATCCTGCTCGGCATGTACACGACGATCATCGAGCGGACGCGCGAGATCGGCATCCTCAAGAGCCTCGGCGCGTCGCGGTCGTTCATCGTGATGGCCATCGAGAAAGAGGCGGCGTTGATTAGCGCGCTCGGCATCGGCTTGGGTTTTCTGGTCGCTCTCGCCGGCAAGATTCTGATCGAGCAGAACACGCGCCTGAAGATTGACCTGCAACCGCGATGGCTGTTTATCGCCGCATTGATCGGGCTGCTCGGCGGCGTTATCGGCGCGCTCTATCCGGCGATGCGCGCGGCCAACCTTGACCCGGTCGAAGCGATCAGCTACGAATAGTGATGAATGACGAGTGACGAGTGATGAGTGGCAGAACGTCATTCATCACTCATCACTCATCACTCATTACTCATCACTTAATATGAAACCTGTTCTTGAAACGATTGACCTGAAGATGGTCTACCACGTCGGCAAGGTGGACGTGCCGGCCTTGCGCGGCGTCAACGTACAGATACGCGAAGGCGAATACGTGGCGATTATGGGGCCGTCGGGCTGCGGCAAGTCTACGTTCCTGCACATCGTCGGCGGTATGCTGCAACCGACCTCCGGGCGCGTCATGATTGATAGCGAAGACATGACTCGTATGAGCGACGCCGAGCGCACAGACGTTCGCCGCCGCAAGATCGGCTTCGTCTTCCAGCGCTTCAATCTCTTCCCGACGCTTTCAGCCGATGGCAATCTGAAGCTGGCTGAGCGCATACACAGCAAAGGCCACAATGGTGAAGGCGATCCCGTGCGCCGCCGCGAAGTCTTGCGCCTCTTGCGCCTCGAAGACAAGATGCATCACAAGCCGCTTGAGCTATCGGGCGGCGAGCAGCAGCGCGTCGCCATCGCGCGCGCCATCGTCACACGCCCGGCCATCTTGCTGGCCGATGAGCCGACAGGTAATCTGGACACGGAGAATTCGCAAGTCGTGCTCGATATGCTGCGCGGCTTGAACCGCGAATTCGGTCAGACCATCGTGATGATCACGCACAACCCGGAGGCGGCGCGCCTGACGGATCGGATCATCGAGATGCGTGACGGCCACGTCGTTGACGAAGCCGCCCGCGCCGAAGGGACGAAGTAATGAAGCTCCTGTTCACGACACTGAAGAAGATGTTGTTCTGGTCGTACGAGCGCGGCAGTTGGCAGTACGACCTGATGTGCGTGTTGATCCTGGCCTTCGTCTTCTTCGCGCCGAACAGCCTCTTTCATTCCACCGACGCCGTCAAGCGGCCTCGCCTCATCACCAGCGATGAACTCGGCAGCGCGAACGCGAATCCTGAAACCATCCGCCAGTATTTGTCGAAGACCGATGGCAAAGATGTCGAAATCTCGCGCATCCAAACAGTGACCGACAACGATTCCGGCAAGACCGAATATCTTGTCTACGAAAAATAACCGGACGCGTGAACGGCTTAACTCATCATTCAGCAGCGGAGGAGTTATCTGTATGAAGCGAATCGCAACGGCGATATTAATTACGCTCTTTATGGGCACGGTATTGAACAGTTCATTGGCAGCGCCGGATGGCCAGTTAGATCAAATCCTCAACAACATGCAAAAGGCCGCCGCCGGCATCAAGACGATCTACGCGAAGATGGAGCAGGTCAAACGTGATGCGGCCATCGGCGGCAGCGAGAGATACAGCGGCGAGATATTCTTTAAGCACGCTGGGCAAAAAAACGATAAAGTGCGGATCAACTACACAGTGCCTAAGGGCCAGCGGATATGGGTCGTCGGCGACAGCATCATTCTCTATCAAGAAGCCACCAACACGGCCTACCTCTCTTCGCGTAAAGCGCAGGCGTCGAAGAACAACGAGTTTGCGTTTGTCGCCACGCCTTACACGTCCGTGCCTGATCTCAAGCGCCAGTACAACATCGTGCACGTCGGCGACGAAGGCGGTATGGCTAAGCTGGAGCTGACGCCCAAAGCAAAATCATCTCTGCAAAAATTGACGCTGTGGGTAGATCAGGGCAACTGGCTGCCGACCAGATATCAAGTGGCCGAGTCGAACAATATTGTGACGATGTTTACCTTGAGCAATCTGAAAACCAACGGGCTAATCTCTGACAACACGTTCAAGCCCGACTATCCATCCAGCACGAAAAAGGTGAACCGCTAAACACGAGTCCCGTCAGGGACGCAATGTCTATAGAGCGTGTCTGAGAAGCCCTGAAAGGGCGCGATTCAATCGCACGGTATTTCTCAATAATCTCCGAGGCGATGCCTAAGAAGCCCTGAAAGGGCGCGATTCAATAGCCCAGCCCAACGGGCTGGGTACACTCAGCAACCATTCCGTAAGCCCTGAAAGGGCGCAATAACCGATTACCTAGTGCGCCCTTTCAGGGCTTGGCGGTTAGCCCCGCCGCTCACCCAGGGCGATGCCCTGGGCTGTTGAATCGCGCCCCTTCAGGGCTTTCTTTGGCCTTTCAGACACGCTCTATAATACCGATTCGGGAAAGAACCCAAGCCCCGTAGGAGCGCGACATTAACATTGCGCTCCTACGGGGCCTGGATTTTATACTTGCTGGCAACTATAGACATCGCGCTCCTACCGGAACTGGCTTATCAAAGAGCCTCAAGCTCTATGCGCAACTAAGCCCGCTTGCTGTCCTGCACGGCGCTGCGGCTTCGTGCTATAGTCACGACTATGGCAGCGACACCCAAAGACGCAGGCTCAATCATCATTCTCAAAGACAAGGACGACCCGAAACTGCTGTGGGTCAAACGCAGCGCGAAGCTCGCTTTTATGGGCGGCTTCCACGCCTTCCCCGGCGGCCAGCTCGATAAAGGAGACTCAGAGGTTCCGGTCGCCGGCTGCACGGGCGACGAAGCAATGATGCGCGCCTGCGCCGCCCGCGAAGTCTTTGAAGAGATCGGCGTGCTGTTGGCTGAAGGCGCGGATCGGATGACGGCTTCCGAAATCGCCGACGCGCGCCGCGCCCTCGCGGCTGGCGAAAAGACCTTCGGGCAGATGCTCAGCGATCACCACTTGGCCATCAACGGCGATGCGCTTGTTGCGGCGGGCCGATGGGTGACGCCGCCCTTTGCGCCGCGCCGCTTCGATACGTGGTTCTTTCTGGCCTGGCTGCCGGCGAATCAAGAGGCGTTGGTCGAGCCGGGCGAGCTTGAGGCCGCCGAGTGGATTCGCCCCGCCGACGCGTTGGATCGATGGCGACACGGCGACATCATTATGGCCCCGCCGACGCTGCACGTCATCCGCACGCTTGCCGCAAACACGGGGCGGGTCGAAGAGTGGTCTTCATTACTAATAGCTATTCCCGAAGCGCAGCGCGGCATAGTGCGCCGCATCGAATTTCGCCCCGGCCTCTTTCTCTTCCCGGTGAGAACGCCGACCCTGCCGCCGGCGACTCACACGAACTGCTACATCGTCGGCGGCGACGAACTCATCATCATCGATCCGGCGTCGCCTTACGAAGAAGAACAGCAAGCGCTCGACGAATTCATCGACGCGCTCACCAGTGAAGGCCGCCGCGTGCGCGAGATCATCGTGACGCATTACCATCCCGATCACACGGGCGGCGTCAATCATCTGCGTCGCAGGCTCAACGTGCCGGTCGCCGCTCAGGCGTTGACCGCCGAACGCATCGCGCGTTCGATTGTGGTAGATCGTTTGATCGAGGACAACGAATTGATTGAGCTTGAAGGCGAGCCGGGCTGGCGGCTGCGCGCCCTTCACACGCCGGGGCACACGCGCGGCCACCTCTGTTTTTATGAAGAGAAGAGTGGCGCAATCATAACGGGCGATCTGGTCGTCGGATTCGGAACGGTGGTGATCGATCCGCCCGAAGGCAACATGCGGCAGTACTTCGATTCATTGCGTCGATTGCTCGCGCTGCCGAAGCTGTCGGCGCTGTTCCCTGCGCACGGCCCGGCCATCGGCAGCGCGCGGCACAAGCTCGAAGAGTACGTCACACACCGCACGTGGCGCGAGCAGAAGATACTCGACGCCGTGCAGGCCGGCGCGTCGTCGCCTGAAGAGATTGTGCCGGCGGCTTACACCGACGTGACGCCAGCGATGTGGGGATTGGCGGAACGCTCGACAGTCGCGCACCTCGAAAAGCTCGAAGAAGAAGGCCGCATCGCGCGCGGCGCAGACGGTTATCACGCGCTACAATGATAGCGACAGATGGAAGGAGTTGCATATGAACCAAGTCATCAAAGCCGTCTATCACAACGGCGCGTTCATTCCGCAGGAACCCTGCGACCTTGCCGAGGGCGCTGAAGTGGAGGTCGTGGTCAAATCTTCGAGGCTTCTTCCTCCCGAAGAACCCGACCCTGAAAAGCGCAAGCAAATCATGAAGGACTTACTCGAAGACATGCAGCAACATCCTTTCCCTGAAGATGCGCCGCGCTTTACCAGAGAAGAGATGCATGAACGCCGTTGATACGAACATTCTTGTGTATGCCCATGATCCGCGTGATCCGGCGAAGAGAACAGCCGCGATGGCTTTGCTTGATTCACTAATTGATGGGGTACTGTTGTGGCAAGTCGCCTGTGAGTTTCTTTGGGTGAGCCGCAAGCTAGAGCCTCATGGCTATACGCAGGCCCAGGCAGGGAGCGAGATAAAAAGGCTGCGGCGCGTCTGGGCCACCCTCATTCCTGACTGGCAGGTTCAAGACCGCGCCGAAATTTTGCGGACGAAATATAGCCTCTCCTTTTGGGATGCGTTGATCGTCGCCGCCTGTCTCGAAGGCAGCGTGGCGCGTCTCTACTCCGAAGACTTCGACGCTTACTCGCAGATCGAAAGCCTGGCGCTCATTAATCCGTTCAAGACGCTGTAGCTGAAATTCCTTTGGACAGAATTACGATTCCGCGAAACACGCTTGTCTTGCTGGTCGGCCCGGCGGGGTGCGGCAAGTCGAGCTTTGCCGCTCGCCACTTCTGGGCAACGCAGGTTGTCTCTTCGGATCAGTGCCGCGCCGCGATCTGCGATGACGCGAGCGAGCAGCGCGTCACGCCGCTTGCCTTCGAGCTGATGCATTCGATCATTGCGATGCGGCTGCGCTGCGGGCGGCTGACCGTCGCTGATGCCACCAATCTCAAACGCGAAGACCGCCGCCCGCTCGTCAAGCTGGCGCGGCGAGCGGGCTTCAACGCGGCGGCTATCGTCTTCAACATCCCGCTCGACATTTGCCTCGCGCGCAACGCCAGCCGCCGCCGCGTGGTTCCCGCCGACGCCATCGCGCTACAGTATGATTTATTACTCAACACGCTTTTGACCATTTCGCGCGAAGGCTTCCACTACATCTGGACACTCGACGAAGCCGCCGCCGAGCAATCCAACGTGAAGGTAACGCGCTGGCTCAATCGCCAGCCTGCGCGACCGTCGCCGTCGTAGTCGCGGTTCCGCGCAGGGTGCGCCGCCAGCGCAACACAGAATCAATCAAGACAATGACTACGCAGGTCATCATAATCGCTGTCAGCGATGTGTTCAGATAGCCACGAAAGGCGGTCTCCGGCTTGAACGTCTCGCGCCAGAAGTTGTCGAAAATAGATCGCCACCCGGCGGTCAATGTAGTCGTCGCCACAAAGACCAGCGGCAACACCGTCACCCACGCATAGCGGGCGCGGCCCATATTAATGATCACCGTCGTGCCGACGCAGAGCGCGATCACCGCTAACAATTGATTGGCGATGCCGAACATCGGCCAGATCGTCGATACCGAACCCGTGCGAATAAAATAGGTCCAACCGATCACGACCAGCAATGATGTGATGATCGCGCCCGGCATCCAGTCGGGCCGCTCCAGCCGCTTGTCGAGGCGTCCCATAAACTCGCCGAGCATAAAGCGCGCCACCCGTGTGCCCGCGTCAATCGTCGTCAGGATGAACAGCGCCTCGAACATAATGGCGAAGTGATACCAATACTTCATCAGCCCGCGCATACCTGTCAGGCCCGAAAAAATCTGCGCGATGCCGACGGCCAGCGTCACCGCGCCGCCCGTGCGCCCGCGCAGGTTTTTCTCGCCGGTCTCTTGCGTCAGCTCTTCGAGCCGCTGCTCGTGCAAGTCGAAGCCTTCGACGCTGTGCGTTTCGACGAAAGCGGCGTAATCGGTGCGAGCGCGATCCACGTTGATCGAGAAGTAATCGCCCGGCAGCAGCGAGGTCGCCGCGATCAAGGCAACGACGCCGACCAGCCCTTCAAGCAGCATCGAGCCGTAGCCGATCATGCGCGCGTCGGTCTCTTTGTCCATCATCTTCGGCGTCGTGCCGGAACTGATGAGCGAATGAAAGCCGGAGATGGCTCCACAGGCGATGGTGATGAAGACGAAAGGAAAGAGCTTGCCGGGGATGATCGGCCCACCGCCTGAGACGAACGGCGTCGCCGCCGGCATATTAAGATGCGGCGCGACAACGATCACCCCGATGATCAGGAAGGCGACCGTACCGAGCTTCATAAACGAACTGAGATAATCGCGCGGCGCGAGCAGCATCCACACCGGCAACACCGAGGCGATGAAGCCGTAAGCGGCCATCATGTAAGTGATCGTACTTTCAGAAAACGTGAACGAAGACGCCAGCGCGCTCTCGGCGATGCGCCCGCCGCCGATGACCGCGACGAACAATCCAGCCACGCCAATGATCGTGGCTTCGCGGATGCGGCCCTTGCGAAAGCGGTACATGTAAAGTCCCATGAACAACGCCAGCGGAATCGTGAAGCCGACGGTGAAGGTTCCCCAGGGACTCTCGCCGAGCGCCTTGACGACGACGAGGCCGAGACCGGCCAGCGCGATGACGACGATGAAGAGAATGGCGATGCCGGTGAGAACGCCTGACAGCGGGCTGATCTCTGTGCGAGCGATCTCGGCCAGCGACTTCCCTTTCCGGCGCACTGACGCAACAAGAATGACAAAGTCGTGCACTGCGCCGCCCAGGCAGACGCCGATCACCAGCCAGAGCAGGCCGGGCAGGAAACCGAACTGCGCCGCCAGCACCGGCCCGACCAGCGGCCCCGCCCCCGATATCGCCGCGAAGTGATGGCCGAACAACACCCACTTGTTGGTCGGGTAGTAATTCTGCCCGTCGTACAGTGTGTGCGCGGGCATCTGCTGCGAGTCGTCCAGCGTCAGCACGCGCGCCGCAAGGAAGGCGCTGTAGTAGCGGTAGGCGATGGCCAGCACACAGAGCACGCCGATCATGATGGGAAGTGCGCTCATCCGTCTCTCCTTCGATAATCAAGGCCCAGTCCTGATCATTTTAGATTTTCATGGCTTGGCGCTATGCGCCGGCGATTTTAGATTGAAGAACAGGCCGTCACCATCTACTTCAGTCCGTCAATCCAAAATCGCCGGCGCGTAGCGCCAAGCCATGAAAATCTAAAATCCAGTTGTTGCAATGCGGATTGAAATGGCAGCGTTGTTCGGTCAGATGCTAAGCGATGCCCGCGCTCGCTGTCAACGCAGTCGCCCGCGCCGTCGCTTCATCTTTTACCGGGAGCGAGGCGACAGAAAAAGAGGCTGGCCGTTCGATGACGGCCAGCCTCTGATGAACTGCTGCGAGAGCTTCAAGCTTAATGAGCAACTCGCGGCGTTATGGTGTTGCCAGCGGACACAGGCATGTGTTGTTCGTCATGTTCTGATCCGTCACCGTGCAGGTCGTCTGATTCACAATCACAATCGTCGCCACCCCCCGCTTCTGTGACAGGTCCGCGTTCAACTGCACCTTGCGGTCGCCCTTGGTGTGGCTGATCGAGACGATGCAGCCCCGCACCGTCACGGTTCCAGTCCCCGTCGCCACCACTTGCCCGTTGCAGCAGAACTGATACTTCCCGCTTTGCAGATCAAACAGGCAGACGTTGCCGGGGTTCGACTCATCCTGCAAGCAGCCCGAATAGACCGTCACGCCGAACGAACACGTCGCCGTGTTGCCCGCCGTGTCCGTCGCCGTGCAGCTAACGGTTGTCGTCCCCACCGGGAAGGCCGAGCCACTCGCCGGCGAACACACATACGTCGCCGAACAGTTGTCCGTCACCGTCGGCGCGAAGTTGACCACCGCTGTCGTCGTAGCCGGGCAGGTCAGCGCCGCCACCGCCGTGACGTTCGCAGGGCAGGTGATCGTCGGCGCAATCGGGTCAACCGTCGTCGTCGCCATCGCCGAGTTGTTGTTGGGGTTCGGGTCGGGGATCGAGCTTGCCGCCGTCGCCGTGTTGCTGATCACGGTGCCGTGCAGCACGCCTGCGTTGACCTTCACCACCACCGTAAACACCGCCGTCTCATTGATGCCGACATTGGCCTTCGAGAAGACGACGTTGCCGGTGCCGCCGACCGCCGGAGCCGATGTGCTCCAGCCGCTGCCGGTCGTCACCACCGCCGACACGAAGGTCGTGTTGGCAGGCACGCCGTCAGTCACCGTCGTATTGATCCCCGGCCCAGGGCCGTTGTCAACGAAATTGATCGTGTAGGTGATGTTGCCGCCGACGCAGACCGGGTCGGGCGAATCCGACTTCGTCACAGCGAGGTCAGCCTGCGCGATCACCGTCGTCGTCGCCGTCGCCGAGTTGTTGCCGCTGTTCGGGTCTGTCGTCGCCGTCGCCGCCGTCGCCGTGTTCGTCAGCATCGTGTTATGCGGCGTGTTGGCGTTGACGTTGACGACGATAGTGAAGACCGCTGTTGTGGCTGCCGTCATCGTCGCCTTCGTGAACTGGACCGTGCCGGTGCCGCCGACTGCCGGAGCCGTGGTCGTCCACCCCGTGCCGGTCGTCACTGTCGCCGACACAAACGTGGTATTGGCCGGCAGCGGGTCGCCGACCGAAACGGTCTGCGCGTCACTGGGGCCGTTGTTGTTGACCGTGATCGTGTAGGTCAGATTCTGGCTCGCCACGACCGGGTCGGGTGAATCGGTCTTCGTCAGCGCCAGATCGGCCTGGGTTTGCACCGTCGTCGTCGCCGTCGCCGAGTTGTTGCCCGATGTCGGGTCGGTCGTCGTCGTCGCCGCCGTCACTGTGTCTGAGATCGTGCTGCCGTTGGTCGCGCTGCTGTTGACCTTGACGACGATAGTAAAGACCGCCGTTTCTGAGGCCGCCACCGTCGCCTTCGAGAAGACAACGTTTGAGGCAACAGTCTTGCCGCCGCCTGTGGGCAGGCCGCTGCCTACGGGCGGGGCCGTGGTCGTCCAGCCCGTGCCGGTCGTCACCGTCGCCGACACAAACGTGGTGTTAGCCGGCACGCCGTCAGTCACTGTCACCGTCTGGGCATCCGACGGACCGTTGTTCACATAGTTGATCGTGTAAGTGATATTGTTGCCGGCCAGCACCGGGTCGGGCGCGTCTGTGAGCGTCACGGCTTGATCGGCCTGCGTCTGCACCGCCGTTGTCGCCGTGCCGGTGTTGTTGCCTGCGGTCGGGTCGGTCGTTGCCGAAGCCGCCGTCGCCGAGTTGGTGATGGTCGCGCCGTTTGCGGTGTTGGCATTGACCTTGACGACGATGGTGAAGACGGCGGATTCGCCGTTAGCCACCGTCGCCTTCGAGAAAACAATCGGCCCAGCCGTGCTCGTGCTCCAGCCCGTTCCGGTCGTCACCGTCGCCGACACGAATGTTGTGTTGGCCGGCACGGCATCAGTCACCGTCACCGTCTGCGCGTCAGACGGGCCGTTGTTGACGAAGTTGATCGTGTAAGTCAGGTTATTGCCGGCGATGACCGGGTCGGGTGAATCCGACTTGGTCACCGCGAGGTCGGCGCGGGTAATGACCGAAGTCGTCGCTGTGCCGGTGTTGTTGTTAGCATTACCGTCGCCGGTTGCCGAGGCCGCCACCGCCGAGTTGGTGATGGTTGCGCCGTTTGCGGTGTTGGCGTTGACCTTGACGACGATAGTAAAGACTGCCGTCTCGCCGTTGGTAACAGTCGCTTTCGAGAAGACGACGTTGCCGGTGCAGCCGACCGCCGGAGCCGATGTGCTCCAGCCGCTGCCGGTCGTCACCACCGCCGACACGAATG
>JBJMGV010000118.1:0-49636 GCA_045807725.1 Blastocatellia bacterium | reverse complement strand
GCAGGCGGTTTGATCTTCAAGCTCCGTCAGGAGCGCGATGTTTATAGATAATGCTGAAGGATGTGACGAAGCCCCGTAGGGGCGCAATGTTTATAGATAACGATGCGATAGATGAAGCAAGCTCCGTCAGGAGCGTGATGTCAACATTGCGCCCCTACGGGGCTTCGTCTTGTGCTTTATCACTAACTATAAACAGGTCGTCCCTACGGGACTGCTGATCACTGGCCACTGGCCACTGATCACTGGCCACTGCTTCCTGCTTCCTGCCTCCTGCCTCCTGCCTACTGCTCGCTCTCTTTGCGGTCGGGACTGATTGATGTTTCTTCGGGGTGTGATTCGCGCGTGAACATCAGGAAGCCGAGGCCGATGACGACCAGCACGATCAAGATGACGATGACCAGCACGTACCAGGGCAGGCTGGCTTGATCGGGGTTCGTCGGGTCTGTGCCGCCGATGGCCAGCAGCACGAACGGGCCGATGACCGCGCCGAGCAGTCCGACTAACAGCGCGATGCGGTCGATGGCGCGTTCCTGCGGCGCTTTGACGTGATAGCCCCAGTACGCGCCCACTGCCGCCGCCGCCAGCGACAGCAGCGTGAAGATCGAGCCGCGCTGAAAGGCGCTCAGAAAGTAGCCGCTGACGAATTGACTGCGATTGGTGTTCGGCAGCGCCGCATAGACCAGCAGCACAAGCAGCAAGGCTATTACCGTGACCAGCACCGCATCAAGCACGCGCAGTTCTTCGCTCATCCAGCCGATGACGAACCCGCCGATCAGAAACGCGCCGAGCGACAGCCCATAGGCAATCATCAAAAAAACATCGGGTTGATTGTGCGGCGTGCCGATGCCGGAGAAGAGTAGCGAGATGATGATTTGCAGCCCGAACGTGAAGCCCAGCCCGATCAACGTCCATTTAATGCGGTCTCTCATCAAGCCTCCGGTCGGCATTCAGGCCGTCGCCGCCTTGCAGATGATCTGGTTGTCTCGCCCTTGAATGAATGCGTACGGCTTGCTCGCGGCGCTGGACAGACAGGCGCGATGGATTGGGCCTGCGATTGATTACCGAGGACTCGCGTTGTTGCTCGCGCTGCCGCTGGCTATCTTATGTCGCGCGTTGCAGACGTGTCAAAACGAATAGCCACAGAGGCACAGAGACACAGCGGGAATAGATTAAGAAACTCTGTGTCTCTGTGTCTCTGTGGTAAATCTTTCAGTCAACGCCGAACACGCGCAGGAGCTGCACGGCGGAAGTTGACAGCAGGTAGCCGAGGCCGCTGTAGAAGACGAGTTGCAGCGCCGCGAAACGCCACGAACCGCTTTCGCTGCGTACTACCGCCACCGTCGAAAGGCATTGCAGCGAGATGAAGAAGAAGATGATTAATCCGACGATGCTCGACGTGGTGAAGACGCGGCGGTCGCTGCCGGTGAAGGTCGCCGCGCGCATGTTTTCGAGCAGCCCTTCTTGCCGCGAACTTTCTTCGCCGTCGGCGACGTGAAAGACGATAGCCATCGTGCTGACGAAGACCTCGCGCGCCGCAAAGGCCGACAGCAACCCGACGCCGACGCGCCAGTCAACGCCCATCGGGTGCAGCACAGGCTCCATCGTTTGGCCGACCTGCGCCGCGAACGAATGATCGAGGTCACTCGCTACGACGAGCGGCGGGCGCTGGCCTTCAACCGCGTCTGCCTGGCGCGAGCCGAAGCCGAAATTCGACAGCAGCCAGAGCACCGACGAGATGATGACGATGGGCGTGCCGGCCTTGCGCAGATAAGCCGAAGCGCGCGACCAAGTGATGCGCAGCGTCGGCACCAACAGCGGCTTGCGATAAAGCGGCAACTCCATCGCCAACATCGAAGTCGTCTGCTTGCGCATCAGGAAGCGGCTGATGATTCCGGCGGTCAATGCGCCCGCCAGCAGGCTGGCCACGTAGATCGTCGCCAGCGCCAGCCCGGCCTTGCCCGCCGCGCCCGGCAACAGCGCCGCAAGCAAGAGCGCGTAAACCGGCAGCCGCGCGCTGCAACTCATCAGCGGGATGATCCAGATCGTCAGCAGCCGCTCGCGCTTCGAGGGAATGGTGCGCGCCGCCAGCACCGCCGGTATCGCGCAAGCGTAACCCGACAGCATGGGCACGAACGAGCGGCCATGTAATCCAAGATACGAAAGCGGCTTGTCCACGAGCGCCGCGCCGCGCGACAAGTAGCCCGAATCTTCGAGCAGCGTCATCAGGAAAAAGAGAATGATGATTTGCGGGAAGAAGACGGCGACCGCGCCGACGCCGCCCAATATGCCTTCGGCGATGAAGCGCGCGACGACGCCTTCGGGCAGCAACCGCAGCGTCAGTTGGCCGAGTTCTTTAAAGCCCCAATCGACCACATCCATGAACGGCTGCGCCGCCCAGAAAATCGAAGCGAACAGTGTCCCCAGAATCAGAAAGAAGATCGGAAAGCCGAGCCAGCGATGCAGCACAATGCGGTCGAGCCGAGCCGTGAAGCTGTCAGCCGCCAGTTGCAACGCGCGACCGCGCCGCCGCGCGCCGCTCGCTTCGAGCAGGCGTTCAATCTCGCGGTAAGCCACGACCGGATCGTCATCGAGCGTCGCCAGCCCGTTGTGCGGGTTGAACGAGCCGGCGACGGCGCGGCGCAGCTCGCTCATCAACTCTTCGACTCCCCAGGCGGTGCGCCCGTCAACGGCGACTACTGCTGCGCCGAGCGCGTCCGAGAGCTTTGCCGTGTTGATCGATTGGCCCGACTGCGCCAGCAGGTCCATCATCGTCAGCGCGATGATGAAAGGCTTGCCCTGTTTGGCGACGTAAGCGGCGAATTTCAGGTGGCGTTCGAGCTGTGTGGCGTCAACGACAATGATGAGCGCATCGGGCGTGATCGAGCGGTGACGGCCTTCGATGACCTGACAGGAGAGCGTCTCTTCGGGTGTTGTGGCGGCAGTGCTGTGGACGCCGGGCAGATCAACGATTGTTGCTTGCGGGCCGAGTTCCGAGCGGCTCTTGCCGCGCGACAGCGTCACGGTCGCGCCGGGGTAATTCGCGGTGTGAAAGCCGCCGCCGGTCAGCCCATTCATCAGCGCCGTCTTGCCGGCGTTCGGCACACCGGCCAGGCACACGGTCAGCAATCTTGTCGCCAAATCAGCGGGCGGCAAAGGCGAGCCTTGCGCGACGGTCTCTGCGCCGGCGGCAGCACGGTTAATCGATTGGCCTTCCACTACTCGACTCGTATCCAGGATGCTTCGCGTCTACGCAGGGCCAGGCGCATGCCGCGCACGACGACCACCAGCGGGTCGCCGAACGGCACACTCTGTACAACAGCCATCTCTTCGCCCGGCGTCAGCCCCAGATCGAGCAAACGGCGGCATTCATCGGCAGGTCCATCAAGCTGCTTGATTCGGTAGAATTGATTGCGTGCGGCGTCCAACAGACTCATGAAGATTCCTGTACTACAAAATGAAAATCATTTTCAATTATTCCAGCAAGCCAAGAATAAGCTGAACGCGGCAGGATGTCAACAACAAAGATGTGCGAAAGAGATCGGCAAAGATGGGCTAAAAAATCATTGTCACGAGCGGGCGTGTAAGCGGCGGGCGGCGGCTTGCGCTTCATCAAGCGTGCGGACTTCGCCGTCAAGCTGACGTTCGTAGACCTGCCGCAGCAGTTCGCCCATCGTCGGGCCGGGCGCAATTCCCAGGTCAATCAGGTGGCGGCCCAGGAGCAGCGGCGCGGGCGGGCCGTGTTCGACGCCAAGCGCCCGCGCTCGCTCGATAAAATCATCGACCGCCCGCACGGCTTCGTCGTCGCGCGAGTGGCTGAGATGCGCCAGCGCGCAAGCTTTGGCGACGCGATAGAGCAAGCCGTTTTCAACGTGACGTGCGAGACGGCGAAAGTCGCCCTCCGTTGTCTGCGCGCGGCGCGCATAGAATTCGCGCGGCCTCGCTTGCTCGCGCACCAGCGCCAGGACTTGCGCCCGCACATCGTAGCCGGAGAGCGTGTAGAGTCCCAGCCGCTTCATCACGGCCAGTGTTCGCTCAGCCGCCGCGTCTGCTTGATTGACCGAGTCGTTATGCGCCGCTTGCTCTGGCTGACTGCTTAAACGATCAACGTTAATCGGAGCCGCGCCCGGCTGACCGAGGGCGTGACAAAGTGTAGCTAACATCACAGCGACGCGACGTGGCCGGTCGAGGTCAGCGGATAATTCGACGGCGGTATCGACCGCCCGCTTCGTGTGCGCGAAGGCATCTTCAACCGATTCGCTGTGACCGCCGAGCGATTCGCTTAACCGAGAGCCGACCAGCGCACGCAGCTCAGGGAACAACTGATCCAAGACGCCGAGCTGCAACGCGACATCCAGTCCAACCGAAGGCCGCGCCGCCATCAACAGGAGCTTTTCGACTTCGCCCCAGATGCGTTCGTGCGGCAAGTCTGTGAGGTCAATCGTGCGGCAGAGCGCCACCGTTTCGTCATCCACTGTCATCTCGAAGCGCGCGGCGAACTGCACGGCGCGCAGCACGCGCAGACTGTCTTCGACGAACGTCTCGGCGGCGACGGCGCGCAGCCGCTTCTGCTCTAAGTCGCGTATGCCGTGATAGGGATCAACGAATTCGTCGGCGAGCGGATCATAAAGGATGGCGTTGATGGTGAAGTCGCGCCGCCGCGCCGCTTCTTCAAAGCTCATCTGCGGGTCGCCTTCGATAGTGAAGCCGCGATGCCCGCGCCCTGACTTCGATTCGCGGCGCGGGATGGAAACGTCTATCTCCAGCCGCTCGGCGTTCGTGGATGAGTCGCGGCAGACCAGCTTGTAAACCGCGAAGTGCTCGCCGACCGTGTTGACGCGCCCGAAGGTTTTCAGTAGGGCGCGCAACTGGTCAGGCGCGACGCCATAAACTTCGAGGTCGTAATCTTTCGATTCGTGTCTGAGCAAACGGTCGCGCACCCAGCCGCCGACGAGCATCGCCCGCCCGCCTGCCGCGCGCACCGCTTCGCACACTTGCAACACTTCTCGACGCATCGAGACAAGCATAGCGGAATCGTGACGAGTGACAAGGAGAGGATGAGTATTCAGGAGTCAGAAGCCGGAATGAATTGGATAGGCGCTTCACGCCGACTTTCTTTTCCATTCCGACTTCAGTCTTCCGGCTCCTGACTTCCTTCCGAGTCTATTTTGCGAGCGAGCGAATGTAGCTGATGAGTGATTTGATCTGTTCGTCGCTGAGCCGGCTCTTGTAAGGAGGCATCGGCGGCTTGCCGTTCTGGATGATGGCGGTCATCTCGGCGTCGGGGGTCTTCTTCTGCCAGGCCGCGTCGGTGAAGTTGGGAATGTCTTTCATCGTTGCGTTGCCTTTGCCGTCCGCGCCGTGGCAGACCGCGCAACCGATAGAGTTATAAATCGCCGCGCCGTCGGCGGGCGCGCTGGCGGCGCTAGTCGTGCCAGTGGCGGCATTGGTGTTGGTCGCCGCCGCATTCTGATTCGCTGTCGTAGAGTGAGCGCCGGGCGCTTCTTGCGTCCCACACGCCGCGCCCATCAATGCCGCGAGCATCAAAGCGATGCTCAACCTCGAAGCCTTCATTCAACCTCTCCTTTCGATTCATCGGGTGATGCGCTGACGATTCGCGTTGCAACCGTCAGTCGATCTTTGTAATCGACCTTACACGCAGACCGGCAGACCAAGCTTCTCGCCGATGGTCTTTGCCAGTTCGGCAATCGGCACGCGGTCTTGTTCCATCGTGTCGCGGTCGCGCACCGTCACCTGATTGTCTTCGAGCGACTGGTGATCGACGGTCACGCACAACGGCGTTCCGACTTCGTCCTGCCGTCGATAGAGCTTGCCGATGCCGGCGGTGTCGTCGTAAACGGCGCGCAAGCTGCCCATCCGCGTCAGGTTCTTTTTAATCTCTTTGGCCAGCGTAACGATGGGTTCTTTGTTCTTAGCCAGCGGCAGCACGGCGACCTTGATCGGCGCAAGCTCCGGGTGCAGCTTCAACACGACGCGTTTCTCGCCGCGCACCTCTTCTTCGCGGTAAGCGTCCATCAGGAAGGCGAGCACTTTACGATCAACGCCAGCCGACGGCTCGATCACATAAGGGAAGACGTGCTGGTTCGACTCGTGGTCGAAGTATGTCAGGTCAGCCGTCGAGTCCGGGTTCAGCCGCTTGCCCTCTTCGTTGACAGGCTTCTTCGAGTGCGCTTTCAGATCGAAGTCTGTGCGGTTGGCGATGCCTTCCAGTTCGTCCCACTGCTTCTCTTCGTCGTCGCGTTCGGGGAAGAAGCGGTACTGAAGATCGACGCAGCCTTTGGCATAATGCGCCAGCTCGTCGGGCCGCTGATAATACTTGCGTAGGTTCTGCGGACTCATACCGAGATCGATGTGCCAGTTGAAGCGGTCTTCGACCCAGCGCTCGTGCCACACGTCGTCGCTCATCTCGCCGGGCTTGAGCACAGCGGGCGGCTTGACGAAGAACTCGATCTCCATCTGCTCGAACTCGCGCGTGCGGAAGATAAAGTTGCCGGGCGTGATCTCGTTGCGGAACGCCTTGCCAATCTGCGCGACGCCGAATGGCAGCTTGCGGTTTGTAGTGTCAAGCACATTCTTAAAATTGACGAAGATCCCTTGCGCCGTTTCGGGTCGCAGGTACGCGAGGCCCGATTCGTCTTCGACTGCGCCGACCGTCGTGCGAAACATCAGGTTGAACTGGCGCGGCTCGGTCAAATCCGTCGAGCCGCAGTTCGGACATTGGAGCAGCTTGGCTTCGATGGCCTCTCTGATACCAGCAAGCGAATTAAGGTCGAGGGTAAGCGCAGTCACATCGGCAGCGACATCCTTCGGCTTTGCCGGGTCGAGCTTGTCTGCACGCAGCCGCGCTTTGCACTTGCGGCAATCCACGAGCGGATCAGAGAAGGTCGCTTCGTGGCCCGAATAGCGCCACACCATGCGATTCATCAGAATGCCCGCGTCCAACCCAACCATATCGTCGCGCTCATAGACGACCGAGCGCCACCACGCGCGCTTGATATTGTTCTTCAGCTCGACGCCGAGCGGGCCGTAGTCCCAGACCGAGCCGAGTCCGCCATAGATGTCGCTCGACTGAAAAGCGAAGCCGCGCCGCTTGGCTAAACTGGTGATCGTTTCAATGTCTGCCATTGTGTTGTTCTCTCTGTCTAAAAAAATCGCTTCGATTGAATCCACAACTATACAACACCGTCTGCGGCGATTAAAAGTTGGAGCAATGATAAGTGCGACGACCAGATTGCGCCGCGTAGTGGCACAATGAATTTAGCCGAGCGTTTTAACGCCCGGTCAGCAAGCGTGTCCAATCGCGTCGCGTAGCGACGTAATGAATTTAGCCGGGCGTTACAACGCCCGGAACCGATGTCGGACATCATCGCGCGTCGCGTAGCGACGGTTGAATGCCCGGTGATTCAGGCGTCGCTACGCGACGCGGCAATGGCTGCGTCTACGAGTACAGGCGTTGAAACGCCTGCCTAAACTCAATGGCCGCTACGCGGCCTAAGAATCAAATGCGACTACGCAGCCTAAGAATCAAATGTGGCTACGCGGCTAAGAATTAAATGTGACTACGCGGCTTAAGAATCAAATGTGACCATGCGGCCTAAGAATTTAATGCGACTACGCGGCTTCAAAAATCGCTGGCAGCGTAAGTCCATAAATTGAATGTGCGTGAAAAAAGTGCTTGAGCCTGACGTTACGTCAGGGTTTACGATTGACGCGTGAAAGGAGATGACACGGTGAGCGACAAGGCCGCGGGCTGGTATCAAGCCAGCGAGTTTGCCGAATTGACCGGCGTGACCGTGCGCGCCCTGCATCATTACGACCGGCTTGGTTTGCTGCGCCCGGCGCGGCGCACGCGGGCTGGCTATCGCTTGTACGGCGAGCGCGACGTGGCGCGGCTCGAACAGATTGTCGCGCTCAAATTCATCGGCTTTTCGCTGAGAGAGATCAAGACGATTCTCGACCGCAACGGCCTGGAGCTATCGGCGATGCTGGCGATGCAACGCGAGATCATCAGCCGCAAACGCCGCCATCTCGACAGCGCCGTTGCCGCCATCGAACGGGCCGAGCGCGCCCTGAGCGAGCGCGGCGAGGCTGACCTTGAAACATTCAAACAGATCATTGAGGTGATGAATATGGACAACAACACGAACTGGATGATGCAGTATTACTCGGAAGAGGCGCGGCGCAAGATCGAAGAGCGCGCCAAAGACTGGACGCCCGAAAAACAGGCGCAAGCCTCTGCCGATTGGGCGGCGCTGTTCAAAGACATCAACGCCGCCATCGCCGAAGGCGTAGACCCTGCGAGCGAGAGCGCGCAACAACTCGCCACGCGCTGGGATGATCTGATTCGCGCCTTCACCGGCGGCGACACGGAAATTGCGGCGGGGCTACAGAGGCTCTATGCCGATCAATCGAACTGGCCGGCGACTTTTGAACAGCCGTTCAAAAACGAGCACGCATCGTTCGTCGGCAAGGCGCGCGCACAGCGCCAGAAGGGAAGTTGATTCGATAAACAACAAGAGCGCGGAAGACTGGAACCTCATCGAATGGATTGTCGGCTGTGAGTTAATTCGATAAACAACAAGAGCGCGGGCGCGTTGTCATCGTAACAACGCGCCCGCGCTTTTTGTTTGGTGATACGGACGCGGCTCAGTTGATCGTCAGAATGTACGGCGCTGAAGCGATGCCGCCAGGGTTGATAACTTTGATTTCGTGGCGGCCCGCTGCAAGCGTCGGACGTTTGACGACGAAAGCCCCGTCTTCAGGATTGGCCGCCATCTGTATGCCGTCAATCGTTAGCGCCGCCGCCGCATTGAAGCGGTCGCCGGAGATAACCAGCTTTTTGCCGCCTTTATACTTCACGTTGGTAATCACAGGCACAGTGGCCGGGTCCGTCACTTTGATCGGCAGGCTGGCGCTGGTGCTGCGGTTGTCAGCATCGCGCACGGTAATGCCGGCTACAAAGCTGCCTGCCGCCGTCGGCGTGCCAGAGATCAATCCCGTGCTCGCGTTCAACGTCAGCCCGGCGGGCAATGCGCCCGACGTGACCGCCCACGTGTAAGGCGCGCGGCCTCCCGCTGCTGCCGGTTGATAGCCGAACGACTGGCCCATCAACGCATCAATCAGCGTGGCGACTTGCAAGGTCAATTGCGGCGCGTTGATGATCAGCGCGAAGGCGCGGCTGACGCGCCGCGAGTCGGCATCAGTGACGGCGACAGTGATGTTGAAAGTTCCTGCCGCGCTCGGCGTGCCGCTGATCGCGCCGCTCGCCGAGTTGAGCGTGAGTCCCGCCGGCAATGCGCCAGCCGCAATCGACCAGACGTAAGGCGAGTGGCCTCCGGCAGCGGCGAGCGTCTGCGAATACGCGACGCCCTGCTGGCCTGCGACAACCTGCGTCGTCGTCACATCGAGCGGCGGCGCGAGTACTGTAATGAGCATTACCTGATCGGCTTTGTGCGATTGTGTGTCGGTTACAGTCAGCGTGCAGCTCGCCGCGCCGGTCGTGGTGGGCGTGCCGGCAAGCAAGCCGCTCGCGGGATTCAGCGCCAGCCCCGGCGGCAGCGCTCCCGCCGTCACCGCCCAGATGTAAGGCGACGTGCCGCCCGTTGCGGCGAGCGGCAGAGTGAACGCCTGTCCCATCACGCCTTCAGCCGTAGCGGGGCTGGAGATCGACAGCGGCGGCACGCCATCGCCGACCGTGATCTTCACGTTCGGGGTCATCGGCCCGAACCATCCCTTGCCATCTTGATAAAGCTGCCACTGAAAATCGTAGACGCCCGATGTGTGCGGCGCGAAGGCGATGAAGTGTACCTCTAACGTGTCGCCCGGCGCGATAGGGTTGCCGAAGACCGGCACGACGTTGCCGCCCCAGACGGCGTTGTCGGTTGGGTTTTGTGAGCGCAGATAGATGCTTGTCAGGTCCCAGGTCTGTGCGCCGCTGTTGGTGAAGCGGATGATCGCGCCGAAGCCCTGGCCCGGCTCCAGCTTGTTCGGCACGTCTTGCGAAACGAAGGTCGCGTCCACGTCTGACGAGACGCGCGTGACGTTGATCGAAAGGTCTCTTTGCGACGTGGCCTGCGCGGCGTCGGTGACTTGCATCGTGAAGACGTAGTTGCCTTCATCGGTCGGTGTGCCGCCGACGAAGCCCGCCGAGTTGAGCACGAGTCCCGGTGGCAACGGCCCTGAACCGGCAGCCATCGACCACGTGTAAGGTGGCGTGCCGCCCGACGCGACGAGCGCCGCCGAATAGGCGCGGTCAATCAAAGCGATCTGCAAAGGCGCTTGCGTGATGACGGTCAGCGGGCCGGGGCCGCCGCCCACCGCCGGATACATAAACGTGATGCCATTCTTATCATCCGTCTTCAGCGTCGCGCAGCGGCCATCGAAATGAGCAATGCCATACATCGTCGCGTCCTGCTGCCCGGCGTTCGGCGGCGCGCACCCCGAACAGGGCTGCCATGAATGGCCCAATCCGAGCGCGTGGCCGATCTCGTGCGTGGCAATCTCGCGCACTTTGCAATGGTCATCGTAATCACAATTCGCGTACGGGTTGAACGACACGTGGCCGGTGCTGGCGGCATAGAAGGTCACGCCATTGACGACGCGCGACTGGCCCGCGTCCCAGTTGACGCCGCCGATGGCGAGAATGCTGGCGCAGTTCGGCGTCGGCGAGAACTGGCCATCGCAGTTATTAAAGGTGATCGTGTTGCTGCCGCGCGCATAGCAGACGTTGCCGGTTCCGCCGACGATGACCCGCATTCCGCAATTGGGAACCGACGACCACGCATTCATCGCCGCCGCTATGTCATCGAGCACGCCCACCGGCCCACCTTCGAGATTGACGGTGAAGGCGACGGGCACACCGCTGTCCGGCTCGAACCAGCGCACCGGCGGATTGGTGATGAAGTTAAAGTCGGTATGAACGCCGCCCGTCGCGCGGCGGTAGCCCGGCGGCTCTGTAAGCAATGCCACATTCGCGTAATGGTCGCGCTCGAAGGCGCGGGCGCGCTCGCGCTGAGCCGCGAGCCGTTCACGCACCATCGCTAGATAAGCCGTCAATTCCATACGACTGGTCGCCGGCCCGCGCGAGCCGTCGGGCTGCGCGAACTCTTCGATGACGACATTGGCGTCGGGCGCGTCGCGCATCACCACCAACTGCCGCGTCGCCGCGTCGCGCGCGATCTTGAACTTGCCTAAGAAGAGTTGATGTACGCGCAGGCTGCCGTCGTTCCAGGTATCGAGGTAGAGCAGCACTTCTTCGTCCGGCCTGAATTGCGGCGCGCCGAAGACGATGCTGCCCTGCGAGCCGACCTGTCCGCCGGGTTCTTTCAGCACGATGCGCCGCGAGGTGATCCGGCCTTTCAGCACTTCGTTGACGCGCAGCGTGACGTAGGTGCAGATGCGCCCTTGAGAATCGAAGTCGCACGAGACGGCGAGCACACGGCCCCGAACGATAGCGCGAGCGCCGATGATGAGATCGTCGTCGGCAGGGATGATGACGGTCGTGGCCGAAGCGGTCCCGGCCAAAAGCATCAGCAATGCCGGCAGCGCCAGCCATCGCAGGCCGAGTTGACGAAGCGCGAAACGCATAGAGCCTCCGACGCGGGGGCGACGATATTGAGTTGATGATGAACCCTGCGGAATGCCTTTGGTACGAAGGTGAACGGCAGGCCCTGACGGAAAAAGGGCTGGTGCTGCGAAGCCTGAGGCCGAGCCTGTGCGCCCGTTCGCCGATAACTTACTGCGCGGCGGGTCGGCGTGTCAATTAAAGTTGCCGGCAAAGTCGCCGGTCGATTGATAAAGCGGCGATTATCTTCTCAGCTTGACGCTGCTGAAGATCGAAGTCAGGTCGATGTGCAGCCGCCGCGCCGCCTGTGCGTAGCCGGGCGAGATGTATTCGTGGCCGCTGAAGATGCCATTGCCGATTTCGCCGCCGCGCACCTTGACGCTGCTGAACAGCGAGATGCCGGTGATGCGAATGCCGACATCGTTAAGCGCGAAGAGTTCGACCGCGCCGAAGATTGAATAGACGTGCAGGTGAGATTCGCCGGCTGGCAAGTCGTCGGCGGTCAGGTCGATCTTCACGTTGCCGAAGATCGAAGCCGTGCTGTGATCGTTGAGGCTGCGTTCGGCATTCGACAACTTCGCTTCGTGAAAAATGCCTAGCGTCGTGCCGCCGCCTGCGCTCACACCGCGCGGCTGCTCAGAGGCCATCAGCGCGTCTGACACAACGACGAGATTGGTCCCGCAAGACCGGCAGAACTTACCGCCTTCAGCTTGTGCGCCACATTTCGGACAGAACATAGCATCAGGATACAGGATTCAGGATACAGGATACAGGGGCTACAGCTTTGCCTGAAGGCTCTGCCGAAGCCCGAACAGCATTCTACCGATCTCATTTGCTTGAGCAAGCACGGCTCTCTCATTGACTGGAAGAAAGCCGAGCCGATCAGCAATTTCAATTTGAGTTTCCAGTTCGCACAGTGAGCCGGTCGCTATAGCAGGATGCCGCAGATAGGCTGGCGTCTGCTTCAGCCCATGCCCTTCAGCAATGTTCGAGGGAATGGATACAACCGCCCGCTGCATCTGGCTGGTCAGCCCATACACTTCGCTCTTTGGAAAAGTGTTAGTGATTCGGTAAACCGATACCACAAGCTCCATCGCCTTTTGCCAAACTAACAAATCACGATAGCTGTGCATAGCGCCTCCGTAGTCCTTAGGGGCCGGGTTGAAGCAAGGGGAGTGTAACATAGATTCCGGCCCTGAATCCTGAATCCTGAATCCTGTATCCTGCATTTGCATTTGCTATAATCCTGAGCAAGCATGGCAGCGAAGGAGGCTCTCAATGATGAATCGGCGAAGGTGGTTCTCCGCGCTCGCGCTCGTCTTTATTCTTGCGACAGCGGCGGCGGCTCAGCGCAGCATGATTCGCGGCAAGGTCCGCACGCCCGGCGGCAATCCGGTCAATGATGCGATTGTCGAATTGCGCTTCGGCGGCGGTGTGATGATTGGGCAGACTGTCACCCGCAACGATGGCGACTTCGCTTTTAACGGACTTCAGCCTGCCGAGTACGAAGTCGCCGTGTTGATGGCGGGCTATCCGCCGACGGCGCAAGTGGTGCGCTTTGATGACGCCGGCGGCATGAATTTTATGCAGGTCGTCACCGTCGAGATCATCCTCCGCCCTAAGCCTGAGGCCGCGCCGCCCGTGCCGGCGACGCTGTTCGCGCAGGACGTGCCGAAGGTCGCCCGCGCCGCTTACGAGAAAGCCGCCGCGAAACTCAGGGAAGGCAAGTCCGCCGAAGCCATCGAGCTTTTGCACACGGCCATCGCCGAGTTCAGCGATTACTTCGACGCCCACTTCGCGCTCGGCCAGGAGATGTATCGCGGGGGCCGCGACAACGAAGCGCTCGAAGAGTTGGAACGCGCGCGGCAGATCAACGACCGTCAGGATGTCATCTATCATCTGTTCGGCTTGATTATGTTTCGGCAGAAGAAGTACGCGCTGGCGCAGCGCGCCTTCCGCGAAGCCGAGAACCTGAAGCCGAACAGCCCGACGGCCTACTTTCATCGCGGCATGGCGCTGGTTGAGTTAGGCATCAATGAGAGCGGCGAGCAGCGCGACAACGATTTCAACGAAGCTCTGCACGAACTGGATCGCGCCTGGGAGCTGAGCGACCAGCATATGAACGACGTGCGTTTGCAGCGCGCCCGCGTCTACGAGCGACGCGGCGATAAGGCGGCAGCGGCGCGCGAGCTGGAGGCATACCTGAAAGCCGAGCCGGAAGCGAAGAACGCTGCCGCCATCAAAGCCGCAATTGCGAAACTGAAAAATAAAAAGTAATTCTTCGGAAAGGCCCGCAAAACAGCGATGAAAAAACTTCACTTGATCGCCGGCGTCCTGACGCTGATCGCGTTCATTCTCACTGGCCAATACCTGCGCTGCGCGTACCCCAATATGGCTGGCATTGACGATGGCTTGCGAATGCTGCTGCGCTCGCGCCACCTTTACATTATGCTGGCCGGCGCGGTGAATGCGGCGCTCGGGTTGTATTTGACCCGGCAGGCGCGCGGCTGGCGCTTGATTGTGCAGCGGCTCGGCTCGGCGTTGCTGCTGGTTGCGCCGGTGTTGCTGATTGTAGCTTTCTTTACAGAAGCGCCGCGCGGTCAAATGAGCGCGCCGCTGGCTCCTTTCGGGTTGTACGCGGTCTTCGGCGGCATCGTCTTGCACCTGGCTGGCGGCGCGTGGGCAGGACGCGACACGGCAGAACCCGCCGCCCGCGCCACAGCGGCTGGCAGCCAATAAGCAACTGTTGACCACGACCTCACGCTTGCCTATGATGGAGACTCCTCCGCATAAGCCGAGTGCCTGCCCTCAACGCGCATCAACTGACGAACGACGGGCGATGATCATCGGTGGTCACGACCGGGAGTAACCTTGTTTAATAAACCATCCTGTTATCTCGCCTGCGCGCTGTTGATCTTCTGCGCTTCTGTAGCGCAAGCTACGGGGCGCGATATAGAAAAAGAGCAGCGCATCTGGCAAGACCTGCAAGCCATCGCGCCCGACGCAGTCGAAACGTTCAAGGCGGCCACTGTCGCGCTCGACAAAAACGATTTCATCGAAGCCGTTCGTCTTTATCAAGCGGTCTATAAAAAAGCGCCCGGCTATGACGTGGTTATGCGACGGCTGGGCGGCTCGCTGGTGCTGAGTGGGCACAGAGCCGAAGGGTTGGTCTTGCTTGAAGCGGCGGTCAAGAAGAAAGAGTCGCCGGAAAACCTGATCACACTGGCGCAGCACACGGCCCTACCGGCTGATGGCAGTCAGCCGCGCCCGGAAGACATGGAGCGCGCGCTGCCGCTGTGCCGACACGCGGTTGATCTCTATCAAGGCGATGATCCGAACTACGTGATCCTATGGGCGCTGCTCTCGTTGAAGACGGGCCGGCTGGAATATGTCCGCAGGGCCGCCGCGCGGTTGCGGCAAGAGCACCCCGAGTTGATGGAGACTTCTTACTACAGCGCGTGGGGAGCAGTGGCCGACAAGAACTGGAGTCAGGTCGAAGCCGAGCTTGCACAGGCGCAGGCGAGAGGGCTGCGCGAAGATCAGGCCGCAGAAGTGTTGGCCGCCGCCGGCCTGCATCGCGGTAATACAGCCTGGCGTTATCTATATTACACACTGTTTGGCATCGGCGCGTGGCTCGTTGGTCTGGAGTTGCTGTTTGTGCTCGGCAGAATCTTCCCGAAAAAAACGCTCGGCGGGCTGGAGAGCAAGGACTCGAACGCCACTGCCGCAAGCGGCCCCGAAGGGCTGCGCCGGTATTACGCCTGGCTCACTAACACGGCGGGCGCTTACTATTACGTGTCAATCCCGATCATCTTTTTTCTGGCGCTGGCCGTCACCGCAGGGGTGCTCTACGCTATCTTCATGCGCGCCATTGGTGCATAAGACCGAGGTGATGCTGGAGAAGCTAAGAAGCGATTATTGCCCTTGCAGCCGCGCCAGGAAATCTCGCGCCACTTCTTTCACGTCGCGCTTGTCGCTATCCACCGCATAATTCAACCGCCGCATCTCGGCGTCCGTCAGACGGCCTGCGAGCCGGTTGACCGCCTCGCGGATTTGCGGATAGCGGTCGAGCGTGTCGCGTCGAAAGACCGGCGCGGCTTCGTAAGGCGGAAAGTAATGACGATCATCTTCGAGCTGCACGAGATTCAGCCGATCAATCAATCCATCGGTCGAATTACCGGCGATCAAATCGACCTGCCCATTGGCCAGCGCCTGATAGGTCAATGAAAGATCCATCTCGCGCGGCGGCTCGGCGAACTTCAAGTTGTACGTGCGAGCGAAACCCGGATAGCCATCGGCCCGCGACATAAAATCCTGCCCGAAGCCCGCCCGCCATCGCGGCGCGTAAGGAGCCGCATCCGAAATAGTTTTAAGGCTCAAGCGCCGCGCCTCGTCGCCGCGCACCAGTATGGCGAACGTGTTGTTGAAGCCGAGCGGCGCGAGCCATTCGCAATTGAACTGTTCGCTGTAATCGCGCTGCACCTGATCGTAAACGGCGCGCGGGTCGCTGATCGGTTGATGCTTGAGGATGGCCGTGTAGGCCGTGCCGGTGTATTCGACGTAGGCGTCAATCTGCCCGGAAACCATCGCGCGATGGACGAGGTCGCCGCCCAACTCGAACTGCCGCTCGACCTGTACATCGGTCTTTGATTCGATGGCTTGAGCCAGCAGCTCGGCGAGGATCAGCGACTCGGTGAAGTCTTTCGAGCCGATGACGATGCGCCGCCCGCTCGACGTTGCCGCGCCGTTGCTGAAGAAGAAAGCCACCGCGACGAAGGCGACCGCGAGCGCCGTTGCCGCGATCATCTTTCTTGCTGCATTGCCGGCTTGGCGCGTGCCGGGCGCGAGCCGTCTTTCAAGCCAGCCCAGCGTGAAATCGGCTACCAGAGCCATAATCGCGGCAGGCAGCGCGCCGGCCAACACCAGCGTGTTGTTGCTGCCGCCGCCCCTGAGTCCGCGAAAGATGTAGACTCCGAGTCCGCCCGCGCCAATGGCCGCCGCGATGGTCGCCGTGCCGATGGCGATGACCGTCGCCACGCGCAGCCCGGCGATGATGACGTTCATCGCAAGCGGCAACTCGACCTGCGTGAGCATCTGCCAATCGCTCATGCCGAGGCCGCGCGCCGCTTCGCGCACCGCCGGGTCTACGCCGTTGATGCCGGTGAAGGTGTTGCGAATGATCGGCAGCAGCGAGTAGAGAAAGAGCGCGATGATAGCCGGCGCGTAACCGATGCCGTGCCTGCCGAGCAGCGGAATCAAAAAGCCGAAGAGCGCCAAACTCGGAATCGTCTGCAAGACGTTCGCGGTTGCCAACACGGGCTTGCTCAAAGCGGGCCGCCGCGTCAGCAGTATTCCAACCGGCACGCCGACGAGGGACGCCGCGCCCGTCGCCACGACGACCAACAGCAAGTGCTGCAAGACGAGCTGCAACACCTCGCCGCGATTTTCGATAAAGAATCGGAGTAAAGACATAAGGGAAGAAGTCAGGAGTCAGAAGTCAGAAGTCAGAATAGAAGAGGAAGAGGAAGTCCAAAGTTGACATAGAAGCGGAGGTGATGGCCGACATCCTTATTCATTCTGACTCCTGACTTCTGACTTCTCTCTTCTGACTTCTGACTTCTGACTCCAATGTATTCAAAAAGGCCCGCGCTTCCGTGTCGTCCGAGCGCGCGAAGTCTTCGGGCGTGTCGAGCGCGACGAGCCGACCGTCTTTGAACAGGCCGATGCGCGAGGCCAGCGCGAAAGCTTCGCGGATGTCGTGCGTGACGAAGACGATGGTCTTCTGCAAGCGTTCGGCGAGGCGCGCGAATTCATTTTGTAGCTCAGCGCGCGTCAGCGGGTCGAGCGCGCCGAACGGTTCGTCCATCAAGATCACCGGCGGGTCGGCGGCAAGCGCGCGGGCGACGCCAACACGCTGACGCTGACCGCCCGACAGCTCACGCGGGTAGCGCGTCGCAAACACGTCGGGGGCGAGGCCAACCATCTCAAGCAATTCGCGCACGCGCTCGCTTATGCGGTCTGCCGCCCAGCCTTCCAATTGCGGAACCAGCCCGACGTTACGCTCGACGGTGAAGTGTGGAAACAGCCCCGTCTCTTGAATGACGTAGCCGATGTGGCGGCGCAGCCGAATGGCATCCCAATCCTGCGTGGCTTTGCCTTCGACAGCGACCGTGCCATCGCTGGGGTCATAGAGACGATTGATGAGCTTGAGCGTCGTCGTTTTACCGGAACCGCTGCGGCCCAGCAGCACGAGCGTCTCGCCGCGATTGATGCTGAAGCTAATGCCCGCAACGATCAGCTTGCCGGCGATCTTCAGCGATACATTACGAAACTCGATCACCGATTCGATTTTGGATTTTGAATTTTGGATTTTCATGGCTTAGCGCTACCGCGCCGGCGATTTTGGATTGATTCTGTTCAGTGGTCATTCAAACGCTGTCTCCGCAAATCTAAAATCCAAAATTGGTAATCGCTGCGTGCTGCATCACGCGCCTGATGTCGCCGTGCCACGCGCCCTCGAAGTTGCGGATCAGAATGTCGGCGTTGCTCAGTCGCTCGCGGCTGACGCGATGGTCGAGCGCGTCCAGGTAATGCGCCTCGTCTGCGGCGACGCGTTGCAAGCCGGCGCGAGCGAGGGCGATAACATCGGCGGCAAGCGACGCGAGCGGCTGGTTGTTGATCGACGCGTCAAGCCCGCGCCGCGCCACGTCCAGTTGCAACTCGGCGTACTGATCGCGTGTCAATCGTGGGGCGAGCCGTAACGCTTGCTCAAGCGCCGCGCGGTCATACATCAGACCTTTCCAGAAGGCCATCGCCGCCACCGCCATCTCAACCGAGCCGCAATCCATACTGCGCTGCTCGACGTGCGGCTTCAGCCGCGCTTCGGTGAAGATGGTCGTCAGATGGTCGGTGAAGTCTTGAAAGATCGGCCTCATTGGGCAGCCGCATCCGGCCAGATACTCGTCGAACGAGTGGCCTGCCAGATCAATGTAATCTCCGTTACGCCGAACAAAGAGCATCGGCACGGCGGCCAGATAATCGACGAAGCGTTCGACTGTGAAGGTGTCTTCAAGCGCGACCGGGGCCGGCCCGGTGCGGTCGGGGTCGGTGTCGAGCCAGGCGCGGTAGCGCGTTGATTTGTAGCCCGACAGCTTGCCATTTTCAAACGGGGAGTTCGCAAACATCGCCGCCGCCAGCGGCGCGAGCCGCGTCGCCAGTTGGAACTTGCGCGCCAGGTCTTCGATATCGCTGTAATCGAAGTTGGCTTGAATGGCCGCCGTGCGGCACATCATATCCCAGGCGCGCGCGCCACGCCTTTTCAAGTAAGGCCGCATAATGCGATAGCGCGGTTTCGGAACCCAGCGCTGCTCTTCGATGCGTCGCAACGGGTCAAAGCCGAGAGCGATGAAGATTACATTTTCAGCGGCGGCAATCTCGGCGAGCCGCGAAGCGAACTGGCGCAGGCCGCGCTCGACTTCCTTGAGCGAAGCATGCGGCACGCCCGAAAACTCGACCTGCCCGCCCGGCTCCAGCGTCAAACGCCCTAGCGTAGGGACCGGGGGCCGGGGGCCGGGGGCCGGTTGTTGTTCCTCCCCGATCCCTGGCCCCTGACCCCTGACCGCCAACAAGGCTTCCGTCACAAAGCCGTCTTCGACGACGCGGCTGGTGGTCTGATCGGCGAAGCCGTTGATGATCGCCTGAATCTGCTCAGGGCCGATGCGTTCGAGCGTGTCGCGCGTGAAGCCGAACAATTCCAGCTCGACGCCGACCGCCCAGGCGCGTGACGGCTTGCTTTTCGCGGCGAAGAAGCGCGCGAAATCGGTCGCCCGGTCGATGGCTTCAGTGGGCGCGATGGGCGCTGTCGCAAGGTTGATCTTAAATGGCATAACAGCCCCTGCGAACGATCAACGGCTCGGTAATGATAAAGACGCAAGCGTCATCGGTTGTTGCTTCGGCGCGCGGCGCGCTGGCGGCAATCACGGAATCGCCGTCAGCAGGTTGAAGCTGAATGTCGCCGCCTCGTCGCTCCACGTCCGGCGCAAAGCGAAGCCCGTGTCCGTGGCCAGCCGGGCGAGTTGTTCAAGATCGAACTTGTATGAGTTCTCTGTGTGAATGGTCTCGCCCGCCTCGAAGCCGACTTCGAGGGCGAGCGAACGGATGCGGGCACGTTGCGACGCGCGGCTGACGAGATGCATTTCGATGCGGCCTTCGCCCTCGTTGTAGACAGCCCGATGCGCGAACTGCTTGAGGTCGAAGTCGCCGCCAAGCTCGCGGTTGATGCGCGCCAGCAGGTTGAGATTGAAGGCCGCCGTCACGCCGAGCGCGTCGTCATAAGCCGCTTCGAGTTGGCTGGCCTCTTTCTTCAAGTCCGCGCCGAGCAGCAGCGCGTCGCCCGTGTCGAGCACGCCGCGCACGGCGCGCAGAAAGGCGCGCGACTCGTCGGCGTCAAAGTTGCCGATGTTCGAGCCGAGAAAGAGCGCAATCGAGCGCCGGTAATCCTGCTTACTTTTGCGAGCGTCGGCAAGCGCCGCGAGCGCCGTGAAGTAGTCCGCCGCGTAAGCCGTGATGCGCAGATCCGTGTAGGTCTTCAGGAGTTCGAGGCTGCTGGCTTCGAGGCTGGCGTCAGAGATGTCAACCGGCAGGTAATGCAGCTCGGCCTGTCTTTGTAATAGCGCGTCGATCAGGTAGCGCGTCTTTTCGGCGCTGCCGCTGCCGAGTTCGATCAACCGCGCCGGGCCGTCTATTGCTTCGATGATGGCTTCACTGTGGCGGCTGAGAATATCGCTCTCGGCCCGCGTCAAATAGTATTCGGGCAAGCGACAGATGGCCTCGAAAAGTTTCGAGCCGAGATCATCATAAAAGTATTTCGGCGACAGCCGCTTTGGCTGCGCGATCAAGCCATCGCGCACATCGGCGGCGAATTCGTTAGCTCCACTGGCGCGCGCCAATCGATGAATCGTGATGCGGTGAGATGGCGCGGCGTTCGGGTTAGAACGCATTCCACTTTCTCCTCAATGATCCCGTCCAGGACGTAACTAACTACGCAACGTGCTTCAATGCTAATATAGTTTCGCCAGCGTGCCAACCAATCGGCGCGATGGGAATCTACATCGCATTTGTCAACGCGAGCAAAAGGAGGAGCCGGATGGCTCAGACGTTGGACGTGGACGCAATTGCCGAATGTATGCGCGAGTCGCGCGAGTTCACGCGCGCGATGTTCGATCTGGTGAAAGATGAATGCGACCTGCGTCGCCCGCCCGCCGACGGCTTTCGGCCCATCCTCTGGCATCTCGGCCACGTCGGCGCGTTCGAGTCGTACTGGATTTTGCAGCGCATCAAAGGCGACCCGACCTTTGCGCCGCGCTACGACGCCGTCTTCGATCCCATCAAGACGCCGCGCGAAGACGCCAACGACTTGCCGCCGATTGCTGAAATCGAAAGTTACCTGCGCCGCGTGCGCGAAGAGGCGCTGAGCTTTCTGCATTCGATTAAAGATGACGAGTCGCACCCGCTGCTGCGCGACGGCTACGTTTTCAATCTCGTCATCGAACACGAGTATCAGCATCAGGAGACGCTCGGCTACCTGCTGCAACTGCTCGCGCCTGAGTTGAAAGCAGGATACAGGATACAGGATACAGGATTCAGTTTTGCAATCGAGAGTGGACATCCATCGTCAAATCATCGGACTACTTGCGAACCGCCGTCCACCCTGAATCCTGAATCCTGTATCCTGTATCCTGACATGATTACTATTCCCGGCGGGCCGTTCGAGATGGGCGGGCGCGGTTATCCGTTCGCTTATGACAATGAACAGCCGCCGCACACGGTCGAGCTTGAGAGCTTTCGCATTGATCGTTACCCGGTGACGAATGGCGAGTATGCCGCATTCATCGCGGCAGGCGGCTACGCGATTCCTTCGTTGTGGAGCGATGCCGGTTGGGAGTGGAAAGAGAAGAACGCGATTCAAGCGCCGCTCTACTGGTCGCGTGCGGCGGCGGATGAGCCGTGGCGCGTGCGCGAGATGTTTGATGAAGTCAGGCTACACGACGACCATCCGGTGAGCGGCGTGAGCTGGTATGAAGCGACGGCTTATGCGCGCTTCGTCGGCAAGCGGTTGCCTACGGAAGCCGAGTGGGAGAAGGCGGCATCGTGGGATGCTGTGAATCAAGCAAAGCGCCGCTTCAGTTGGGGCGATGATCCAAATCGACAAGGTATCGCTAATTACAATTTCGCCCACTGGGGCACGACGCCCGTCACGATGCATTCGCAAGGCGCGAGCGCTTACGGCTGCGTGGATATGATTGGCAACGTCTGGGAATGGACGGCGACCGTCTTTGACGGCTATCCGGGCTTTGAGGTCTTTCCGTATCCTGAGTATTCTCAGCTCTGGTTCGACGGCGACCACCGCGTGTTGAAGGGCGGCTCGTGGGCGACGCGGCTGCCGCTATTGCGCACGTCGTTTCGCAACTTCTGGCGGCCCGGCTTTCGCATCGCTTTCGCCGGTCTGCGCTGCGCGGCGGATGCCTGAGCGTCAGCGGCCTTTGAAGCGCGGCGCGCGGCGTTCCATAAACGCCGTCATCGCTTCACCGAGGTCGTGCGATTGCAGAAAGGCCGAGTTCCACACGGCGACGTACTCAAGTCCGTCTTTGATCGATTTGTCCGCACAGTAATTCATCACACGCTTGATGCCTTGCACGACGAGCGGCGGGTTGGCGGCAATCTCGCGCGCCGTTGCCCGCGCCGCATCCAGCAACGCTTCGGGCGTCTCGTACACTTCGTTGACCAGATTGATGCGCAGGGCGCGTTCCGCCGAGATGTCTTTGCCGGTCAAGGCAAGCTCGCGGGTGTTGCCTTCGCCAATGATACGCGGCAAGCGTTGCAGGCTGCCGAGGTCGGCGACGATGGCGACCTTGACTTCGCGCAGACTGAAGCGCGCATCTTGAGAGCAGAGGCGAATGTCGCAGGCCGCAATCAGATCAAGGCCGCCGCCGATGCACCAGCCATTGACGGCGGCGATGACAGGCTTGCGGCACGCTTCGATGCGGTCGAACGCTTGCTGCATCTCTAACACGAGATCGTGCATCGCCGTGCGCTCTGCCGCCAGATTCGCGCCGCTGAAGTGCTGACCGAGATTGCCCATCATCGCGGCGAGGTCTAATCCATAACTGAACTGCCCGCCCGCGCCGCGCACGATGATGGCGCGCACGTCATCATCGTGGTCGAGGCGCGTGAACGCTTCGGGCATCTCGCGCCAGAAGTCCGGCCCCATCGCGTTGCCTTTGCCCGGCCCCATCAACACAACTTCGGCGATGTCGTCGCTCTTATCAATCTGAATGGCTTTATAGTCGCTGCTCATCTGAGAGGCTCCTTGTCAGAAAATCGCAGCGCAAGGCTGACGCACTCAACGCAACTCTGTCAAGCGCGCTAACGCACCACGAATCGCGTCGGCGTTATCGTCACGCGCGCGTCCGGGTTGTAGTAATCGTAGAGCACGGACGGCGCGGTCTGCGCCTTCAGGCCATAGCGCGGTTTGAACTTGAAGCTGAAGCGCGTGCCGCCGGCCTTCGGCCACAAGTAAAGGATCACGTGGTCGGGCAACACGTCATACTGGCTCACGTCCCAGCCCGTTTCATTCATCGCGCGGTCGAGTGAAGCGCGATCCACGTCTGCGCCCGGCGGCAGGCCGATCTCGGCCAGCATCATCCCGTAACCGTGAAAGCCTATGCGCTCGGCTTCGATGCGACAGGTCACATCATCGCCGGCTTTCAATTCGGTCTTGTCATAAGTGACTTTGAGCCGCAGCGGTTGATTCGACTCAATGGCGCGCGTGGCGTTGTCCCACGGCTCGTAGTGCGACGTGACCAATTGCGCGCTCGCCTGCGACGCCGAAGCCGTGCGGCGTATCTCGACGCGATTGCCGCCGGCTGAAAGATATTTTGAAACGTCAACCGTGAGCGGACTAGCTATCTCATCACGGCGCGGCAGCGTGAGCGTCGCGGCGCGCTTGCCGTTGACGATGACCTCGGCGGTGTCAGGCGCATCTGTCGCGTGAGCTTCGCGCTCGGATAACGCTGCCGACAAGGCCGAAAGCGCCTGCACGGTCGCTTGTGTCGAATACCACACGCCGTAGCGATCCTTCTCACGCAGCAGGAAGAGCAAGCCTTGATCGATTAACTCCGTGTCTCTGTGCCTCTGTGTCTGTGTGTTGATTGCATCTGCCGAGGCCAGCGCCTGAACGGCGAGCGCCGTCGCTTCGATGCGGCCCGCGCGGCCCCAGCCATAAAACGGCGTGTTGACTTCAAGCGACCAGTAAGCCGCGCCCCTTTCTTTATGAACGAGTGCCCTGAGCCGGGCCGTCGCCTGTTCCGCTCGCTCACGCTGTTGCGCTTGCGCCGCCGCCAGCGCATACGCGGCGATCAGGTAAGGCTCGTCAATCTCTGCGGCGCGGCGAGAGAGATAATCGAGCGCGCGGTCGAGATGAGCGGCCCGCGATGGCGCTTGCTTGTTGGCGTTCTCTTGCGAGGCCGCTTTATCCGTAGCCCGCGCCAACGCCCGCGTGACGAAGGCCGTGAGCATCGCCGTGCGCGTCCTCTCATCGGTGGTGTGAAAACTCGACACCGGCCAGCTACCATCGGCGGTCTGTTGTTTGATGAGCCAATCGCGCGCCGCTTCCACTACGTCTTCATCAACGCTGATGAAGCGCGCCGCATCGTTCAAGAATTGCAGCGCGTAAGCTGTCAACGCTACGTCGGCGTTGCCTCTGCCCCAATAACTGAAGCCGCCCGCCTCCTCACGATAGCGCAGCAAGCGTTCGTAGCCGGCCTGTACATACTGCCGCGCGCGTTGCGTGAGCGGCGGCACTTTGTCGTCTTGTGGTTGGTAGAGCCGCAGCGCCAGCAGGCTCGGATAAGCGCTCGATATAGTCTGCTCGGCGCAGCCGTATGGCCGCTGCATAATGGCTTCGATGGCTTCGAGAACGTGAGCCGACAGGTTCGGATAAATCTTCAGCTCGCCGCGAGCCGTGCCCGCGATGGCAATGTCAGGAATGTTCATCGTGAGCGCCGTGCTCTCGCCGAAGACCTGGCTCGTGGTGGCGGTCATCTCTTCGCCGTCAGGATGCACGGTGACTCGTTTCTCGATGGCGTCGCCGGCTTCCTTGCTCGTGGCAGTAACGCGCTGCGGCGCTTCGCTGACCGGCGTGGTGGCGCGAAAGTCGAACGTCACGCGCGCCGCATCGCCGGCCTCGACCTGTGCGCGTTGGCGCGACGGGCCGAGCAGACGAAACCACGCGGCGGGGCTGAGTTCGAGCGCGACCGCCTGTTTGCGGTTGAGATAATTGCGCACGACGACCGGCAGCGAAATCTCGTCGCCTGTGGTCAGCACGCGCGGCGGGTCGTGTTCGACGAAGAAGGGTTGAAAGGCGAGCACGTCCGTTTCTGCCGTGCTGACCTGTCCATCAAGCGTCGAAGCGACGACTGCGAGCCGCCACGTCGTGATGTTGTCGGCCAGCTTGAATCGCAACGACGCGCGGCCCTGCTTGTCGGTTTCGATGGATGGTTGCCAGACCAGCGTTTCAGGAAAATACTCGCGCAGTCGCGGCGTAGATAAAACGCCCGCTTGTCGCATTGCCGCGCCGGCCCTTGGCGTCACCTGCGCGGCGCGGCGGCCATTGGTCGTCACTTTGGCGTCTGTGCTCTCGGTCTGCACAGGTTCGCTGCTGGCCATGACATTGACCGTCTCTGCCGTTGTGCCTACCATAAGCGTCACGCTGATGTCGGTGACGATCAATGACTGTACGGGCACTTCTGAAAAAGTAGTTAATGTAAAGCCCTGCGACTCGAAGCGCACTTCATACACGCCCGGCGGCAGGTTGCGCAGCATAAAACGTCCTTCGTCGTTGGTGGTCGTTTCATAACTCTGCTGCGTTGCGCTGAGCGTCGCTTTGATCTTTGCGCCTGGTATGACCGCGCCCTGCGGGTCAAAGACCTGGCCGGCTATCGCGCCCGCTTCGCCCGTGTTCACAATTGTCTGATGGGTTACTTTCGGTTCAGGCTCGTTTGCCGCTTGTTCAGCGACGACGCGCGAGTAGTCGGCTATCTGGAAGTCATCCGCTGTGCCTTCTTTGCCATCTTTGCCGGCGCTGTGCAGCGTGATGTACTTGATGAATTGCGTCACCGGCGTCACTTCGGTCTTCTGCCGCGCCGGCTCGCCGTACTGCGCGAAGGTGTAAAGCCGCACGCGGTTGCCAAACTGTGACGCGCTCTTGAAGGTTGCGTATAGCGAGCGGCCCCAGCCGTCGCGCAGGTCGGCGCGGGCGATGTTTGATTCAGCGAGCGCGCGGTTCATCTCTGCGTCATCTTGCGGAAAGCGGTCGTGCGCTTTGAAGTAGGCCGCGAGCGCCGCGCCGACCTGTGCGCGCCGTTCGTCGAAGTATTCCTGTTTGGTGGTCCAGACGGTGAATTCGTCTGACCCTCGCCGCGCTTGTCCGACTCGCCGAGCCGGCCCGCCGCTGACGATTTGCAACGTGTAATATTGACTACTGACGCCGAAGCAGTATTCATAAGGCTGACCCCAGCGGTCGGTCAGCGCGTTGACATCCGTGCCCGCCGGCAGCAGCTCGGCCCGCAGCGTCTCACGGTCGCGGATGAAGCCGCCCGTCCGCCGGTGATAATCGCCGAGCACGCGGTCAATCACTTTGCCCAGCGCCGCAAAGTAACGCCAGCGCATATCCGCAGCGACGAAATCATCGCCGGTGTCGAAGCGTTTATCCGGCCCGGCGCTCCTGAGCCGCAGCACTTGCTGATCTCTTTCGACCTCGAATTCGGCGCGGTACGGTTGCTGCCACGGGTCGCGCGTCGCCGGCCAGTCGATGCTGGCCACGCCAAAGCGCGAGGTGTTGGCGACGGCGCGATAGATAATCGTGTCTTCAGGGTCGGTGATCTTCACGGCCAGCGCGCCGCCCCGCGCCGCGTGCATCGTCGGGTCGAAGACAACGGCCCGCAGGTGCAGCGTCTGACCCGGTTGATAGATCGGCTTGTCCGTGCTGACGTTAATGCGAGGGTGGGCGTCGATTGCAAAATAGCCGCGCGCTTCGACGGCCAGCCCATTACGCTCGCCGCGCGCGCTGATGTTGGCGTGGTCAGATTTGAGGTGGCGTGGCAGGTCGAACTCGCAAAACGCGAAGCCGTCGCCGTCAGTGATGGCCGAAGCCTTCAACGTCTTTTCATTATCGCTGCCAATCTCCATCGTGCAGGCGACCCGCACGCCGGCGGCAGGTCGCCCGGTCAGCGGGTGCGCGGCGCGCAGCCGTGCGCGATAGTGATCGCCATCACCCGCTATTGTTGGATAGATTAAATGGATATCGAAGAGGTCGGGCGCAATCTCGGAAAGCGCGATGATGCCCGTCGGCCCCGGCGTGAGCTGATAGCGCAGACGATACCAGAAGAAGTTTTCCGTAGCGCTAGCCAGCGTCACCGCGAGCGGGCCTGAAATGCCGAGCGGCACGGTGATCGTAGCCGTGCCCGGCTTGATCGTTTCGTCGCGTTCAATGACAGCCTGCGCCTGATTCAGCGTGTCGAGCAATTCGAGCTTGAGCCGTGCGCTCACGTCGCTGGCAGAGGCGTTGCTGACGGGGAGCGAAACGACGACGCGACCGGCTTCGACGGTGGCGCGGGCCGACGGCTCGTTGATGCGCAGCGGCGTCTGCGCGGCGGCGCTCGGCACGCAGAGCGAACAGGCAAGCAGGCAGAAGATGATGGTGAGACGCGAATGGGTCACGGCGTGCCTCCTTGAAATTCTTCGGCGGAGGATGAACTGCTGGCCTCACCCGAAGAACGCCGCGACCCGCCTGCCTTGCGAAGATTGCTCAAGCCGGATCAAGACCTCATCACATCCGTCTTATCCCTTGAACCAGTACTTGGTCTTCTGCGCCCACTCGCTCTTCGGGTACTTGCGGTGCAGCAGGTCGTAAGCCTGCTTCGACAGCGCGCCGGTCTGTTCATTGGTGCAGCCATAGCGCGTCGAGCGGACGGCCAGATGCAAGGCTTCGGGCGCGCGCGGATCGTCGGGATTCAGGCTGGCCCACTTGACCATTTGCGCGCAGAGATAATTTGGCGCTGTGCCGAGCGCAACCAGCCGCTTCCATTCACTGCTCGCCGTAGTCTTCTGCGCGGCGGTCAGAAAAGTCGGACTGGCCGTTGTCGCTTCGACGCGCTTGACGGGAGGGTTATCGGGATCGACCTTGCGGCCATACTCGCACCACCAGTTGTCGCGGTAATCATCGATCTTATCGAGCGTGACGGTGCGGCCCGTGCCGGCATCAACGCTCGGTCGCGTGCCCGGATATTTCAAGATCAAGTAGAGGGCCGCGAATTTTCTGGCGGGCTTGTCGGCTGCCGCGACGTAAGCGTTGAGCAGTTCTTTCAACTCCGGCGCAAGCGTGGCGATAGTCGGCGTGAGCGCTGTCGCCGTCGCGTCATCGTCCAGCAGCGCGGCGCGCACCCATGCCGCAAGCGCCAGCTCGCGCCGCAGGTGCGTCGCCAGCGTCGTGTTCGTCGCCGCTTCTTTCAAGACCGCGAGCGGCATCGCTTCGTTCAAGATGCGCGACGCATCGTCGTCCCAACTCAGCTTGTTGCGCGCCGTTGTCTTCGGCTTGCCGGAATCGTCTGTCAACTCTGCCGGCAACTCTCTGCCGTCTTCATCATAAGTGAAGCCCGACGGCACACGCTGCGCGTACTTCAAGAACTCATCGAGATTCACCGCCACCTTCATTCGCAGCGACATGAATTGATTGAAGGCCGAAGGCGGCAGCGTCGCGGCGCTGGCCGCAAACAGCATGTCGAGCTGTCGCCGTGCCGCATCCTGGTGGCCGGCTTCGATGCTCAGGCGTAATGTGTGATAGCTTACAGAAGCGAAAGCCGGCGAGCTGGACTTGATCTTCGCGCCGGCCTCGATGAGCGCGGCGGCTTTCGGGTGCGCGGCGTTGACCTTCGCAAGCGCCGCGACCAGCCACGCGACCGACGCGGTCTTCTCCCATTTCTGCACGGCGTGGTCGAGCGCCTGCGCGTCTTGAACCTGAAAGGTCAGCGCCCAATCGCTCAGCTCATCATCGTGGATAGTCGCGGGCAACTGAGCGAAAGTCTTCTGGTTGTCGCTGTCTTCATCGTCGCCGACGAGGCGGTCGAGCAGCCGCGTGTAATCGATCACGTCCTGCTTGAAGCCTGCGCCGGCGTTCTTTTTGAGCAAGCCGGCGCTCAGTTCTTTCAAACGCTCTTCGGGCGCGAGCCGCAGGCGCACATAACTCAACAGGCCGCGCGTTGAATTGTGCAGCGCGCTCTCGTTTCTGTCGGCGAGCACCTTGCGCAGTTGCGCTTCGGCGCGGGCAAGCGTGGCGCGGTCGGCTTCGTTGCGCCCGCCGCTCAACGTGGCTTTGCGGATCAAGGTGCGCGCGACGAGATACGGAGCCAGCGCGCGCCAGGGCGATGACGCGTCGGCGGCGATGGCCGCGAACTGCGATTCGGCCTGATCGAAATTGCCGGCGTAGAAATTGGCGGCGGCGATTTGATAAGCGCGATTGGCGCGGACGACCGTTGAGGCCGATGCGTCGGCGGGCGCGATCACCTTCGGCTCTTTATCGCAGTTGGCGAAGACCTGATCCTGCGTGGCGACCCAGTCTTTGGCTTCGGCGCTCTGTGCGCCATATTTTTCGATGAGGCGATTGAGCGTCGCGGCGGCATTCTTAAAGCTATCCGCCGTGCAGTTGAGATAATTGAAATAGAGGTCTTTCTTCTCGACCGAGCGAAAGACGGAAATCTCTCCCGGCTTTGTAGCTGTGGCTACTTTGGCCCGCGCATCGAGCCACGTCTTCTGCCAGTCTTCGCCCGGCGAGTCGAAGGACTGCGCGAGTCGTTCGTCCCACACCGAGGTCACGGCTTTCTGTTCGGCGGCGTCGAGCGGCGCGCCCGCGAAATAACGATAAGCGACCACGAGGTAAGAGCGCGCGTAGGTCGGCTGCAAGACGCCGATCTCGCCCGCTGCGAATTTCGGGAGCGGCAAATCGGGGTGCTTGGCGTAGGTGAAGACCTGGCGCAACGAGAAAGGGCCGCAGCCTTCGACGGGCCGCGTTGCGACCAGGACGGCGGCGGCCAGCACAAGGATAAGCAACGCTCGCCAGTTGAAGAATCGTTTGGTTATGTTCATGGGGTGACTTGAACCTCGCGGATGATTTGTCTAACGCTATCGACGGTCCAGGGGCGCGGGTTAAAGACGTAGACGCGCCGGTCAGCCATGCGCGCGCTGACGGGTTCGTCCATCGAGATGCCGACGCTGTGGCGCGCGACCGCTGCGCTGAACTCGTCGCCGGCCTTGAGCCGTATTTGAATGTTGTCGTGGTCTGCGCCCATACGGAACAGCATCGGCACGGCTTCATCAATGGGAAGGTCGGCGATCCAGTTATCGCCGAGACACCACGACGCCAGCGCCGTGATCGAGAGCCGCGTCGTCGCCGGCAATTCATTTCTGAGATCGACCAGCACTGCGCGATAGAACGTGCGTTCGGATGCCCTCGCGTCGAAATCAATCTGTACCGCCGTGACTTCTTCGCCTTGCGAGAGCGCGGTGAGCGCAGCGACGACGCGGCGGCGCTGTTCGTCTGAAAAGAGCGGGCGTGTGCGGTTATCCGTTTCGATGCGCGCGACGGCGATGCGACGTGTGGCAGGCGCAAGCGCGAGCGGCTGCAAGCGCGGACGAATCGCCACGCGGTCGCCGCTCAGGGTGATCGTCGCGGCGAGGTAAGCGACGCCGATTTCTTGCGGGTTGATGAAGCGCAAGTCTTCGGGCCGCTCCCACGCCCACAAGATCACGCGCGGCAGATCGCTCATCCGGTCATCGGTTGAACCGAGCGGCGCGCGGCCTGTTATGGCAAAGGCGGCGGGCCGCAGACGAATGGCGATGAGCGCCGCCGCCGCTATGATGATTGCGACTAGCGCCGTTGTGATGATGATGCGTATCGTGTGAGGCCGAGGCATAGGTGATGCTTCCGTCGAGCGACTGGAGAGTATAAGCAAAGCGGCCCGTGAAGGGAAGCAAGGGAAAGAAGTAACCACTAAACACAGATAGAAGAGAGGAGGAGGCTAACGCTTGTTCTTTATCTGTGTTCATCCGTGTTCATCTGTGGTTTCATTGTTGCACCGCTTTGCCATCGGCGGCGGCGAGCCACTACAATGCAGATGCAGGCGAGCCACCTGCTGCGCGACCGAGCGGCGGCGGGCGTCACCGCCCGATTACAAAGATGCTCAAGAAAGCCCACAGAAAACGCATCCTGACGCGCAGTTTCATGTCCTTTATGGATAATGACCTGACGACGGCGGCGGCGGCAGTCTCTTACTTCTCGATGCTGACGTTGTTCCCGACCTTGTTGCTGTTGCTGACCATCGGCAACGCGCTGCTCGGACAGGCGACGGTCGAGAAGTACGTCATCGGCCAGGTGCTCGCCTTTCTGCCGGGTGCGCAGACGTTTGTGCGCAAGAACCTCGATTCGATCAGCAATATCTCTACGGGCGTCATTGTCAGTTGCGTGACGGTGATGCTGTGGGCGGCGTCGTGGATGTTCACGGTCATCGAGAAAGCCTTGAACCGCGTCTGGGGGACTTACCCGCGCTCGTTTCTGCACGGGCGGGCCTGGAACATTCTGGTGATGGGATCGGCCTTCAGCCTGCTCGGCGCGTCGGCGCTGTTCACGGCCTTCGTGACCGGCGTGCAGGCGGCGGCGCAACGCATCCCGCTCAAACTCGGCCCGTGGATGACGCCGTTTTCCGACTTCTTCTGGCAGATGGCCTTCGTCATCGCCAGCCTCGTCATCACCGTGACGCTGTTCACGCTGCTCTACAAGCTGCTGCCGAATACGCACGTGCCGTTCGTCGAAGCCTTGACCGGCGCTGTACTGGCCGGCGTCTTGTGGGAAGCGGCCAAGTTCGGCTTCGCCTACCTGCTGCCATACTTTCATTACGACTTGCTGTATGGTTCAATCGGCGCGGCGGTGGCGCTGCTGTCGTGGGTCTACCTGTCGAGCGTGATTATGCTGTTCGGCGCGCAGTTCACGGCGCTGGTCCACCGCAACCAACTTTATGATGCGGCTGAAAAACGACCGCACGGCAGCACGGGTGATCTGCCTGTCGAAGAATTGAAAGTGTAGTGGTCAGTGGCCGGTTGTTCGTTGGGCCAAGCTCCGTCAGGAGCGCGATATTTATAGTCAACGATACTAATAACGGTACAAGCTCCGTCAGGAGCGCGATATTTATAGTAACGCGGGCGGTTTAATCTTCAAGCTCCGTCAGGAGCGCAATGTTTATAGTAACGCGGGCGGTTTAATCTCCAAGCTCCGTTAGGAGCGCGATGTTTATAGATATGGCTGAAGGATGTGACGAAGCCCCGTAGGGGCGCGATGTCAACATCACGCTCCTGACGGAGCTTGCATCATCTATTGCATCGTGAACTATAGACATCGCGCTCCTGACGGAGCTTAGACCTACGCGACCGACTGCCCCCTGCCTCCTGTTTCCTGCTTACTGCCTTCTGCCTTCTGCTTTCTGCCTCCTTCCCAGCGTCTGACGCACTCTGCTAAGATTGATTCAGGCATTCGCTTCACAATGTTCCAGCCCGACATCTCTTTGAGGCGTGCCACTCAGTACCGATACGGAGGATGTATGAAGTCATTCGCACACTTGCGGGCGCTGGCGCTGGCCGTCGTGTTGACCGCGCTGGTTGCCGCTACTATCGTGCCGACGGTGAAGGTGTCGGCGCAGAGCGGACGCCAACCAGAGAAGAAAAAAGTTGAGAAGAAAGTCGATGAGCAGAAGGGCAACCCTTCGGCGCAGCCCGAACCGCAGGAGCCGGTTCCGCCGATGCCCAGGAGCACCAAAGACGATCAGGTCATCAAGCTCAGCACGCAGGTCGTCAACGTCGATGTGACCGTCATTGATAAGAAATCAGGCCGCATCTATAACCACCTAACACAGAAAAATTTCACCCTCTACGAGGACGGCGTCAAACAGGAAATCGCTAACTTTCGCAACGGCGAAGGGCCGATGACAGTCACGCTCCTGCTAGAGAATAACCGGGGTAATCATTATCTGAGAGGGAACTATTACGACCCGTCCTGGGCGCAGGAAGTCTTTCAAGGCGCGGCCACCTTTGTTGATGGCTTCGTGAAAAAAGAGGATCAGGTCGCTATCGTCACCTTTGCCATGAAGCCGAAGGTCGTCACCGACTTCACCGACGACCGCAGCCGTCTGCACCAGGCGGTAGTCTCCGGCTATCAGGATATGCTGAACTTCCGCGAGTCCTGTCTATGGGACGCGCTGTCGTTCGTGCTGCTGGGCGGCAAGGCGATTCAGCTCTACGACGAAGAGCATGGGCCGTCGGAGTATAACGGGCTGTCGGAAGTCGAAGGCCACACCGCCGTCATCTTAATCTCGCTCGGCATGGACACCTTCAGCAAGATCACCTACGACAAGGCGATGAAGATTGTGCAGCGCGCCGGCGTGCCGATCTACTGCGTGCATACCGGCAACCTGTTCGACAAAAAGTATGGCGATGCCCTCGGGCCGGACTGGCGGCTTGAGTTCGAGCAGGCGCGCAACGCGCTAAAGACCTTCGCGCGTTATTCCGGCGGCGACTACTTCCCGATCACGTTCACGACCGAGTTCCCGGCGACGATGCAGAGCATCGCGGCGATGCTGCGCACGCAATATAACCTCGGCTTCGCGCCGACCAACACGCGGCGCGAAGGCAAGGAGCGCAAGATCAAAGTTGACGTGGACGTGGACGGCGACGGCGTGGCTGACAATAAAAACCTCGACCTGAAGTTCCGCGAACGCTACGTCGAGCCTGACGATAGGCCGGCGAAGAAATGACCAGTGGTCAGTGGCCAGTGGTCAGTTAGGAAGAGTGTGATAACTCATCGGCATTCTCTCATCTGGCCACTGACAACTGACAACTGACCACTGACCACTGGCCACTGACCACTGATCAATGATTGACCGCGAGCAGTTGCAATTCGACTTCGACGCCGGGCACGCGGCTGAAGTGAATCTCGATGCCATCTTTGATGCGGCCTTGCGCGCAGTGCTGAAACGCGGCGAGCGCCCCGAAGTCGAAGCCCGCTTCTATCCTTACGCCGGCCTCTCTTCAACGATACGATTGCGCAATGGGCGGGTGTACGCGCGCATCTCAGACATTCTCAAACAATCGCCGCGCGACGTGCTTTACGCGCTGGCCTGCATACTGGTGGCAAAGCTCTACCGCCTGAAAGTCGCCGCCGAACACGAGCGCACCTACCGCGATTATGCGCGCGACCCGGCGATCCTCAATGCCACGGACGCGACGCGGCGCGAGCGCGGCTATAAACTGACGACCACGCCGCGCGGACGTGTCTATGATCTCGATGAGCTATTCGACGAGTTGAACGCCCGCTATTTTGCCGGCCAGTTGGCGAAGCCACAATTGTCCTGGAGCCAGCAGAAGACGCATCGCGTGCTCGGCCATCACGATCACGTTCACGGCGCGATCATCATCAGCCGCACGCTCGACGAGCCGCGCATTCCGCGCTTCGTCGTCGAATACGTGCTTTATCACGAGATGCTGCACGCCAAGCACCCGCCGCGACGGCTGGCCGAGCGCACCGTCTATCACTCGCGCCAGTTCCGCGCTGACGAGCTGAAGTTCGAGCGTTACAGTGAGGCCGTGAAGTGGCTGGACAAGATCGCCGCGCCAACTCGCCGCCGACCGAAGACGCGCGCGGCCAAGACGCGCCGCCGCGCCTGATGCCGCGCCGCCAAGACTTGTAAAAAATTGTCTTCGGAAAATTGTCTGACGCGGCAGCTATTTCAGATCACGCACAGCCGGGAACAAAATTGAGGCATCGACGTTTAAGCAAATGAGCAGTTGATCCTGAAGGAGGCGGGCGGGATGTGGCAAACATTTCTTCCACCAACATTAGGAACCAAGGCTCAGAACAGAATATCCTTCTCCTTGGGAAACAGGGCGCTCACGCGGGCGCCCTGTCTTATTTTTATCCGCTGATGATTCATTTGTCGCGCGTCGATTTGTGTAAATGATTTTTGAAACCAAATGGCGGGCATCGCGTTATTAGCAGTGTGAGTGAACCGAAGCAACCGCAGGGCGATGAACTTAATGCGCCTGATCGTCGCGCCTGCGGGTTGCTTAACTAAGCGTTGTCGCTTGGGGTGAATCCTCCTCCATTACTCACCGGGCGCTGTGACGGTTGATCCGCCGCAGCGCCCGCGCTTTTTTATACCAGCTTCTTGTGAAACTGCACGGCGCTCAAGATCAGCAGCACAATTCCCATCACACCGAGCGTAATGACTTCAGGCAGCAAATCCATAAACGTCGCGCCGCGCAGCACGATGCCGCGAATGATCTCCAGAAAGTGCGTCGCCGGAATCAGAAAACCGATCACCTGCATAACGAGTGGCATCGAATCGCGCGGAAACATGAAGCCTGAGAGCAACACCGACGGCAGCATAATCAGCCACGCCAGTTGCAACGCCTGCATCTGATTCTGCGCCCTTGTCGAAATCAACAGGCCGATGGCCAGCGCCGTGAAAAGAAAGATCACCGCCAGCCCGACCAACAACAACAGCGAGCCGTGTATCGGCACATCGAAGACGATGCGCATGACGGCAAGCACCGTCAGCGTCTCGAAGATGCCGATCAACCCGTAAGGAACGAGCTTGCCCAACATCAATCCGAATGGGCGAACGGGTGTGACCAGCAATTGTTCGAGCGTGCCGCGCTCGCGCTCGCGCACGATTGAGAAGGCCGTCAGCATGGTCGTGATGATTTGCAGGATGATGGCGACTAGTCCCGGAACCATGAAATTAGCCGAGCGCATATCCGGGTTGAACAACATCTTCGGGCGCACATCAATCGGCAACCCCGAAGGACTCAATTCGCTATTCAGCTTGTTGATGGACTGTGACAGGCCGACGGATGTCGAGACTTGCAAGCTCTGTGAAGCGATGCTCGAATCCGAGCCGTCAATCAAGACCAGCACGGTCGCCTGTTGCGCGTTCAACAGGCGGTCGGAATAATCCGGCGGAATTTTGATGCCGACTTTTGCGCGCCCGCCAACGATGGCGCGGTTCAACTCTTCGTCCGAGCCGGCGTACTCGGTGATGTGAAAATAGTCGGTGTTTTCAAACGCGGCGATCAAGTCGCGTGATTGCTGGCCTACGTCGAGGTTGTAGACCACCGTCTTGATGTTGCGTATGTCTGTGTTGATGGCATATCCGAAGATGGTCAGTTGCAACATCGGGATGACCAGCATTAGCAGCAGCGTGACCGGGTCGCGGCTGATCTGGATGATCTCTTTGTAGAAGATGGAACCGAATCCTTTAAACATAAGCTTCGCGGGGCCGGGTGTCGGGGGCCGGGTGTTGGTCGGAACCGATGACCGGCCCCTAGTCCCTAGCCCTCGGCCCCCTTGCCGCTGTCGTTGTCGGCGTGGCGGCGAGTCAGTGTGACGAAAACGTCTTCGAGCGAAGGCCGCGCCGGCGTCGCCTCGACATCGGTGATACGGATGCGCGCGAGCGTTTGCTTCAACTCGTCAATCGGCACATTCACGTCCATCAACAGGTGGATGGACTGGCCGAAGATGGTCGCGCTCTTGACGTAGCTGGTGCGCTTCAGCTCGGCCAGTGCGACCGTTGTATTCGGGCAACTGACTTCAGCCCACTTCAGATCGGGCGGCGTTACTTCGGCCATCTGCTTGAGCGCGTCGGGCGCGCCATACGTAATCAGCCGCGAGTTGTAGATGTAGCCGACGCGGGCGCAGCGTTCGGCTTCATCCATATAATGCGTCGTCACGAAGAGCGTGATGCCCTGGCCGGAGAGGTGAAAGAACAAGTCCCACAACTCGCGTCGCGCGACCGGGTCAATGCCCGCGGTCGGCTCGTCGAGAAAGATGATCTTCGGCTCGTGCACGAGCGCGCAGGCCAGCGCCAATCGCTGCTTCCATCCGCCCGACAGCCGTCCTGCGCGCCGCTCGGTGAAGCGGTTGATGTGCGTCAGTTCGATCACCGCCTCGCGCCGCTCTTTCAGCCGCTCGCCCTTCAGGCCATAAACGTGCGCGTAAAAGTTGATGTTCTCCCAGACCGTCAGGTCGGTGTAGAGACTGAACTGCTGCGACATATAACCGATGCTCTGGCGAATCTGGTCAGTCTGCTTGAGGATGTCGAAGCCGGCGACGGTCGCCGTCCCGGCGCTCGGCGCGATCAGCCCGCAGAGCATACGAATGATCGTAGACTTGCCCGACCCGTTCGGCCCTAGGAAGCCGAATATCTCGCCGCTCTCGACGGCAAGGCTCACCTCATTGACGGCGGTGAAATTGCCGAAGCGTTTCGTCAGCCCGTGAATGTTGATCGCTGCGTCCATGGTCAGGGTTCAGGATACTGGATACGGGATACGGGATTCAGGATTCCGAAGCGGGCTGCCGTAAGCCTTCTAATTGGCTCTGGTGGCCAACTACGTTACAGCGACAGCCCTGAATCCTGAATCCTGTATCCTGTATCCTACTTCATAATGCTCACGTCGGCGGCCATGCCGGCGCGCAATAAGTGCGAGCTGTTATCGATGCGGACGCGCACGGCGAAGACTTGATGCTCGCGTTCGCTGCGCGTCTGTACGTTGCGCGGCGTGAATTCGCCGCGACTGGCGACCTGTTCAATCGTGCCTATGAAAGTCTCGTTCTTGTAGGTGTCCACCTTGACCGCCACCTCTTTGCCGAGTTGCGCGTGGCCCAGTTCAGGCTCCGGCACGTAGACGCGCACCCACAGGCGATTCAACTCAACGAGCGTGGCAACAGGCGCGCTCGGATTAATCAAATCGCCGGGCCGCACGCGCAAGACTTCGATGAAAGCGTCGGCGGGCGCTTTGACTTCAAGCTCGCCGAGTTGCGTGTCGATCTGTTGAAGCGCAGCGCGAGCGCGCTCCAGTTGCGCGCGGGCGGCGGCAACGTCTTCTTTGCGCGAGCCGCGTTGCATCATCTGATAAGCGGCGGCGGCTTCGTTATATTGCCGCTCGGCGCGCTTCAACTCTTCGCTGCGCGTGCCCGCGAGCAGCATATCGAGCCGCTGCCGGGCGGCGTCACGATTGCCGCTGGCGCGGTCAAAAGCGGCCTTCGCATTGTCGTAATCCTGCTTCGATTGAACGCCGTCGCGCACCAGCTTTTCGACGCGCGTGAGCGTCGCGCGAGTCACTTCGTAATCGGCGTTGGCTGCATTGAACTGGCCGCGCGCCGCTTCGATCTCCTGGCGGCGCGGCCCGTTGCGCGCCTCTTCGAGCGACATCCACGCGGCCTCGGCTTGCGCCCTGGCCTGCGCCACTTCTTCGGGGCGAAAACCGTTCTGGAGCTTTTGATAATTGGCGTCGGCCTGCGCCACGGCAGCCTCGGCGTCGGCCCGCCGCGCCGTCAGGTCGTAAGCCTCGAAGCGGATCAGCGGATCGCCGGCCTTGACCTCTTGCCCTTCGCGCACCATCACTTCACGGATGCGCCCGCCGACTTTCGAGCCGATGTGAATCTCGTCGGCTTCGATGTTGCCCGAAAGCACGATGCGGTCGGTGGCGGCGCGGCTGGTGAAGTACTTGATCGTCGCCGCCGCGCCGATGGCTGCAAACGCCACCACGCCGATTAAAAGCGTTTTGCGAAAGCTGCTCTTCATCATCGTTTCACCTTCGCGCGTCGCGCCGCCGTCGCTTGCTTTGCGCGCCCGCCAGCGCCTTGTTTGTCACGCGTCGCCGCGCCGTTCAAAAAGAGATCGACCGTGTGCGCGGCGAGCCGTTCGATGAACTGGTCGTCGAACTTAACCTTGCCCAGTCCGTGTGTGATGAGCGGGCGGATGAGCTGAAAAACAACGATCATACCGATCAGGCTGATCGGCGCGAGGTCCACGTCGATGTCGCGCAGCTCGCCGCCGCTGACGGCTTCGGTCATCGCCCCGCGCAGCATCGCGTAATTCGTCGGAATGTATTTAGGAAGGATGTCGAAGACGTGCTTGCCGCCGGCCATCATCTCGCGCAACAGGATGCGCGCCAGGTGCGGGTGGCCGAAGATATAACCGGCATAGGCTTTGACAAAGCGCGTCAGCCGTTCTTCGAGCGTTGTTGCGCTCGCCGTTGCGTCGGCGATCAGGCCGCGCACAGTCATCGCCGCGTTCTCGATGATGGCGCGGTAAAGGCTCTCTTTGTTGCCGAAGTAATAATGGATCATCGCGCCGTTGACGCCCGCCGCCGCCGCAATCTGGCGGATGCCGACGCCGGCAAAGCCGTGCTCGGCGAACAAGACTTCTGCCGCCGCCATTATCTTCGCCCGCGCTACGGGGTCGTCGGTCTTCGGTCTCGCCATACTCACCTCGAATTAATCAAACGTTTGATTGAAGAATAGAGTTCACGTCAATTCGTGTCAAGTCTGCGGCGCAACCGAAAAATCGCGGCCATTAACCGTTTCATGGCCATATGAGTTCTCAACCGATTGACGCCGGCTTGCTTCGATGGCTGCAACTTGTCGCGCTCGTGCTGATGCTCGTCGGAGCGATGGTTATGATTAAAGGATAACCCTTGCGCGTTTCCGCCGCCGCATGTAATCTCTCGGCATAGCCTCACCGTTCGCAGGGAATTTCAGGTTCGCGGAGGGGATGGCGATATGGAACCAATGACGCCTCTCAAGAGGTTCGTTTATACGATCATCGTCAGTGCCATTGTGATCTACCTCATCGTAAATCTCGCTCTCCGGTTGTAATCTTTGCCTTGCGCGGCACTGGGCAAAACCTCAGGCTCGTTTCGTCGCCTCACGATTTATTGTGAAAGCCATGCGTCGGCTAATTGGGATAGATAGCCTTGCGCGACTTCTGATAGAATTTAGTTGGATCAATTGCGGCTTCTCAGGCCGCTTAACGAGCAAGGGATAGGGATCATCAAGAAACGATCAGGTTGTAACGCACTGCCTTATCACTAACGTCCCTGTCACAGACATCTTCTAACATCTTCGGGGAGCCTCGGTCTCCCGTTGAGGTTGTCAGGTGGAACGCAGGAGTTTGCCCCGTTATCAAGTGAGATGGCCGGTCAAGTTTTCGGTCATCAATCCAGAAGGCGTGAGAGTCTTTGGCGCGGGCGCGCTGGAGAATGTGAGCGCGTCGGGCGCGCTCATCACCATCGACAGGCCGTTATGGGCGGGCGCGCAGATCGATCTTTCGATCAAGATTCCGCTTTCGCAGAGCGCCTGGATGCTTTATGCCGGCGAGGTCTTGCGGACTGACGCGGCGGATTCGAGCCATCGCGCGGCGGTCGCCTTCTCGCCTTCCCGTCCGGCCTTCAGCGATATGGAATGAATTGCCGGTTACTTCGGCTCGATGATTTCGATGCGTTCCATCTTATCGCCGCGTGCGATGCGGTTGACCACGTCCATACCTTCGACGACCTGGCCGAAGACGGTGTAGCCGCCATCCAGATGCGGCTGCGGCGCGTGCGTGATGAAGAACTGGCTGCTGCCCGTGTCTCTGCCTGACAGCGCCATACCGACCGTGCCCGTTTCGTACCGCCGCAGGTTGATCTCGTCACGTATCTGATAGCCCGGCCCGCCGTTCTGATCGCCGCGCGGGTCGCCCCCCTGGATGACGAAGTTCGGCACAACGCGCACGAATTCAAGCCCATCGTAAAAACCTTTGCGCGCAAGCTGTATAAAATTGTCTACCGTCATCGGCGCGTCCCGCACGTACAGCTCGATGCGTATGTCGCCTTTCTTCGTATGAATCACGGCGACAGGGTTGGTGCGCGATTCAGTCAGTTGCGCCATCCGCTGCCAGTATTTTCTATCGTGGCCGGTGTTGACCTTGCCGATCATCACCTTCTGAGATGCCACGTCGAATTTCGACTGCGCCAGCAACTCATAAGCTTTGCGGCGCACAACGTAATCTTCATCACGCGTCTCTTCGGCGAGGACTTGCAGGTTGATCGGGTGCTTGAGCTTCTCCGCCGCCTCAAGGACGGCGACGCGCGCGTCATTCATCACATCCTTACGCGCCGCTTTATAGGCCGCTTCGAGCGCGCTCGTCACCTTGTCGCTGGAGTCGCCGAGTTCGCCTAGCAACTCGGCGGACGTGGCGCGCACGACAACGTCATCGGCTTTCAGTTGTTCGAGCAGGATGTCGCGCAGCCCTTCGACCTTGGCCGCCTCCATCGCCTGAAGAATGGGCGACACGGCGCGCGGGTCGGGCTTGCCGTAGCTTTTGCCGCTGAGCAGATCGAGCAGCGTGGCGCGCGCTTTATCACTCGCTAGTTGTCCAAGCCCTTGCGCGTAAGCGGCCACTGCTCGCCAATCACTCGGCGCGAGCTTGATGGCATCGGGAAGGTCGAAGAACTCTTTCTCGCCGAACCGCGCCACCGCGACTTCGACTTCGGGCAACGCGCCGAGGCGGCCATCGGCAAAGCGCAGCGCTTTGAGGAAGCCGAGGGCGCGCGGGTCTTTGATCTGGCCGAGCGCCGTCGCAATCAACAGCAAAAGATTCTGCTGCGGCGGCACGCCCGCCTTGTTGCGGTCGAAGGCGCGGTAGTCTGTGAGCTGGCTGTTGCCCAGACTGATGAGCGGCTCGACCGCCTTCGCGTCGCCGATAGCGCCGAGCGCGTTGATGGCCGCAGCCGTGACGCGCTGATCGCTGTCGGCGAGCCGCTTGATTAATCCCTCAACCGCCTGTGTAGCTTTCGCCACACCGAGCGCGCGGGCGGCGTGGGCGCGCACCAGCGCGTTGGTGTCATCGAGCAAAGGCAGAAGCGGCGGCACTGCCGTTTGTATCTGGTCGCGTATGCGCGCCAGCGCGTTGGCCGCTTGCCAGCGTATGTCCGCGTCAGGCGAGCGCAGTTGCGCGGCGATAGCTTCGACGGTCGCCGGTTGGCGCAGGCGAAGCAGCGCCGTTAGCGTCAACTCGACCAGCAGCTTATGTGTCTCGGAGACGAAGGGCTTCTCAGGCGACGGCAACAACGCCGCCAGCGCGTCGGCAATTCCCTTGACTCCGTAATCGCCCAGCGCCGAAGCCGCCATCTTGTTTGAAGCGATCTTGCCCAATGCTTCGGCGCAACGGGCGCGCACCAGCGTCGAAGGCTCTGTGGCTGGGTCGAGGTGTTGGATTAAGTAACTCGAAGCGTGCTGGCTTTCGATTTCGCCTAGCGCGAAGGCGGCTAAGGCGCGCAGCTCGGCGTCGCGGTTTTCGGGATTGCGGTCGGCGTTGAGCACATCGATGAGGCCGCTGAGTCCGCCCGGATAGCCGATGCGTGCCAGCGCCAGCATCGCGCGCCGCCGCGCGCCGCCGTGCCCCGGTTGCAGCATCTCTACAAGGTCATTCGGCACAGGCGTCCAGCGTTCGTCTTCGTACTGAATGATCTTCGGGTAGAGGGTGCGCTGCGTGCGGTCACGTTTGAGCGACGGCTTGCGCGATGGCACGGTGACGGGCGGCGCTTGCGCCGCAAGCACAGTGGAGAGCAACAGGAGAACGGTCGCCGCTTGAATCAACTTCGTCGTCATAATGAGAGCGTCAGCGTGTGATAGCAATGATGAAGAATAAAGCTACGTGTGCCGCGTAGCGGCAAATGAGTTTAGGCAGGTACTTCAGTGCCTGCACCGAATGCCGCGTAGCGGCAATTGAATTTAGGCAGGTACTTCAGTGCCTGCATTCAATGACAGTGCTAGCCGCGTCGCGTCAGCGACGCCTGATTGCCCGATGATTCAGGCGTCGCTAACGCGACGCACACCACCATATCGCATGTAATCCAGGCGTTGAAACGCCTGGCTAAACTCATCCGCCGCTACGCGGCGTCTGCCCGAAGTTGAAACGCCTGGCTAAACTCATCCACCGCTATGCGGCGCAACCGAGTTGAAACGCCTGGCTAAATTCATCTCGCCGCTATGCGGCCTCAACCAAACGCCGGCTAAATTCATCCTGCCGTGACGCGGCGTCAACTTGCAACCCCTCTTCATTCATTAGCTGTTTTGTCTCGATGCCCTTATTGATACTATCACCGACGCCAACGGTCGGAACACCTGAGCCGACTGCCGCGACGCATTCAGACCGTGCCGGCTTTCGCTATCTCGACGAGGTTGTCATAAAACGTCGCGCCCGCGCCGAGGTCGGTCAACGCCTGCGAGACGGTTTGATTGACATTGCGATGGCCGGGGCTGAGCTTGTTCCACCACGTCGAAAGCGCGCAGGCGACGCCCGGCTTGACGCGGTCGGAAAGGCGCGCGACCAGCAGGCACTCGCCGCGATCATTCCACACGCGCACGGTGTCGCCCTCATTGATGCGGCGCGGCGCGGCGTCCGCCGCATTGATGAGCACGAACGGCTGCTTCTCGCTCTTGAGGAACGACGCGAGGTGCGAGAAGGTCGAATTCAAAAATGAGTTGGCCGGCGGACTGATCAGTTGAATAGGAAAGCGCGCCGCAAGCTCGGGCGCGGCATCGCGTGATTCGCGCGGCGGGATGTAGGTCGGCAGCGGGTCCAGCCCTTCGCGTTGTAACCGCTCGGAGAAAAATTCGCATTTGCCGGACGGCGTGCTGTAGCCGCCTTCCGCGAATGGCGCGAAGGTTTCGGGCACGTTCAAGCGCGCCCACCCCTGCTGTTCGAGTTGTTCGAGCGTCAGCCCTTCGAGCATTGGATTGTTTGACTCCAGCGCCTGGCGGAGGATCGTTTCATCGGAATCATTGAAGCAGTCTTCTTCAAAGCCCATCGCTTTGGCCAATAAGCGGAAGACTTCCGAATTCGGCTTGGCTTCGCCGAGCGGCGCGATGGCCGGCTCGCTGTGAAGCAGATAATAGTGGCCATAAGGCTTGATGATGTCGCGGTGCTCAAGCTGCGTCGTCGCCGGCAGCAAGATGTCCGCGTAATCGGCGGTGTCGGTCTGGAACTGTTCGTGAACGACGGTGAAGAGGTCTTCGCGCTTCAGCCCTTCGATCACCTTCGATTGATCGGGCGCGACCGCCGCCGGGTTCGAGTTGTAAACATAAATCGCCCGCACCGGCGGTTGAGCTTCGGTCAACGCTTCGCCGAGCCGCGACATATTGATGGTGCGCGGATTGTTGCGCGCGAGGTCGGGCCGGTGCAGCACGTCTTCATCCATTGCGAACGCGCCGCTGGTCGAGAGCAAGACGCCGCCGCCCACATCCTTCCACGCGCCGACGAGCGCCGGCAGACAGGCGATAGTGCGCACGGCCATGCCGCCGCCGGCGTGACGTTGCAAGCCGTAATTGACGCGGATGACTGCCGGTCGCGTCGTCGCGTACTCGCGCGCAAAGCTGATGATCTCTTCTTCGCTGATGCCGCAGATCGCCGCGACGCGCGATGGTGGATACTCAGCGGCGCGCTCTTTCAACAACTCAAAACCGAGCGTGTGTTTTTCAATGTAGTCGTAATCGCACAAGCCTTCGCTGATGATGACGTGCATCACGGCGAGCGCCAGCGCCGCGTCGGTTCCGGGCCGCACCTGTAGAAACTCGTGGCAGTGGTCGAGCGTCTGATTGCGATAAGGATCAATGCCGATGAGCCGCGCGCCATTCGCCAGGGCTTCTTTGATTTCGGGCCACAGATGAATGTTCGATGTGAGCGTGTTCGTTCCCCACAGCACGATCAGCCGCGCGCGGTGGAAGTTCTCCATATCCGTGCCGACCTTGCTGCCGAGCGTGACGCTGAGTCCCGCCCCGCCCGCCGCCGAACAGATCGTGCGTTCGAGCTTGCTTGCGCCGAGCCGATGGAAGAATCGCCGATCCATACTGCCGCCCTGCACGATGCCCATCGTGCCGCCGTAACTGTAAGGCAAGATACTTTCCGCGCCGTCCGCTGATTTGGCAATCTCGCGAAAGCGCGTGGTGACTTCGGCGATGGCTTCGTCCCACGGGATGCGCGCGAATCGCCCTTCGCCTTTCGCGCCGACGCGGCGCATTGGATAAAGCAAGCGGTCGGGATGATAGACGCGTTCCAGGTAACGCGTGACTTTGGTGCAGAGAAAGCCGCGCGTCGTCGGATGCGCGTCGTCGCCCGACACGTTGGTAGCGCGACCGTCAGTGACTTCGACCAGCATCGCGCAGGTGTCCGGGCAATCGTGCGGGCAAGCGGCGTGAACGATGCGTTGATTCGACATAGCGTCCTCCTCAATCGGTTGAAAGAGCATAGCCGATTTTCGCGGTGTACGGCTAATCAAATCTCGAACGAGAGACCACAGATGAACACAGATAAACACGGATAGAAGAAAGGGCAGATTCTCTTCACTACATTCATCCACGTTCATCTGTGTTCATCTGTGGTCTCATTCTTCCCTCTGTTGTGCGGGCTTCGTCGCTCAGGTATTCTCGTCTGTCGGAGAACGATGAGATGAAACTTTGGGGTGGAAGATTCACTGGCGAGGCTGACGCCGAGTTTGCGCGCTTCAACGCGTCGTTCGGCTTCGACCGCCGCTTGCTCGAAGCCGACATTGAAGGCAGCCGCGCGCAGGCCGAAGCCTTGCAAGCCGCCGGCATTCTCAGCCGCGACGAAGCCGACCGCATCAACGAAGGACTCGACAAGATTCTTGATCGAGCGCGCACGGATGCCGCGTATCTCGACAGCCGTGACGCCGAAGACGTTCACAGCTTCGTCGAAGCCGAGCTGGTCGCGCTCGTTGGTGATGCAGGCTACAAACTACATACAGGCCGCAGCCGCAACGATCAGGTGGCGACCGACCTGCGCCTCTTTTTGCGCGCCGAGATTGACCGCACGCTCGACTGTTTGCGCGACCTCAACCGCGCCTTGCTTGATCTTGCTGAAGTCCACCGCAATGTCGTCCTGCCGGGCTACACGCATATGCAGCGCGCTCAGCCGGTGCTGTTCGCGCACTACCTGCTCGCTTACTTCGAGATGTTCCGGCGCGACCGCGAGCGATTGATTGATGTGCGGCGGCGTGTGAATCGCTTGCCGCTCGGCGCGGGCGCGCTCGCGGGCACGGGCTTTCCAATAGACCGCGAGATGATCGCGCGGCGGCTGGGCTTTGACGGACTCTGCGAAAACAGCCTTGATGCCGTGAGCGACCGCGACTTCGTGATCGAGTTTGTCGCGGCGGCGGCGACGACAATGATGCATCTGAGCCGGCTGGCCGAAGACTTCATCATTTATTCGACCACCGAGTTCGGCTTCATCGAGCTGTCGGACGCCGTCTCTACGGGATCATCGCTGATGCCGCAGAAGAAGAACCCCGATTCGCTTGAGCTGGTGCGCGGCAAAGCGGGCCGCGTCTTTGGCCATCACGCGGCGCTGCTCGCAACGATGAAAGGCTTGCCGCTGGCATACAACAAAGATATGCAGGAAGACAAAGAGGCGTTGTTTGATTCGATAGACACGCTGCAAGGTTCGTTGCGCGTGATGACGACCGTGCTCGGCAACACCCGCATCAACGCCGAGCGCACACGCGAAGCCGTAATGCGCGGGTTTATGAACGCCACCGACCTGGCCGATTATCTCGTGCGTCGCGGCCTTGAGTTCCGCCGCGCACACGGCGTCGTCGGTCGCGCCGTCGCTTACGCCATCGAGCAGGGCAAGCCGCTTGAGCAGATGTCGCTCGATGAGTTCAAGCAGTTCTCGCCGCTCTTTGAAGATGATCTATACACGGCGCTCGAACTCGAAAGCTCGTTAGCGAACAAGCCGGCGCGCGGCGGCACCTCGCCCGCCCGCGTCGCCGAAGCATTGGTCAGAGCGAGAGCTGAATTGAATGAAGAGTGAAATGATGATCTTGCACGGCTCGATTGATTGAAAACCCATAAAGATCGAGGCGAAAGCCCTGCGCTAAATCGAAGCAGATGAGATGGGGACAAGGAAGATTGGCCACAGAGGCACAGAGACACCGAGCGGGAATAAACCATGTTGAGAAAATCAGGACTTCTTTAATGATCTTCTCTGTGCCTTTGTGCCTCTGTGGCCAATCCTTTTCTGCCTTTCTCAGGTGGTCTGATTTAGTGCGCGGAGAAACGCAGAAGGAAAACCATGCACACACTGGTTACATTCGCCACCCAATGGGGCAGCAAGCACGGCGGAATAAATAGCTTCAACGCGGATTTTCTGTCTGCGTTCGGCTTCGCTTACCACTTGAGCGTTCAGATCATTTGTATTGTGGCCAGCGATACGCCAGAAGCAATGGAAGCGGCTGCCAGAGCGCATGTGAAGCTAGTGGCGCTGCCTTATGCTCCCGAGGCCAAAGCGTTCGGCCCCGAGCATGGCCGAGCGGGCGTTGAGCAACTCAAACAATTAAAGATCGACTTCGAGCCTGACAAGACGATTTGGCTTGGGCATGATCGCATTACCGGTGAAGCTGCCATCGCGGCAGCAAATATCGCGGGTGGCCGCTCGGCGGTCATTCATCACATGAGTTACGACCACTATGAGTCTTACGCCGAAAACTCTCAATCTGCGGAGAGCAAGACAAAGACGCAAACCGCACTATTTCAAAAGGCCAACCTTGTTCTAGCGGTGGGGCCGCTGCTGCGCGACGCAGCGAAAGATCGAGTTAGCGGAGCGAAGTCGATTCATCTGTTGATACCGGGTCTTGCCGAGATTGAGCCGCAAGACGCCCCCAATACGTTTGTCGCCTTTTTGAGCGGGCGGCTGAGCGATGACGCCGCACGAATTAAGCAAGGACAACTCGGCATCGCCGCGTTTGCGAAAGCGCATCGAGAAGCGCGCGAAAACGATATGCCCGTTGCTTTGCGTGATCAACCCAAGCTGCTTTTGCGCGGGGTTGATTTCGAAGGCTGGCTGGCTGGCGCTTCTTTGCGCGATCCGCACAATCCAGAAGCCGAGCTAAAACAATTCGCCTATGAATACGCTGGTGCAGTAATCAATCTTCACGCCCTGCCCTACACGCAGGATCGGCAACAACTCTATTCCGAATTAAGCCGGGCGAGCGTGGCTCTGATGCCTTCCTGGCATGAGGGCTTTGGCTTGGTGGCGTGGGAAGCGATTGCCGCCGGCGTACCGCTAATCGTCAGTAAGCATAGTGGCGTGTACCGCCTGTTGGATGAAGAGTACGCCGGTGCTGGAACTGGGTCTGTATATTCATTAGACGTACGAGGCGCGATGTCTGCCCCGTTCTTTCACCCGGATGACTTGAAAGAAACGGTAGCCGCGCTGAAAGCCATTGCCAACAACCCGCAGAAGGCGCGCAAGCAGGCAAGCATACTGAGAGAAATGCTGCTTGAAGATCACACCTGGCCTGCCTGCGCCGAGCAAGCCGCAAACGCCTTTGGCTGGGAGATACAAAAAGGCAGCGTATCTGCCACCTCGGCTGAAAGTTTTTCACAAGCGCCAAACCCCACTGCTTCTGCTCCTGCGCCCGCGAATGAGGAACAGGGGCCGCTGCGAATGCCTGTCAAACAATGGCGGGCTGACGCTGGAATGGCTAACAGCCAGTTGCTTCGCGCCGAAGAGGCGTTGCTGGAATTTGATCCGGCCCGCCAGCCGGAGATAGATACGTTGAATGGCTGGCTTGATGATCCGCAGTGGCCACTATCCGTGAGGCTGATCACGGGAGCAGGAGGGCAGGGCAAGACGCGGCTGGCGCTTGAGGTTTGTCAGCAGCGCCGAGAGGCAAGCTGGCATGCGGGCTTGCTTGATAGCAGTCTTGAAGTCAATCGAATGAGCGCCAGTTGGCAAGCTTTGCGTAAGCTCGACCAGCCGCTCTTGATCGTGGTTGATTATGCCGAAACCCGACAGGCAGCCTTTCTCGCTTTGCTTAAAGCCGCGCTGCAAAACCCCGCGACCCAGCCCGTGCGAATGCTGTTGCTGGCGCGAGACGGCGGAGAATGGTGGGATAACTTGCCTGGCCGGGATCGTGATTGCGAAGCCTTGCTGAGCGGATACGCGACCACAGGCCCCTTCCGGCTGCCGGCGCTATACGCAGCGGAGCAGCATCGTCGAGAGGCTTACAAAAAGGCGCTCCGTGCGTTTGCGAGCACTCTTGGCGTCAGCGCGCCGGATATGGTTCCAGACCTGATTGGCGATCATTTTGAACGCCCGTTGTATGTCCAGATGGCCGCGCTATTGGCGTTATATGGCGAGCAGCCGACCACCGCGCAGGGATTAACCAAGGCGCTCCTGAACCACGAGCGCCGTTACTGGCGAGGGGTGCTCGATCACCTCAATTGGCCGGAGCCAGAACGCCGCGCCGAGCAGTTGCTGACGCTCTCGACACTCGCTGGCGGCTTTGCGACTTCAAGGAATGCCGAGCCGTATTGGATCAAAGCAAAGAGGAATGTTCTTCGTCCCGCAGACTTCAATTCTATGTTTCGCGATCTCGTGACGCTTTATCCCGGCGCACAGGGTTTGCAGGCTTTGCGTCCTGACCTGCTTGGTGAAGCATTAGTAGCGCAAGCTCTGCTTCGCCCGGAAGCCGACACCCTTCTGGATGCAGTTCTATCCAACTCGGCGACTCAAGCCATTCGTCGCAATGCGCTGACGGTACTCGCGCGCCTGTCTACTCAGCGCCTCGACTTGCAAGAGATATTAGTAGAGGCTTTGTCACGCCACTTCGGCCATTGTTGCAAGGATATAGTCGCGGTGAGCATCGAGACGATCAGCCGATTGCCGGAGCTAGCGGAGTTGGCCTTCGCGCAGTTGTCGTCGGTTGATAAGAGCCAGACGGCTGGCTTGCTGGTTCCGTTATTCAGAGAAGAGTCAGTGCAACTCGCTAAGTTGAGTTGCCTGATTTCTGAGTATCTGGCGGCGTTGTTGCATAAAGCAGGGAGACGATAGGGCTGGTATTCTTGATTTGTGAAAACAAAGAAAACCAAACGCCGCTACCGTCTCCGCAACTGGAAACACTATAACGCCGCGCTCGTACAACGCGGAAGCCTGACGCTCTGGGTCAGTGATGACGTGATTACGGCCTGGCGCAGCACTGAAAAAACCGGCAAGCCAGGCAGGCCGCGCACCTACTCCGACACCGCCGTCTTGTGCATGGCGACGCTCAAAGAGG
>JBJMGV010000117.1:0-32314 GCA_045807725.1 Blastocatellia bacterium | reverse complement strand
CCGCGTCGCGTCAGCGACGCCTGAATCCCCTGAACTCAGGCGTCGCTGACGCGACGCGTGGCGTTTGCGTCGATGAGTGCAGGCGTTGAAACGCCTGCCTAAACTCACTTGCCGCTACGCGGCAAATACCTACCTAAACTCACTTGCCGCTACGCGGCAAACGCCTGCCTAAACTCACTTGCCGCTACGCGGCATTACTTCAATTGCCGCTACGCGGCATTACTTGTTCTTCGCGGCGGTGGCCAGCGCCAGGCATCGCGGGCACGGTGGCCGAGCTACGCGGCATTACTTGTTTTTCGCGGCGGCGGCGGCTTCGGCTGACTTGCGCTTGTGCGCGTCGAACCAATCGAACACGTCTTTGAAGTGCGGCGCGACAACATCGCCGTGATCGCCGCCCGGCACTTCGATGTACTTGACCTCCGCGCCTAGCTTCTTGCCCGCCTCGACGATCATCCGTGAACGCTCGACCGGCACGGTTCTATCGGCGTCCCCGTGCACGAGCAGTTGCGGGACACGAGCGATCTTCGACAGGCTCGCGGGACTCATCACGCCGCCGGCGACTGGCGCGATAGCGGCGAACAGTTCCGGGTGATTCATCGCTACCGACAACGTGCCGTAGCCGCCCATCGAATGGCCCGTCAGGTAAACGCGGTCGGGGTCGATGCGGTAAGCGCGCATCATCTCCGTCATCACGTCCAGCACATCGCGCTCGGCGTCGCCGATGTACATCGAAGCCGGCTTGCGGCCCTTGGGGCAGGCGACGATGTAGCCGTGCCGCTCAGCTTCTGTTTTGAACAGGCCGTTGGCATAGTAATCAAAGTAGCTATTCTCGTCGCCGCCCATCCCGTGCAGCGCGATCACCAGCGGGAAGCTGCGCGTGCCGTCATAACTCGACGGCACAAAGACGCGATAGGGCTGATAGCTGTTGTCCGCCTGCGAGAGATAGGCTTTGCGGAAATCGCCTCGGCGCGCGGCAAACGGGTCGCGGCCCGCCTCCAGCGCCTCCAACATCGAGGCGGCTTCACTAAATTCCTTCTGAAAGTCGAGCCGCTCTAGACTGATCTCGCCGGTGTTGGCCAGATCATAAAGCGCCAGGCTGTAACGCGCCGACGGCAGCGCCGCCACCAGCGCGCTCTGCTTCTTCGCGGTCAGGCTCTGTTCAATCTTTACAGCGCGGGTTTTGAGCGCCGCCGCTTGCCCGGCCAGTCCGCGCTCGATGTGAACCGTGATCGTTTTCGTCATCGGCTCGCCGCCCGCCGCTTGCAGCTTGAGCACGAGCCGGTAGTTGCCGGCTTCGGCGTCGGGCGCGAGAATCTTCGCCTCGAATGGCTGCGCGGCAAAGTCCGCCGCTACGCCTTCAATCGTGTTCCACTCCTTGAGGCGCTCGTCGCCTTTCATCCGCAGCAGCGCGAAGCTGCCGTTGAGCTTGCCCGCAGGCCGCTCATCAAGCGCATAGAGCTGGCCGACGCGCACGATGAATGGCTCGCCTGGTTCGAGCATCGCGCGATCTACTTTCAAGGTCAGCGCGGCGGCGAGCGCGCGTTCGGGCGTCCACGCCTGACCGCGCATCAGCGCGATGCCGTGATACATATGCTTGAGCGCGTCGCCGTACTTGCTGGCAGCATTCGCCTGCTGGGCCAGCAGTCCGAGCTGTTCGACTTCGGCGAGCTTATCGCCGCTCAACTTGTTTTCGGCCTTCAGCGTGTTCTTCAGCGAGTTGAAGCCGACCGACAGGCGCAAGACCTGGCCGGCATCCTGCGCGCGAACCAACACGGCGCAGGCCATCAGTACCACCAGCGAATAGATCAGCCGGCGCGTCGCTTTTAAGCTCATAGGCTACTCCTCTTTATCGATCTGTCTTGGATGAGTGAATGGTGTTCGACCACGAACGATTTGGATGGTACTACTGCGAGCGGGCGGCGGCAAGGCAGCAAAGAGGCGTTTGACGGCGGCCTCTTGATTGCCAAACCGGCGTGCCGGCTCGGCCTGAAGTGAATAGCTTGTTGCTACTCGTTCACTTGCAATAGGTGTCCAGCCTTCAGAACTTCCTCAGTATTTTAACTACTCAACACGAAGGGCGTCGCTGATACAGCGCGGCTCCAGCTTCGGCTACAACTGGGGCACAGCCGTCGAGAGCGGCACGATAAGGCGGAACTGTGTGCCGCGCCCATCCGCAACAGGGCTGATTAATTCGACCACGCCGCCCATCTCGACGGCGCGGCGTTGTACGATGGCCAAGCCGAGGCCCGTGCCGCGCGACTTGGTTGAATAGAACGGCTCGAAGACTTTCTGCTGCGCCTCCAGTGCGATGCCCGGCCCGGTGTCCGTCACCGTTAAGACTAACTGCGCAGCCTCCTGCCGCGCCTTTCGCACGGTTTCAACGCGAGCTTGTATTGTAACCTTGCCGCCACCGTCCATCGCCTGCACGGCATTGATGACCAGATTGCTCAACGCCTCGCGCAGCGCGCCGGCTTGTGTGCCGGGCAGCGTCACCGCATCGGTCAATTCAGTCATCACCGACACACCTTGCTCTTTCGCCTCGGATGTAATCAAAGCCACAGTCGAGTCGATCAATCCGACAAGCGCAACCGCTCGCTGGTCGGCGCGGCTCGGTCGGCTGAAGGCGAGCAGTTGCGAGACGGTGCGGTTGAGCCGGTCAATCTCGCTGACGATCAATTCAAGGTCGCGGTCATAATCCTTCAACGCCTCTTCTTCGCGCATCACCTGGGCAATAGACTTGATGGCCGACAGCGGGTTCTTGACTTCGTGTGCCACCTGCGCCGCCATCTGGCCGAGCGTCGCCAGCCGCTCGCGCGCCGCCAGCTCGCGTTCGAGCCGCACCTTCTCTTCGATCAAGCGGCAGCCTTCGACCTCGACCGCCACTTGCCCGGCGATCACGTCGAGCACCGACCGCTTTTCGCTGGTCAGCGCGCTGGGGTCGGCGGCGATAATCATCAGGCCGATGATGCGCCCTTCGCGCCTGAGCGCGTAAGCGATGGCCGCGCCTATCGCTTTCAGGTCTTCGTCGGTTTCAACTGACTCGGCCCCCCACGCTTCCAGCTTATCAATCAAGCGCCGCTCGTGGCTGTCAGGCGCGGCGGCTTCGACTGTAACGATCCTCACACTTTCAAGCTCAAGCCCGCGCCGTATGGTCTCTTCGCTGTAGCGCACGAACGCGGCCAGTTCGCCGAAGCCTTCCGCGCCGGTCGCCACCTGTCGCACTACGTCGCGGTACAGACCGATCTCGCCGGTGAAGAGTTGATGGACGGCGCGGTCAATCACGCGCACCAGCGGCCCGGCCAGCGCTACCATTCCGAGCAACAGAATGACCTCGACGACGCCCGGCGTGATGTCGAATCGCGCGACGAGGAATTGATCCAGCCGCCGCACGCCGTAGGTATAAACCGCGATGAAGACGAGCGCGAAGACGGCATACACCAAGCTATCACGCACCGCCACGTCAACGATGCGATAACGGTAAACGTGATAAGCGACGAAGAAGATCGGCAGCAGCGAGAGCAGGATGAACGTCACCCAGAGAAAATCGCTCGGCCCCGACCGCGCGATGGCGACGACATAAAACTGAAACGCGCCGTTGAGAATCAACAGCACACCCAGCCGCTTAAAGAACGTCCGCTCGCGCTCGGCGTCGCGGGCCAGCTTCTTGACGATGGCCCAATCAATCAGCGCCGACGAGATCATCACCAGCAGATACCAGATGGCATAAGGTATCAGCAGCACGCGAATCTTCAGCATGAATGGACGGTAATCGCCGGTCGTCAATCGATAGACGGCATAAGGCAAGAAGGCCATCGGCACATAGAGCGCCGCGCCGACCAGCCGCACGCTGCGCCGCGTCAATGTGCGATAGCCGTCAAGCGAGGCCCACATCGCAACGTGCGCGTGCAGCAACGCCGCCGGCAACAACGCGACGCCGGTCGTCGCCAGCACATCCCAGGCGCGCAGCAAAAACGTCAGCCGCTCGCGCCCCAGCAACAACTCGTGCAGGGTGATGAAGAGATTGCCGAGAAACCAGACGCCGAGGCAGAGATTGAGGACGGTGATTAATCGCGCGGGCTGCGACTGGCTCTGCTGCGTGCCGAGCCGGCGGCTCCAGATCAGCCACGCGATGTACAGGTGCAGCATCGCGCCCGTTGCGAAGCCGACGAGCTTCAGTATTTGAATCGGGGACATAACTCAAAAAGGAATTGCCACAGAGGCACAGAGACACAGAGAAAATTTCATGAAGATTGCTCTGCGTCTCTGTGCCTCTGTGGCCAATCCCTTTGACCGGCTCACCGGCCAAAGCGCGCGGCGTCTTTGCTTGCGTAAGCGGCGACGGCGTTGTCGGCAACAGCCGTCTGCTTCAGCAAGCCGACGACTTCACCGAGCCGCGCCGCAGGGATGGCACAGGTCATCTCGTTGTTCGACATCCCCGTACGCACGCGGCTCAACATGCAGCCGACCGATACGGCGACGGCGTCGTGCTCTTTGGCCATCGGGATGATGTGACACTGCGGCTTGCCTTCAAACTTCAAGCCCGGCACGGCGTCCGATAGGATCATCGCCTGCCGCGCGTTGATGCGCAGGAAAACGACATCGGGATCAATCACTGTCTCGGCGAGCGGCCCATAGGTGATCGAGTCGTATCGCTGTTTAACGACCGGGATCAGCGGCACAATATCCAACGTCACCCAACCGGATTCGAGTATGGCCGCTACGTCCGAATTACCCGCGACCTCTTCGATGCTCTTGAGGCCGTGCGTCAGGCTGCCGACCGAACAGTTGGCATGATCTTCGGGCGCGGTCGTGAAAGTCTTGCTCGCCGCTTCCATCCAGAAGACGCAACCGGCAGGCACTTTGCCTGTGCGCCCGTCGGCCATCGGCTCCGGCACGTTGCTCTCGAATCGCGCCACGCCTTCGGGCGCGCTCTCGGAAAAGGTGATCGCCAGCGGCGGCGTTTGCAGCCCGAGCAGAGCGCTCAGCTCGCCCGCCATCGTTTTCCAGTTCTGTGTCATCGTCAAATCTATTCTCCTTGCTTGACTCGTGATATGAAATGAATCCTTCAGGATTATAGCGGCCCGCGCCTCACCAAGCGATGGCATAGCGTCCACGCCGTGGGTCCGCGCCGCCTTCGATGACGCCGGTGTCTGCGCGCAGCAGGATGATCGTCGGCGCGCTCGGATTGCCCCACGCCGCTTGCATCTCGGCACGATGGCCGCGCGCCGCAAGCACATCGGCGACCTCTTTCGGGATGCGCGATTCCAGGTTCAGCACGCCGGCGTTAAAGCGATGGTCGTCAAACGAGCTGACCAGATGCAGGGTTTGAAAGCGCGGCGCTTCGACCGCTTCCTGCACATTCATGCCGAACTCAATAACGTTGAGCAGCACTTGAATGAGCGACTGATCCTGGTTATCGCCGCCCGGCGTCGAAAGCACAAGCAGAGGCTTGCCGTCCTTCATCACCAGCGTCGGCGTCAGCGTGATGCGCGGTCGCTTACCGGGCGCGAGCACGTTCGGGTGATTCGCTTCGAGCAGGAACGATTGCATGCGCTGGCCCATCAAGACGCCGGTGTCACCGGCGACGACCGCAGGCAGCCACGCGCCCGACGGTGTAGCCGAGAATACATTGCCATCTTTGTCCATCACGTTGACGCAGGTGGTGTCGTTGGCGCGCTCGGCTTCGGGCACTTGCGACTGCCCGGTTAATTTCGGCTGCGCGTGATGATCTTCAACCGGCTTGAAGCTCGTCGGGTCGCCCGGTCGCTGTTCGAGCGAAGCGCGCTGCGGATCGATCAAGCGACGGCGCACGCTCGCGTAATCTTTCGACAACAGTCCGTTCGCCGGCACTTTCACAAAGTCGGGATCGCCGTAATAACGATCACGGTCGGCAAACGCCAGCTTCATCGCTTCGGTGAGCGTGTGGATGTAATCCGCCGAGTTCGCTTTCATCGCGCGCAGGTCGTAACCTTCGAGCAGGTTGAGCATCTCAAGCATTGCCGGCCCCTGCGCCCAGAAGCCCGTCTTGTAGATCGTGTAGCCGTGATAGGTGGTCGCGGTCGGCTCTTCGACTCTGGCGTGAAACGCGGCAAAGTCCGCCGCGCGCAGCAAGCCGCCGTTGGCTTCGGCGAACTCCGAGATGCGACGCGCGATTGGGCCTTTGTAAAAGTAATCACGCGCCGCCATCAAGGCCGCGTGTCGCCCTTGTGATGACGCGTCTTTTTCAGCCTTGACGATCTCGCGCAATGTCCGCGCGAGGTCAGGCTGCGCGAACACCTCGCCCACTTTCGGCACGCGACCGCCGGGCAAAAAGAGTTTGGCGCTGGTCGCCCACGGCTCAAAGATTTGGCGCGTGCGCTCGATGTAGCTGACGCGCATCTCGTCAATCGGGAAGCCATCGGCAAGCTCAATCGCCGGCTGCATCACGTCGGCAAGCGACTTGGTGCCGAATTGATCGAGCGCGGTCGTGACCGCATCGAGCACGCCGGGCACGGTCGCCGGCAGTATCCCTGAAGACGGGATCACACCGGGCCGCGCGCCGCCTTCGCTGATCGAAACATATTCGGGTGAGCCACGATAGACCAACCCCTTCGCGTCTTTGTTCTGCTTCGCCCATTCGAGAAAGAATTCGCGCGTGGCCATGCGAGGCGCGATGCCCTGGCCGTTGATGACGGCAGGCTTGCCGCTCGCGGTCTTGATGATGATCGGCACTTCGCCGCCGAACGAGAAGTGTGAAAACTCGATGACCGAGGCGGCCAGTATGGCGGCGCAGCCCGCATCAACGGCGTTGCCGCCCTGTTGCAGCAAACGCATACCGGCTTCGGCTGAGAGCGGGTGGCCGGCGGCAACGACGCCACGTTTGCCGCGCACGACCGGACGGAACGTCTCGGCTTCGGGAACAATCGTTGACGCGAAGAAGACGGCGATGAGGATGACAAATGACAACACGGCGGGCAGCGCTTTCATGTCGGCCTCCTTGAGTTGTGCGATGTGAAAGAGAGTTTCTGCCATTGATAGTCGCTTGTCAACGTGATGCGAATGGCGCTTGGCCTTGCGCTGCTTGCTCGCGGCGGCGGGCGCAACCTATAATCCACACCGATCATCAGAGCGCCGATGCTTAAAGGCATGTGGGTTCGCCCGCGTGAATCCCGACACGCCTTCTGGAGGAGATGTGATGAAACGCCTGTTCGCATCCGCGCTCGTCATTGCCGCCGCCGTTACCATCTGGGTTATGCTGCACAATAAAGTCAACGCGCCCGCCGTCGCTGATGCCTCGGCCATTAGCAGTGAGCCGCTACCTTCATCCAACGAATCGTCCAACAACGCGCCGCTAAGATTGCCGCTCGCCGATCCGCACATCGTCGTTAAGAAAGGCGAGCGCCGGCTGATGCTCTTTGATGGCGACAAACAGGTGCGCGTTTATCGCGTCGGCTTAGGCTTCGCGCCCACGGGCGATAAAGCACGGCAAGGTGACGGGCGAACGCCCGAAGGCAGCTTCTACGTCTGCGTGAAGAATGCGGCGAGCAAGTTCTATCTATCGCTCGGCCTCAGTTATCCCAACAAGGAGCACGCGGCGCGGGCCTGGCGCGATGGCCTCATCAATCGGGCGCAATATAGCGAGATCATCAGCGCGCTCGACCGCCGCCAGCGCCCGCCGTGGGACACGTCGCTCGGCGGTGAAATCTTCATTCACGGCAACGGCTCGGCCAGTGATTGGACGTGGGGCTGCGTGGCGCTCGACGACGCTGATATAAAAGAACTCTTCGAGGCCGTGCCGAAAGGCGCAACGGTCGTCATAGAGCCATAATGGTGATCGGCCCGGCTCTTGCTCAACAGATTAAACGAGCGCGGCGGACTGGTGTCGAATCGTCACACGAAAGCTGCCCGCCGCGCATCAGGCCAGGTTCATTGCGGCTTATGGTTGAGGTACATTCCCTTCAGCGCCGATGACGACGCTCCAAAGCAGGTCGGTCTTGGTGACATTGCTAAATAGCTTGGGATCGCCGAGGTTCACCTAGCCGTTCATCACCGGGTAATTCAAATTCGGCGGCGGAAACGTCGCCGCCCACGTTGAAGTCGAGTGACAGCTCATGCAGTTGGAAACTTTACCCACGTAACTGAGGCCGGTTTCCAGGTAAGGGTTAAACGTGACGAGGTCGGCGCTCTGCGGTCGCGTCGGCTGCACAACCATCGAGTAAGCCGGCTTCATCGCGTAATGTCGCCATACCCCTGTGATTGTTGGAGGGGCATCCCTCGCGTAAGGGTCGAGCTGCGGGTTCCGCGCCCACCAGAAGGTCTGCCACGTCCAGTTGCCGATCTCTTTCGACGAGACATGCATGCCGACGAGCAAGGGCGTATCGCCGGCGGCAATCTTGACCTGTTGAGCGGGCTGGCCTTCACCGCCAAAAACGTCTACCGGTCCTTGGATAATCGAGTCGGGTTGCGACCCCGACGAGTTGATGTAATCCACTTCGTCCGGCGTCAGCGGGCTGGAGGCATAGAAGTCGTCCAGGCTGATGACGACGGCGCTGAACGGATAGGTGCCGTGCCTTCTCACTTTGCCATCAGGGGAGATGTAGTTGATCCGTTGAATCGTCCCGTGCAGCACCTTTCCCCTGGCTTTACCCGAAGGGTCTACAGCCACAAACTTCTTCCAAGTGTCCGGCTCGGGTTGCTGGGGGAAGTAACTGGCCAACGGCCCCTCCCAATAAGGCAGCAACGTGATGGCATCCTTCTTGATGATCCAGTAGGTCGGCTTCAGCGCCATCGCGTCGTCGGGGAAAGCGTGGAGGTCGCGGATCGCCGGGTTTGCCGGCAACGACGCGTTGATCTCGGTCAGGCGGTTGGGATCGAAATAGCGATTCGCCCAGACGTGGCGGGCGGCGGCGTCATTGTACTTGACTCCGGCGATCAAGCGCGTGTCGTTGCCGAAGCCGCCCCGTGAAGTCTCCGGTGGCCGCTTGTGCGCGACCTGCTTGGGTGCTTGAAAGCCGCGCCGCAACGTCCGCCGACCGCCGCGCCCGCCGGGTTCAAACTGGGAATAGACTTCAAAGCGTGAATACCATGTCTCGTAGACGGGAAGCGAGGCGGGGTCTGAAGGGTTGGACGGCGCGGTCAAGCCGCCCCAGATGTCCCAGGCGTGCCGGCGTATCTTCTGGTTATCCAGGCCAGCCGCCGCATAGATCCATTCGTTGATCGTCGTCGAGGACTTGAAGATGTCCGGATTAATCGGCACCGGCTTGATGTCATTATCCGCGATGGCGGGTTGAACGAGGCTGGCGCTTGTGGTTGCGCCGCGCCGCGCCGATGCGGCGTCAGCCGGCTCATCAAGCATCTGCCATACGCCAACCAAACACGCAGCCAACAATACGAAATACTTGATCTTCATAGGTGTCTCCTTTCGACCGAGAGAGGTTTGCTCCTGACAGGTCGTGCAAGAAGGCCGGCTTGCGGAAGTGCCAGGAGATTGCCAGAGTGAGAGCCTGTGCGAAAGTCCTTGAAACCCGATGGAACCCAATGATGGCGCGATTCTATGCCCAGCTACAACAGATGTCAAAGCAAAAGCCACAATAATTTGAAGCGGTTTAAAATATGATTTTAAGTCATTGAAATTTGTTACAGGCGAGACTTTGTCTAACGTAAGAATCTGGCCTTATGCAATTCGGTTATGGCTTTTGGCGGATGATGCCAGGCGATGAAGCGATCTTCCGCAACACCAAGTTTAATGGTGCGTTCAGGAGGAGTCTCAACGCGTCAACCCGGACGACGGCCCGCCGATCCGCGTGAATGCGCAGATCGCCTTCGCCCGCTCACAATAAGGGCCGCGCCACGCTTGCAAACCGCCGACACGGCCCCGGCCTTACACGTCAGAGAACTTCACTTGCTCGTTAGGGGTTGTTGAAAGATCCAGGTTGCGCCTGACAGGTCGCTGGCGTGCATGATGATCGAACTGCCATAAGGGCCGGAACTGGTCTGGGGGCCCATCGTTATCTTCCAGGCCCCGCTGTTTGAGTTTTCAATTCGGCGCTTGATGTCATCAACGCTTGCCGTAATCATCCAGACATAGTTGCCGGCGGGCAGCTTCTCGGTCAAACCGATGGTGGCGTCGCCGACCTTGACCTCTGCATGGATTAGAGACCCGTCTTTTGCCGTCTGTCGTTGGGTCAGCTCGCCGCCCAGCAAGTCAAGGTAAGACTGGATCAGACGGTCGGCCTGCTTCACTGGCACGGCGAGAAAGGGGTTGAGGGTGTGATGTGCGTCCATCGTGCTTTCTCCTTTTTGCGTTAAGGTGAGTGGCGGTAAGCCGCTGACGTAGAGTTGGCGGCTTGAGATCACGCGGTTCGAATCTTTGATGCCGACGCGCCTTCGGTGATTAACGAAAAAGGCCCGCGCGGATTCAACCAACGCGGGCCTTTCGTTCGCAATGACGCGGCGATTATTGCACCGTCAATGCTGTGTCGTCAATTACAAACGACGTTTGCAAGCTGCTGTCTTCCGTCGCGGTGAAGAAGAGTTGAATCGTCTGTCCCGCGAACGAAAGCAGGTTGAAGGATTTTTGACTGTAGCCGGCAGCCTTATTCAAATTCGAGTAAGTCGCCAGCGTCGAAAGCACCGTCCCCGATGTGTTGCGTATCTGCACGCGCATCGTGTCGAAGGCCGTCACCGTGGTCGTCTCGGCTGAATCAATGTGCAGCCAGAACGTCAGCGTCGCGCTTGTTGCCGTCGAAGGAATGGTGACGGTCTGCAACAACGTGTCGGTGTGCGTTGTGCCATAACCATCTAACCACGCCTTCCAGGTGCCGCCGTGCGCCGCCTGGCTTGCGCTGTTGGTGATGACGCCTGTGGTCGCCGTCCAGTTGACGTTGCCCGATTCAAACCCCGGATTGAGCAACAACTGCTGCGAGCCGCCGCCGCTCGACACCGTCAACGTCACTGGCACTGTCACCGGCGTGTTGGTCGCTCCCGTCGCGCTGATGGTGATCGCGCCGTTGTAAGTTCCCGCCGCGAGGCCGCTGATGTTGACCGACACGGTCGTCGCCGAAGGCGCTGTGCCCGAAGTCGGGCTGACGCCGAGCCACGTCTGATTGGCGCTGGCCGTCCAGTTGAGCGTGCCGCCGCCAGTGTTGGTGATCGACAGCGACTGGCTCGCGGGGTTGCTGCCGCCGGCGGTCGCCGAAAAGCTCAGGCTCGACGGGCTGACGCCGATGGTCGGATTGATCGGCGAGCCGGTGTTGCCGTTGTAAGCCACGAGCGCGAAGTCCTGATCGGTCGTGTCAGCGTTGCCGGGCACGCCGTCTCCGGCGATGTTGGTTGCCTTGACGGTGATCGTGAAGCTGCCCGATGTGCCCGCCGGCAGGAAGACCGACTCGACGTTGTTCTTGCCGTCCGCCGTGCCGCCGCTGATCGAGTTTGCGCCCGAAAAGACGTTGCCTTTATAGGTCACACCGCCGACCGTCACTTCGAGGTCGAGGTTGTTGACCCACGGCGCTCCGGTCGTCGGGCCGGGCGCGTCGGTCCACGCCAGCGTCACGCGGAATGGCTTTGTAGTGTCGGCTACATTGCCGGTAGCTTGATACGTCTGGCCGGTCGCGCCGAGCACCTGTGTTTGATCGACCAGTATGCGCGCCGTGCCGTCGAAGGCGCGGCCCAGGTCCATACGGCCCATACCCTGATTGTTGGAGGGCAGGTTGCCGCCCGCGCCCGTGCCGCTCATATAAGCCGCCGAGTTCATCAGCGACGCTTTGACCATCGCCGGGCTTGGCGTAGGCAGACTGTGATTGAGGAAGTCTTGATAGACCAGCGCCGCGCCGCCTGCGACCGCCGGGCACGAATGCGACGTGCCGCTCGACCAGCCGTAGAGCGTCTGGCCCGCCGGGAAGAACTGGTTGCAGACGCTGCTGCCGTCATAGTTCGACTGCGGCACGCCGGCTTCGATGTGCGTGCCGGGCGCAACGATGTCGGGCTTGATGCGGCCATCGCCGCCGGTCGAGTTCACCGGCCCACGGCTGGAAAAGCTGATGATGTCGTTGGCGCTGTCGGCTCCGGTGTTGGCGATGCCGCAGCCATCGGTTCCGGTCTGACGAACGTTCTCGCTCGCGCCGACGCAGATGATGTTCTTGGCCGTCGCCGGGCTGCTGACCGTGTTCGCCGCCGAGCCATCATTGCCCGCGGCGAAGACGACGGTGAGCTGTTGCAGGCCAGCCGTGCCGCTTTGCGCGTCGCGCACGAGAGCGTCATAGGATTGCGCGCTCGCATCATAGACGGCCACAGGGCCGCCGGTCTGCGTCTGGAAGCCCCACGAGTTGCTCGATATGCGCGAGCCTTGCCCGTATGCGGTGTTCTCCCACGTCGTGCCGCTCGACGACGTGCTGCCGAAGATGGCGGTGATGCCGACGCGGGCGAAGGGCGCGATGCCGAGTCCGTAATTAAAGCCACTGGCATCTTCGACTGATGCTCCCGTGCCATTATTGAAGCCGCCGATGATGTGCGCGTTCAGGAAGCCGTGGCCGCCGAGCACGCCCGTCTGATTGGTCGGGTTGTTGGTGAAGGCGACGCGCGTCGAAGGCAGGTCGGGATGACCGGCCAGCGTGTAAGTGTCGTCGGCGACGTTGACCGCAAAGGTCGTGAACTGCGAGCTGGTGAAGCCCTTCGACGCCAGCCAAGACAGGTAGCCGGGGCCTATCGGCGCGTTGCCGCTCAGGTTGCCGGCGACGATCTGCCCTTGCGCCTCGTCGAGCTTGCGACGCGTGCCGCGCTCTGCGATGCCGAAGACATCATCGTACTGCGCCATCTGCGCGAGCCGTCCGGCCATCACACTCAACTCGACGTTGTGGTAATTGAGCACACGGTACGACTGCACGAATTCATTGGCCAGCGCCTTGAGATTGTTGATCGTGGCGTCGGCGTCGGGGCCGTCAATCACCTGCACCGTAATGTTCATTACCGCCGCCGTGTCGCGCACGCGCATCTCGCGCAGGTAGGGCGAGAGGCGGAAGGCCGGCTCGTAATCGCCGACGAACTGCACCGCCGGTTCATTCTGGCCGAACCGTAGCAGCCGCCGCGCGGCCTTCGCTTTGGCGCGCACGACATAAGCGTTCGACGGCATAAAGCTGACGACCTCTGCGCCGGTCGCGCGCAAGGAGGCGAGCCACTCGTCTTGAATAGGGCCGGCGAATTGAACGAGGTATAAGCCGCCCGCCGGGGCCGTGCCGTTGGCCGCCGCAATCGAGATGTCCGAGCGGCGCAGGTCGCCGGGCAGTTGATTATAGGTCGCGCCCGGATTCGTAGTATCCAATACATAGCCATTGAGCGCGATCAGGTTGAACTCGTCTCTCACATTGCCGCCGCCGCCGAGCGATTGCAGCCTGATGCGACCGCCTGCGGCGCGCTCGTCAACCACGAGCAGGCGGAAGCTGCCATAGTTGATCTCGTTGCGGATCGCGCCCTGCGCGCTCAGCGCGTTGTAGGTCTCGGCGTCATCCGCGTTGACGATCACTTTATGCAGCGCGCCATTGCTAAGGTAAGCGTCGGGCAGAGCGACCGGCGCGGCGGATTGTGGCTGAATCTCTTGTTGCATCATCGCGCCGGCGGTCAAAAAGGCAAAGGCCAGCACGAGCACGGACATGAAAATGGTAGAACGCTTCATTCGATCCTTCTCCTTAATGCGGCCCACGGGCCGTGTCTGTCGGGGAGGCACAAGCGCCAGAAATCACAGCGGCGTGCAAGCCCGAAGCGTGCCGCCGATTGCGTCAGTTGCGAAAGGCATGGTTGTCGCGTTCGCGCCGGAGAGAGGATCGAAGAAGAAGACGCCGTTGTTATTTTCTGCGCGGACGCTCCGCACAGACGAACGCCTGGTCTGTGGTCGTCTTCAGAAGCTCACCAGCGCACCAACCATCCCTAATTGATCGAACGACTGTGAAAAAACGGCAAAAGAAACGGTGAGGAACTGCTTGAAACCTTCTTCGTCTACTTTCGAGAAGCAAGGCAAGATAAATCAGGGCGCGGCGGGCTGTCAAGACCTGTTCGCGGGAATGCAGCTTACATTTAAAGGTGAAGGGCGGAACATCGCGGAAAGCGTGACCGGGCGCGGCAGTCTTCAGGCAATAGCATCTTCGAGGATGCGCCGCGCCAGGCGCTCGCGGTCTTCGCGGCGGCGAATCTGGCGACGCCTGTCAGTGCCTTCGTTATCGATCCAGGTGACGCCATCGATGACGACAAGCGTATCCGCCGTGTAGCGCATCGAGCGCCGCCGCTCCGTCTGACGGCGATCAACCTTGGCGGCACGCCGTTCAATACCATTCCACACATTCATATTGGCCTCGATCATTAAGCCGGCGTTAGTGGGCCAGGATAGCAGAATAGAGCCAGTACACCCTCGCATCAATAATATGACGATTGAGGCGAGACTTTCAGTAAAGCCGCCGCGCGAAGCCGATGAGCTTCAGCGCGCGGCTTCGCCCAGTTCGGCGCGGCGGAAGTATTGACCCTGCGGGCCAGCGCCTTCCGGCAGAGCCTCGATGCCCTGCGGCGTCTCAAGCGTGCCGTGCTCGATGGCGGCAAGCGCCTGCGCCTCTTCGCCGGCGTAGACCGTTTCGCGCAGCGCCAACGCTTCATCCGCCAGCTCATCGATGCGTGCGAGCAAGGTGTCGCGGTCGGCGCGCAGCCCCGTCAGCTTCAGCGACAGGCGATTGATCTCGGTCTGCCGCTCTTCAATCTCGCGTTTGAGCAAGAACTCTTCTTCCTCGTAGACGGCGGCGCGGCGATAGAGTCCTGCCGCTTCGTCTTCGAGCGCCTCGGCCATCTGCGCCAGCATGTGCCTCTTGCCGCGCGTCGATGCGATGGTGGCCTCGCCTCTCTCTTCGTTGTCTGTAAGTAATGTCATATTTTCACTCCTTCCCTTCTCAGTGTGAATGTTGTCAGCGCGCCGGCAACGCTCAAGGTCGCATCGGCAACGCCGTCATACGCGCGGCGACAGCGTGCTCTTTACGCGCCGCCTTGTCCTCGTACATCCGCCGGTCGGCGACTTCCATCAATTCGTCAATCGCACAGCCGTCTTCGCCGTAGGTCACGTAACCTATCGAAATGCCAACGCGAGCGACGCGACCCGCTCGCACTTCATACGTGCAATGGTCAACCGCCGCCTGCAAGCGGGTCTTCAGGTCGGCGACGACTTCCGGCGTGGCGCGGTGCAATATGGCAACGAACTCGTCGCCGGCGTAGCGAATGACGATGTCGCCGCTACGCACAACGGCGCGGGCGGTCTGCGCCACCAGTCGCAGGATTTCGTCGCCGACGTGATGGCCGTAGGTGTCATTGATCTTCTTAAAGCCATCGAGGTCCATCATCATCAGCACGAGCGGATAGCCGTGACGCTCGGCGCGGCTGCGCTCCTGATCGAAGGAGCTGTACATATAACGCGAATTCGGCAGCCCCGTCAGGTTGTCGGTTAGCGCCGACGCCTGCGTGCGCTCAAAGGCCAGCGCGTTGTGGATGGCCGACGCCGCATGCGAAGCGATGGTTTCAAGCACGCGCACTTCGTCGGTCGAATAACCGTTCGTGCCTTCACCATAGAGCGCCAGCGCGCCGACCACTTCGTCTTCGTGCACGAGCGGGAAGATCGCCGTCGAGCGGTATGCAGCGGCGAGCCGCCCAAGCGGTCGCTCAAGGTCGGCGAGCGGCGAGCCGCCAATCAACACCTGCCGATGCTCGGCCACCCAACCGGCAGCGCCTTCGCCGATGCCCATACGCAATCCCTTGAGCGCCTCGGCGTGTTTGCCGCTGACATAAGCGGCGCGCAGGTTGTCAGCTTCAGCAAGGTAGATGACCTGCGTCGTGAAGCTGGCGATCTGTTCGAGCTTGTCGGTAACGACCGGCAAGACTTCCGACAGCCTGAGCGTAGAGCCGAGCGTCTGCGCGATTTCATAAAGCGAGAGCACTTCGCCCTGCGCCGCCGTGATGTCGCGCAACGCCCGCTCGGCGCGGGTCGAAGGCGGGAAGCTCAAGCCGTCATCCATCAAGCTACCCGTCGTCAACGGCTCAGCCTCCAGGTAAGCGACCGCGCCTGCCGGTACGGCTGGCAACTCGGCTTCGAGCGTATCAATGATGGCAAAGAACTGGTCTAACAAAACCGGGTCGAACATACGTCCGTGCTCGCCGCGCATAATATTGAGCGCCTCGTCGCGGCAATAGCTGTGGCGATAGGGCCGGTTCGTGGTCAGCGCGTCGTAACAGTCCACAATCGTCAGCAGGCGCGCGCCCAATGGAATCTCTTCACCTCGAAGACCGCTCGGATAGCCGCCGCCGTCGAAACGTTCGTGATGATGCTTGACGATGGGCACGACTTCATAAGGAAACTCGACGTTGCTCAAAATGTCCGCGCCGACGACCGGGTGAATCATGATCTTGGAATATTCAGCGGCGCTCAGCTTGCCCGGTTTATTGAGAATGTGTTCGGGCACGGCGAGCTTGCCGATGTCGTGCAGCAGCGCGGCGGCCTTCAATCCTTCCATCTGGTCTTCGGGATAGCCGGCGGCGCGGGCCAGTCCTTCGGCCAGCCGGCGCACGCGCTGGATGTGGCCGCGCGCCAGCGGGTCTTTCGCATCAATGGCCAGCGTCAGCGCCTCAATCGTCGCCAGGTGCAGCCGCGTCAGCTTGTCTATGCGCTGGCGCGACGCCTCGGCTTTGCTGCGATAGACTTTGTAAATAACGTAGACGCTGACGGTCATAACAAACAGCAGCGACCACTCGTTGAGCCGCAGCGGTTCGAGCCGCAGCAGGCGGCAGATGGCGTAACCGAGCGCTGCCGCGCCGGCAATCGCAGATGACCGGATCAATGTTTTAGCTTTGAGCCTCATGGCTTGCGACACAGTCACCCTCTACGTTGAACAGGATTGGTGACGGATGAGTCAGTCCGGCTATGCGCCATCGCGCAGCAGAGATCAACGCGCGTCGTCGGGCGGGCCAGATCTGAAGACGAGAGTGAAACGGAAGCGGATGGCGTCCGCGCTCTGCAAAACCACACGTGATGCGATGTCCCACGCGCAAGCTTCGCGCCATGCATCGGGAATTACCCTAATCAACGTGCGTGCCGCACACGCCCTCGGCGCACATTTATTTTTAGCTCGTGTCTGCGACCAGTTAGCGCGACGCTGACGGTGCGCGCCATCACCAATCCTTGTCGCGGCGGTCAAACTGGCAATCTGCGCTCAGCGGTTTCATTCAGAATGACGGAAGCAGTGGTCAGTGGGCAGGGGTCAGTTGGGATTTGTCAGTGCTGCGTTTCGTATCAGCCGCGCACCCGAAAAGCTGTGGTCAGTTGTCAGTCCCGTAGGGACGCAATGTTTATAGGTGACGAAGCAATAGATGAAGCAAGCTCCGTCAGGAGCGCGATGTTTATAGTTACCGATGCCATAGATGAAGCAAGCTCCGTCAGGAGCGTGATGTTTATAGTCAACGATACAGTAGATGAAGCAAGCTCCGTCAGGAGCGTGATGTCAACATCGCGCCCCTACGGGGCTTCGTCACATCCTTCAGCTATATCTATAAACATTGCGCTCCTGACGGAGCTTGAAGATTAAACCGCCCGCGTTACTATAAACATTGCGCTCCTGACGGAGCTTGTTTGATCTATGGCATCGTTGGCTATAAACATCGCGCTCCTGACGGAGTTTGGGGAACTATCAACTATCAACTGACCACCGATCACTGGCCACTGACTACTGGCCACTGACTACTGGCCACTGATCACTGCCTCCTGCCTCCTATCTTCCTGTCTCTTCCTCGTCCGCCGGGTCGGTGTGGATGCTGACGCGCGAGCGCGGGATTTCTGATTCGATCTCGCGCAGCACGCGCACAGAGACGGCGTGCGCTTGCTCGAAGGTCAGGCGGCGCTCTACGTCGAGGTGCAGGTCGATGAATTTGTGTGAGCCTGAACGGCGCGTGCGTATGTCGTGAAAGCCGAAGACGCCTTCGCCGCGATAACGGCTGACGATCTCGCCGACCTGCTCATCAATTTCGAGCGGCAGGCGGCGGTCCATCAGAATGTCTACGGCTTCGCGCCCGACCGTGAACGCTGACCAGAGAATGTAGAGCGAGATGGCTATCGAGATAACCGGGTCAATTATCTGCCAGCCGGTGAAGTAGACCACCGCCAACGCCACAAGCGCGCCGCCGTTGGTGTAGATGTCCGAAGCGTAATGCACGGCGTCAGACGCCAGCGCCGGCGATTCGGTCTTGCGCGCGACCGTGCGCAATCGCCTGACTAACGCGAGGCTGACGATGATGGCGATGACCATCGTGCCGATGCCGATCCATTCTGAACTGATGCCGTGTGGCTCGCGCAGGCGGCGGACGGCTTCGCGGATCAGGAAGAGGCCCGATGCCGTGATGACCAGCGCTTGAAAGAGTCCGGCCAGTGATTCGGCTTTGCCGTGTCCGTAGGTGTGGTCTTCGTCGGCGGGCCGCGCCGCCGCGCGCACGGCGAAGAAGTTGACCACCGACGCGAAAATGTCCATCGCCGAATCGAGCAGCGAAGCCCATACGCTGATCGAGCCGGTGAGAATGCCGGTGATCGTTTTTAAGATAATCAAAAACGCGGCGGCGAGTATCGAGAGCCGCGCCGCTTGATTCTTGGCCGCCGCCTCTTCGTGGTGCGCGGCGGCGATTCGTTGCTTCGCGTCAACGCTGGTCATGCTATTAAGCTTACCGCAATCGTGACGGCCCGCAAGCGGTCACACGCTAACCGAAGATGTGCCGCTTGAGGGCGCGACCGATGAAGCGCAATTTCTGATTCAACGGAAAGCGCGAGAGGTTGACCTTGACGACGCCCTGCGTGAACTCGCTCTTGCGGCTGTAATCAATCTTCACGTCAACGATCACGGGCTGCCCGGTCGCTGCGATCTTGAACGCTTTATCAATCACCGCGCCGGCCTGCTCGTCGTTGCTCATCGAAAGAAAAGCCGCGCCGGTCGCCGTTGCGATGCCTTCGATTTTCACGTCGGCAAGCACCGTGCAGGTTTTGCGATTGAGCGGAATCTGCTGGAACTGAGAAATCTGCGCCAGCTCGCCATCGTGAAAGACGAAGAAGACCGCGCCCAGCTTCATCCGCGTCGCGGTCAGGATTTCGAGACTCGTCATCAGGAATGCGCCGTCACCGACGATGGCGACGACTTGATTATCGGGATGCGTCAGCTTGACGCCGATGGCCGCCGGCACGCAATACCCCATGCAGTTGAAATCCGTAGGCGAGATGAAATGCTTTGATTGATGAACGGGGAACAACTCTGCCGCGAGAAATGTGTGATTGCCGTCATCAACGACCATATACGCATCGTCGTTGAGTCGCCCGCGCAGTTCGCGGAAGAAGAGCGCCGGTGTCACGCGCTGCTTGTTGGTCTTCGCGGTCCAAGCGCGGATGAATGATTCTTTCTCGCGCTTGATATTTTCTTTCAGCAGCGCGCCGTCGCGTGTGGCATTCGTTTCTTTCACAGCCGCGACGAGATGGCTTAACGCCTGCGTGGCGTCGGCTTCGATTGCGACGCTTGCTGGATAATTCTTGTTGAAGACCTGCGGGTTGATGTCTATGTGAATCAGCTTTTCGGGAATCGTCATACCGTAACTGCCGGTGGCGAGTTCCGCGAAGCGCACGCCGACCGCGATCAAACAATCGCACGCTTCAAACGCCTTGCGCGCCGAAGGCACCGCCGACGGCCCAAAGCCCATACCGGCGTGCAGCGGATGATTGGCCGGAAAGACGCTCAAGCCTTGCAACGTCGTCGCCACCGGCGCGCTCAAGAGTTCGGCAAGCTCAACGGCCTGCGCCGTCGCGTCGCGCGCGCCCCAGCCCAGATAAAGGCCGGGCTGTTTGGCTGAAGCGATAACGCTCGCGGCTTGCTTGATGGCTTCGGCATCAACAGCAGGCGGCTGCCAGCGGCGTTTGTAAACAGGCAGCTCGCCGACTTCGCCCCTGAAGAGTTGCACGTTGCCCGACAGCTCAACGAAGACCGGGCCGGGTTCATCAGAAGTGGCGATCTCGTAGGCTTGATAGATGGTCGGGATCACGTCTTCGTGACGGTCTACGAGGAAGGCGGCTTTGGTGATGCCGTCGAGCACGCGCTGTTGATTGATGTCGTGCAGTTGATAATGGCGACCCGTGTCGCGGCGGATGCCTCCCGAAATCACCAGCAGCGGGATGCCGTCGAGATAGGCTTCGCCGATGCCGCTCATCGCGTGTGTAAGACCTGCGGCGGGGACGATGGCGAGACAGCCGATAGAGTCGGTCGTGCGGCTGATGGCTTCGGCCATAAACGCGCCGCATTGTTCGTGCGTGACCAGAATGGGCGTGATCGTTTCGGACTTGCCGAGTTCGTCATAGAGTTCCGTGTTATGCACGCCCGGTATGCCGAATGTGTAATGCACGCCGATCTGTTCGAGCGCATAAACCGCCAGCCACGCGCCGGTCTTCTTCATCAATCCTTCTCCCCACTCACGGTCTTTTCGTGAGATCGGCGCGGCGCTTCAGGAGGTATGCGCGAATCGCTTCAACATCGTCCACTGTGAGCCATTCTTTGAACGACGGCATGCCGCGCGCGAGGTTCTTGCCTTCAAGCAATATCTCTTTGTAGTGGTCATAGACAGACGCTGCCGAATAACGCAGGTCGGGCGTCGCGCCGCCGCTAATGCCGACCAGCCCGTGACACGTCGCGCACCATTGCGCGTAGAGTCCCGCGCCCGCGTCAATCTTCTCGGTCGCGGTGGTGAATTCAATCGATGTCACCGGCTCAAGCTTGCGGCTGAAGAAATCGGGCATCGTTTGTTTGGCGTTGAGCGCGAATGTAAGTAACATTCCAGCGCCGTTGGCGCGCCCGCTTTCGACGCCGCCGACCAGCGCCGCTGCGCCGCCCCAGCCGGCCATCACTGAGACGTATTGCACGCCGTCCACTTCGTACGTCACCGGCGCGGCGATGATGCCTGTGCCGACCGTGACTTCCCACAGCTTCTCGCCCTTGTCCGCCGAGTACGCGACGAAGCGGCCATCCGCCGTGCCTTGAAAGACAAGGTTGCCGGCGCTCGTCAATGTGCCGCCGTTCCAGATAGTCTTGTACGGCACGCGCCAGCGCTCTTTCTGCGCCACAGGGTCCCACGCCAGCAGATGACCTGTGGGCACGATTGGCGGCGCGGCCTTCAGTTGAGAGAAGTCGCTGCCGGTATTCCACGCGCCGGGCCGGTATTGAAAATTCTTTACACCGGCGTAAGCGAAGAAAGGGTCTTGCGCGGGAATGTAGACCAGGCCGGTCTGCGGGTTGAAGGACATCGGCTGCCAGTTGTGACCGCCCATAGGGCCGGGCTTGAGGATGGTCAACGCTTCTTTGTAACGCGCCTCTGGCCGCTCGATGGGCCGACCTGTTTTCTTATCAACGCCGGTCGCCCACGTCATCGGCACATAGGCGTCGGCAGAAAGCAACTCGCCGGTGGCGCGATCAATCACGTAGAAGAAGCCGTTTTTCGGCGCTTGCATCAGCACCTTGCGCTTACGGCCATTGATGTCGAGATCGGCGAGGATGATGTGCTGCGTCGCGGTGAAGTCCCAGCTCTCACCCGGCGTCGTCTGGTAATGCCACACCAGTTCGCCGGTGTCGGGCTTGAGCGCGAGGATCGAAGAGAGGTAGAGATTATCGCCGCCGCCCGGACTGCGCAGGTTCTGATTCCACGGCGAGCCGTTGCCCGTGCCGACGTAGAGCAGGTCAAGCTCAGGATCATAGGCCATCGAATCCCAGACCGTGCCGCCGCCGCCTATCTTCCACCACTCGCCATTCCAGGTCTTGGCGGCGCGTTCGAGCGCCGGTGATTCAAACGGCTTCGACGGATCGCCGGGCACGGTGTAGAACCGCCACGCTATCTTGCCGGTCTCGACGTCATAAGCCGAAATGTAACCTCGAACACCAAACTCAGCGCCGCCGTTGCCGATCAAAACTTTGCCTTTGACGACGCGCGGCGCGCCGGTGATGGTGTAAGGCTGCGACTGATCCACGGTGACGACCGACCAGATGAGTTTGCCGGTGGCGGCGTCGAGCGCGATCAATCGCCCGTCGAGCGCGCCAACGTAGACACGGCCTTTGTAGACGGCGACGCCGCGATTGACTACGTCGCAGCAGGCGCGCTGGCCGTACGCGCCCGACACCTTCGGATCATATTTCCAGAGCAGCCGGCCCGTGCGCGCGTCGAGCGCGTAGACGATGCTCCAACTTCCCGTCGTGTAGATGACGCCGTCAACGACAATGGGCGTGGCTTCGAGTCCGCGCGTCGTCTCGGTATCGAAGGTCCACGCGAGGCCGAGCGACTTGATGTTGTCAGCGTTGATCTGTTTGAGCGGGCTGAAGCGCGTCTCGGCGTAGTTGCGCCCGTGCGTGATCCAGTCCGAGGCGTTTGCCTCGGCGTTGCGCAGCGCCGCGTCATCAATCTTTTTGGCCGCCTGCGAGGATTTGTTCTGCTGCGCCTGCGGGGCAGGCAGAAAGAACGCGCAGCCGCAGAGCAGCGCGAGCAGCGCCAGTTGAATGCGTCGCTTCATCATCAGACACCTCTCGATAGTTATGACTCAATCGGTTCGCGTGAAAACGGTCTGGGCCGAACGGCAGGATTGTACCAACTTTGCGGCGTTCGCTTAAGCGGAAGAATGCGAAGGTTTGAAAAATCGGCTATGATAAGGTCGATGAAGAGGCGGGGCTAATCGCAAAACAAGTCCTGCTGAATCTGAGGTGAAAGATGCCTACACTACTAACCCCGGATAAAACCGAGCAGGGGTGGGTGGTGACGATGTCACCGGAAATGGCACGTGCCGCAGGCGTCGCCAATGGCTCGTTGATCGTGCTCTATCTGAAAGAAGGAAGTGTCTCAGCGGAAATTTTGCCGCCGCCTACTGAAGAGATGCGGCGCAGTGTTCAGGAGAGCATTGATAAATTCGGCGATGCTTTTGCGGAGATGAAGCGGCTTGGGGATTGAATCAGTCCGCTATCTCACCTATCCTGAAGCCGTCGCTGAACACATTGAACTGATGCGGCGGTTACAAGAAGTGCGTTACGGCGTCTTTGATCGTACGCTGATTGAATCGGCTCTGGCTCGCCCGCAACAGGCGATCTATGAACAAGCCGATTTACCCGCGCAGGCGGCTACACTCTGTTTCGGTTTAATTAAGAATCATCCCTGGATCGGCGGCAACAAACGCACCACAACGCACCTGACCGATCATTTTCTCAAGCATAACGGCTTGGAAATTCGCGCTACGAGCGCCGAAGTGGTCGGGATGGTGCAGGCGATTGAATCTGATGAATGGGATGTCGCGCGATTGATCAAATGGATGCGCGAGCACACGATCCACTACTCTCAGCCTTCTACAGCCCCATAAAATCCAGGGCCAGAAATTGAACTAAGCGCGGGCGGTGCGGCTGCGGGCGGCGCGGCGCTTGAGGATTTGATCGGCGACGACGCCAAGCAGGATCACTGCGCCCATCACGGCGAAGTTCAGCGAGCTTGGAATGCCGAGCAGGTTGACGAGGTTTTGTAAGACCTGCAACAAGGTCGCTCCAATCAGTATGCCGATGATCGAGCCTTCGCCGCCTCTCAAGCTACAGCCGCCAAGCACCGCTGCCGCGATGCCATACAGTTCGTAAAAATTGCCGTGCGACGACGGCGACACCGAGTTGGTATAAAACGCGATCAGCACGCCGGCCACGCCCGCAAGTCCGCCCGACAAAATGTAGGCGCTCGCAATCACCCGCCGCGAGTTGATGCCCGAATAGCGCGCCGCTTCTTCGTTGCGCCCGACCGCGTACAGGTAACGGCCATAGATCGAGCGATGCAGCACGACCCACATAATCGCCGCGATGACGATCAGCAAAATGAACGGCATCGGGATGCCCAGCACGCTCCCCGTCGCCAGTGTGCGTAAGGTCTCAAAGCCGCTCTCTTCGCCGCCGAAGCCTTTCGTCTCGTCGTGCGCGATGAAGCGCGCCGCGCCGCGATAAAACAACAATCCGCACAGCGTCACGATGAACGGCTGAATGTTGACTTTTGTAATTAAGAATCCGTGCAGCGCGCCGAGCAGCATCGTCAGCGCGATGACCGCCAGCACCGCAAGCGCAGACGGCCAGTGCCACTCCATCAACATCTGCGACAGCAACACGCCCAGCAGCGCAAAGACCGAGCCGACCGACAGGTCGATGCCGCCGGTGATGATGACGATGCCGATGCCGATGCTGAAGATGCCGAACATCCCCACCAGCCGCGCCATGTTTTGCAGGTTGGCGCTGTTGACGAACTTCGGGTTGATCGCGGCCACGACGACGCAGAGGATGATGAGCAGAATGAATATGCCAAGCTCTTTTTTCATGATGGGTGTTCTTACAGCGGGCGCGCTTCACTGCGGTCGTCGGTGTGGCCGACGGCCAGGCGCATGATGGCTTCTTCGCTGCACGCCTCGCGGTCGAGGATGCCGGTCAGGCGGCCTTCGTGCATAACGGCGACGCGGTCGCTGACGCCGAGCACTTCTTCCATATCGCTGCTGATCATCATAATGGCGACGCCTTCGCGCGCCAGCGAGCGCATCAAGCCGTAAATCTCGGCCTTTGCGCCTACGTCAATGCCGCGCGTCGGCTCGTCGAAGATCAACACGCGCGGGTTGAGCGACAGCCATTTCGCCAGCACGACTTTCTGCTGATTGCCGCCGCTCAGGTTGCCTGCGCGCTCTTCGACGTTCGGCGCTTTGACGTTCAACCGCTTGCTCATCTCTGCCGCCCGGTCGCGCTCGCGGTCGCGTTGAATCAATCCCGATGAACTGTAACGACCGAGCGCCGGCAGCGTGATGTTCTCGCGGATTGTCATATCGATTACTAATCCTGAATTGCGCCGGTCTTCGGGGATGAGGTAGATGCCGTGGCGTATGGCGTCTTCGGCGCTGCGGATGACGAGCGGCTGGTTGTCCAACTTGAGCGCGCCGCCCTCTGACGGGTCCGTGCCGAAGATGGCCTGCGCCATCTCTGAGCGGCCCGCGCCGACCAATCCCGCGATGCCGAGAATCTCGCCCTTAGCGACATCGAACGAGATAGGCGAGTCGGGATAACGCGCCGTGCGTAGGTTCTCGATGGCGAAATAGCCGGGCTGTTTTTCGCTTTCTGACTGGACGTAAAAATTCTTCAACTCGCGCCCGACCATCAGCCGCACCATCTGCGCGTGGTGAATTTCTTCTCGCGTCAACCGCCCGGCGTTTTGCCCGTCGCGTAAGGCGACGACGCGGTCGGCGACCTCTTCGATCTCGCCGAGCCGATGTGAGATGTAGATTACACTGACGCCCTGCGCGCGAAGCTCTTTGACGACCGCGAGCAGCCGCCCCGTTTCAGTCAACGTCAGGCTCGATGTCGGCTCGTCCATAATCAGGATGCGAGCGTTCTGCGACAGAGTCTTGGCGATCTCGACCAGTTGCTTCTGCGCGATGGAGAGCTTCGCAAGCGGTGTGCGCGGCGAGACGTTCAAGCCCAGCCGCTCGATATATTGAGCGGCCTCGCGTTCCATTCGCCGCCGATCAATCCAACGCAATGGGCCGCCCATCACCGGCTCGCGGCCCAGGAAGATATTGCCGGCCACGTCGAGGTTGTCGAACACATTCAGCTCTTGATGAATGAAGCCGATGCCGTGACCTTGAGCGTCGCTGACCGATGTAATGACGACCGGCTGGCTGTCAATACGCAACTGGCCTGCGTCCGGCTGATAGACGCCGCCGAGTATCTTCATCAACGTTGACTTGCCCGCGCCGTTCTCGCCGATCAGGGCGACGACTTCCGCCGGGTAGACCTCGAAGTCAACCGCGTTGAGCGCGACGACGCCGGGAAAGCGCTTCGTCACGCCCCGCATTTCCAGTACGGCATCGGTCATCTTAGCTACGGCCTCGCAGCTTGTTGATCTGCTCGATGAAAGCGTCCACGTTATCTTTCTTAATCGCCTTCGTTGGAATGAAGACTTGTTTGCTTGCTGGGATGGCCGACTTATCGCCGCTGAGCACTTGCGCCATCAGCTTGATGGATTGATAGCCGAATTCGTAAGGCTGCTGCACGACGGTGGCGTAGATGTTGCCCGCCTTGATGCCCTGGAGCGTGTCGTCGGCTTCGTCAAAGCAGACGATCTTGACCTGTCCGAGCTTGCCGGCGTCTTTGACGGCGTTGAGGATAGCCGGGCCGTTGTATTCCCACAGGCCGACAAGCCCGGCGATGTCCGGGTACTTGACCAGCGTGTCGGCGACGTTGGCCTTGGCGCGCACGAGGTCTGTGTCGTCCGTGCGCAGATCGATGATCTCGACCTTCGAGCCTTGCAACGCTTCTTTCAATCCGTCGAAACGCTCACGGGCATTCTGCGCGTCGCTCTTGCCGACGAAGACCATGATGCGGCCACCATTGGGCAATGCTTCCTTAACCAGATTGCCGGCCTGAACGCCCGCCGCGTGGTTGTCTGTGCCGAGATAGCAGGCGCGGTTGCTTTGCGTCGCGTCACTATCCTGCGTGAAGACGAGCGCCTGCTTGGCCAGATCGTTCAACATCTGCGTCTGGTTGGCGGGATCGACCGGCGAGATAGCGATGCCGTCGATGCCTTTGGCGACGAGGTCGTCAATGATGCGCTTCTGTTCGGCGGCGGTGCCTTCGCCGGGAATCTTGAACTCGACATCAACGTCTTCAAGCTCCTGATCGGCTTTTTCACAGCCGCGCTTGGCGATGGTCCAGAAGTTAGCGGCATTGTTAGTGACAAAGGCGACGCGCTTTTTCTTGCTGGCGGTCGTGCAGCCCGGCAAGAGCAGCGCGGCGAGCAGGCACACAAACAGTTTGGTGGTAAAGGCGAGTTTCATTCTTCCCCCTAGCTTGAAGTATCACTGCGGATTTCCAGTGTGATGCGCGGTTATTTTTGACGAATCCGAAACCGCTTGTCAAATGCGACGGACTAACAGGCTGGCCATTAATTCTTACGGCGGATCGCACCGGGGCGGCGCGGTTCACCGCCGAGACGCAGAGGGCACAGAGGGGGCGCAGAGGTACATCGTATTTTTTTCTCTGCGCCCGCTCTGCGTTCTCTGCGCCTCGGCGGTGAATGACTGACGCCTCGCAAAAACTAAACAGCCGACATCGTATTCGTCTTGACTTTAGTGGCGTCGGTTCTCTATATCGAGTAGACACATCAAGGAGGGATATGAAAAGGACACTTGTTTTTGCCATCATCACGGCGCTCGTTGCGCTCATCGTTCCCGCAAGCCGCGCCGCCGACCGCTACAACTCGTTTCTGTTCGGCGTTGCTTATTATCCTGAGCACTGGCCGGAAAGCTACTGGGAGCAGGACGCCCAGCGGATGCAAGAGTGCGGCGTCAACACGGTGCGTATGGCCGAGTTCGCCTGGGCCGTGATGGAGCCGACCGAAGGCGCGTACGACTTCTCGCTTTTTGATAAAGCCATCACGGTGCTTGCGCGCCACGGAATCAAGACCATCTTAGGCACGCCGACCGCGACGCCGCCCAAGTGGCTGACTCAGGCGTACCCCGAAGTCCTGCACGTCAATGCCGACGGGCGGCCCGCCGACGATCAATCACGCCGCCACATCTGCTATAACAGCACGGTCTATCGTGACTACTCGCGCCGTGTCGTTGACGCGATGATCAAGCACTTCAAAGACAACCCGAACGTCGCCGGCTGGCAGATTGATAACGAGTTCAACTGCGAAAATCACGAATGCTACAGCGAGCCGTGCGCGGTCGCTTTCCGCACGTGGCTCAAGAAGAAGTACGGCACGCTCGACGCGCTCAACGAGCGCTGGGGCACGCGCGTCTGGAGCCAGTGGTACACCGATTGGCAACAGATCAAGCTGCCGCGTCAGACGATGTCATTTCACAATCCCGGCTTGATGCTCGACTTCAAACGCTTCAGCTCGGATTCGGTCGATTCGTACAAGTCGCTTCAGGTCGAGATCATTCGCCGTTACCGGCCCGACGATTTCATCACGACCAACGGCGTCTTCAAGAACATTAATTATTACGAGTTCGCGCGCGACCTCGACCTCTACTCATACGACAGCTACCCGACGTTCTCGGAGCATCCGCAGTATGGCAACGGCGCGAGCTACACGGCGACGCGCGGCTTCAATGGCCGCTGGATGATTATGGAGCAACAGACCGGGCCGGGCGGGCAGACTTACTTGCTGCGCAGCCCGCGACCGGGCGAGATGAACCTGTGGGCGTGGCAAGCCATCGCCCACGGCGCGGACGGGATGCTGCACTTCCGCTGGCGCACGGCGCGACGCGGCGCGGAAGAATACTGGTACGGCGTGCTCGACCACGACAACATTCCGCGCGCGCGCTACGACGAGTTCAAGAAAGAAGGCGCGGAGATCAACAAGGTCGGCAAAGCGATACTCGGCTCGCAGATTGTTTCTGACATCGCGGTGATTAAAGATTTCGAGGACGAGTGGGTCTTCGATCATCAATACTTCACCAGCGAAGTGAACGTCGCCGCGTCCGTTGGCTGCTTCTTTCAGGCCGCCTCCGAGATGAAGTACAACATCGACTTCATTCCGCCGGCGGCTGATTTTAGCAAGTACAAGATTATCTTTGGCCCGCAACTCATCTTGATGGACGACGCGCTTGCCGCAAAGATCAAACGCTTCATCGAGCAAGGCGGCATCTTCGTGATCTCGGCGCACAGCGCCGTCAAAGACCGTGACAACGCGATGACCGATAAGACCTTGCCCATCCTGCTCAACGACACGTTCGGCGTCACGGTCGAAGAGTTCAACGCCTATCAAGCGCCCTCGCGCGGCAAGAACGACCTGCACTTTGAAGAGGGCGTGAACGTGCCGGTCAACGTCTTCGCCGATGTGCTGAAGGCGAACGACGCGCAGGTGATGGCTACCTGGGATCGTGATTATCTGAAAGGCCGTGTGGCGGCGACTGAAAAGAAAGTTGGGCGTGGCAAGGCGGTTTACTACGGCTCGTTCTTCAACACCGACGCGGCGCGTTATCTGCTGAAGCGTTACGCCGCCGAACAGAACTTGCAGCCGATCATCACGGGCCTGCCGAAAGAAGTCGAAGTTACACGCCGCACGAAAGGTGGTGTGAGCTACACATTCATCCTGAACCACGCGAGCGAGCCGGTGACGCTACAGATCGGCGCGGGCTATTACGATATGCTGGCCGACAAGCCATCGCCCGCGACCGTGACGCTCAAGGGCTTCGAGTATAGGGTGTTGAGGAAGTAGCTTAGAGCAGACTTTGAAATAAGCGCCGTAGGGACGCGATGTTTATAGAGCGTGTCTGAAAAGCCAAAGAAAGCCCTGAAGGGGCGCGATTCGACAGCCCAGGGCATCGCCCTGGGTGAGCGGCGGGGCTAACCGCCAAGCCCTGAAAGGGCGTAATAACCGATCACCTATTGCGCCCTTTCAGGGCTTGCGGAATGGTTGCTGTGTGTACCCAGCCCGTTGGGCTGGGCTATTGAATCGCGCCCTTTCAGGGCTTCTCAGACACGCTCTATAGAAGGCCCGTTTCTCTACGTGATCAAACTCCGTAGGAGCGAGATGTCAACAGGCCGCTCCTACAGAGCTTGATGAAATTAGCTGGCGGATATTCTATAAACATTGCGCTCCTACGGAGCTTGCAATGGTCATATGCTCGCTGAAAGGGGCAGGAGGCGAACAGTGGTCTGGGAAGAACGATGGCATCCGCTGCGCGAAGAATGGGTGATCGTCGCGGCGCACAGGCAGAACCGCCCGTGGATTGGCGAAACCGTCACTCACGACGAAGAGACGTTGCCGGAATACGTCAGCGATTGTTATCTGTGCCCCGGCAACAGCCGTGTGAGCGGCGCGGTCAATCCCGCTTATGAACAGACGTTCGTGTTCGACAACGATCACCCGTGCGTCGGCCTCGACGCGCCGCCGCCGATAGAACCCACGGGCATCTATCGCAGCCGGCCCGCGCGCGGCATCGCTCGCGTTGTTTGTTACAGCCCAAGGCACAACCTGACGCTGGCGGAGCTTGCGCCGGCAGAGATTGAAACCTTGCTCGCCGTGTGGCAAGAGCAATACGTTGATCTCGGCAGCCGCGCCGATATCAATCACGTGCTCGTCTTTGAGAACAAGGGCGAAGTCGTCGGCGTCTCGAACCCGCACCCGCATTGCCAGATTTACGCGACCAACTTTGTATTTAAGACCACCGAGACGGAAGCCCGCGCCAGCCGCCGCTACTTTGAGGAGACGGGCCGCATACTCTTTCAAGACATCCTCAAAGCTGAGCGCGAAGATGGACGGCGGATCATTTATGAGAATGATTCAGCCCTCGTCTTCATGCCTTACTTCGCGCGCTACGCCTACGAAGTCTTCGTCGCGCCGAAGGCGACGCATCCGAGCCTCGCGGCATTATCGAATACAGAGCGGCGCGACTTTGCCGATGCGTTTAAGCACGCGCTGGTGAAGTTCGATAATCTCTGGCAGATGCCTTTTCCTTACGTGATGCCGCTGCATCAAGCGCCAACGGATGGCGGCGATTACAGCAGCTTTCATTTCCATATCGAGTTTCACCCGCCGCTTAGAAAGCCGAACCTGTTGAAGTACCTGGCCGGCCCCGAAATCGGCGGCGGCAATTTCTTGAGCGACACGTCAGCCGAAGAGAAGGCCGCCGAGCTGCGCGCGCAAGCAGACGTTCATTACAGGCAAGCGGCGCGGGAGAGTCTGTAATGAATGATACAACTGCGCTGCTTGCGCCGATTCTGCGGCTGCACGCTCTCATCCGCGACAAGGTTGTTGAAGCTTGCGAACGCGCCGCGCTCGAAGACCTCGCCGAGATCGAACGCGACGACGAAGGCGACACTATTTACGCCATTGATCGCGTCAGCGAAGAGTTGTTGATTGATTTCATCGAGCGCGAAATCGCTCAGGCTGCGCCGGTCGTGCTCGTCGCCGAAGGCTTGCACGGCGGCAAGGTTATTCTTCCGCACGGGGCCGATGAAGCCGACGCCGCGTGGCGCATCATCGTTGATCCGATAGACGGCACGCGCGGCTTGATGTACCAGAAACGTAGCGCGTGGATATTGACGGGCATCGCTCGAAATCGCGGCGCGCAGACGAGCCTTGCCGACATCGAGATTGCCGTGCAGACCGAGATTCCGCTCATCAAGCAGCACCTGAGCGACACGCTGTGGGCTGTGCGTGGCGAGGGCGCAACCGGCGAGCGATTCAATCGTTTAAGTGGCGAACATTACAAATTGGCGCTGCACCCGTCGCGGGCGCGCAGCATCGCGCACGGGTTTGCGATGGTGGCACGCTTCTTTCCCGGCGCGCGCGAAGAGTTGGCGGCGATTGATGAAGAGATAGTGCGCGGCGCGCTCGGCCCGCCGCTCAAAGGCAAGGCACATTGCTTTGAAGACCAGTACATCTCGACCGGCGGACAGCTTTACGAATTGATGGCCGGGCACGACCGCTTCGTCGCCGACCTGCGCCCGCTGATGGAGCAACTGCTCGCGCGACGCGGGCAAGCGCTGGGCATCTGCTGTCATCCGTACGACCTCTGCACCGAGTTGATCGCCCGTGAGCTTGGCGTCATCGTCACCGACGAACGCGGCGAGCCGCTTGATGCGCCGCTTGATACAGAAGCCGACGTGACGTGGCTGGGTTATGCCAACGCTGCCATTCGCGCGCAGATCGAACCGCTGCTGCGCCGCGCGCTCAATGAACGCGGCTTGCTCGATTAATAAAAGAAATCAATGTTACAAATCGCACACGGCTCAACCGAGGGACTCCGCGACGTTGAGCGATTCATTCAAACCATCAACACGCTCGATCAATGTGATGTAGCGGCGGCGCGCACGCTGTTCGATGACGAAAGCGAAATCATCGTTACGCGTGCGCCGGGTCGCCTTGATGTGATGGGTGGCATCGCCGATTATTCCGGCTCGCTCGTCTTGCAGATGCCGATTCGTGAAGCGGCGCTGGTCGCTTTGCAGCTTACCATTGAGCCGAGCCTTCACGTCGTCAGCTTCGGCGCGGAAGCCAATCACCGCGCCCCGTCATTCACAATGCCGCTCGCGGAGTTTGAGCGCGACGGCGAGCCGCTGGATTACAAGACGGCGCGCGATTACTTTCATTGCGAGCCGCAGACGCGCTGGGCGGCTTACGCGGCGGGCGCGTTTCTCGTCTTGATGCGAGAGCGCGGCGTTGGCTTCGATCACGGTGCGCGCATACTGATTGATTCGAGCGTGTCGGAAGGCAAAGGCGTCAGCTCGTCAGCCGCCATCGAAGTCGCCGT
>JBJMGV010000116.1:0-94587 GCA_045807725.1 Blastocatellia bacterium | reverse complement strand
AGTTTCGGCTGGGCAGCCCGATTCCGGCGACTGGCGCGAGATTACGAGCGGTTGCCGGAGACGCTTGCTGGATTGCACTTTCTAGCCTTTGCCATCTTGATGCTGAAGCGGTTTATCGAGCTTTAATCTCATAGTTCATAACAGGCTCTAGTGGCTAGTGGCTAGTTGATAGTGGCTAGTTCCCCAAGCTCCGTCAGGAGCGTGATGTTTATAGTAACGCGGGCGGTTTAATCTTCAAGCTCCGTCAGGAGCGCGATGTTTATAGATATAGCTGATGGAGATGACGAAGCCCCGTAGGGGCGTGATGTTGACATCCCGCTCCTACGGAGCTTGAAGACTCAATCAACTGCATAACTATAAACATTGCGCTCCTAACGGAGCTTGTTTGATCTATGGCATCGTTGACTATAAACATTGCGCTCCTAACGGAGCTTGTTTGATCTACTGCATCGTGAACTATAAACATCGCGCTCCTAACGGAGCTTGCCCGAACTAACCACTGACTCCTAACCACTGACTCCTAACCACTGACTCCTGACCACTGGCCACTGGCCACTGATCACTGGCCCCGGCCCCTGCCTCCTGCTTCCTGCCTCCTACCTCCTGCTTCCTGCTTCCTAAAACGAATACACCAGCCGCTCGCTCACCAGCGGCCCGCTCGTCTCGCGGCGCAAGCGCACGTCGCGGATGGTAGTCGCTGACACTAGGCTCAACACATTGTCGCTGAAGAATTTGATCTCGGCGGCGCTCTCGTCTTCGCTCTCCTCCTGGTCTTCTTTCTTCGCCTTCGGCGCGGGCGGCTCAGAGACTTTGCCGTCGAGTTTCGCCATCAATTTATCGAAGACCGGCTTTGCGTCGGCGACACGCACCATCGCGTAGAAGCCAACGTTGCCCTCGATGCGCGCCGCCTCAGTCGTCGCGGCAGCGGCCTGCGCGATGTCTGCCGCAAACGGCTTGTTCGCGGCGAGCACCAGATACTTCCCTGCGACGACGTAAGCCGCGCCCTGTTCAAGCAACGACTGGCCGAGCACGCGCACGCCGGCGTCGTCTTGCCAATTGAAGCGCGGGTCTACGCCGGCGACGACGAACCGCGCCCGCATCTCTTCGATGATGGCGCGTTCGAGCGCGGCGCGATCAAGCGCCGATTCTGTCTTCATCTCGATGACGACGGCGCGCTCGAAATGGACAAAGGGACGGTCGGCGTCAGTCTTCGAGCGGGTCAGCTCGCATACGGCGACGGGAGCAAGCTTTGTGATGGCGGCTACTAAAGAGGATTGACCGGCTCGCGCCGATTCGACCGCTTTGGCTTTGCGCGCGGGCGAACTGCCGCCGCGCGCGGGCGCTTGTTCGTCATCCACATCCACGTCGAAGCGCGCGTCGAGGCGGCTATAGCGTTCGACGCGCCCGCCGCTCTCTTCATCTGAAGAAGACGACGAATGAGTCGTTACGTCGGGCCGCGTCGGTTCGGCAACAGGCAAGTGACCGAACAACGCGTTGGCTACGGTGTCGGCCAGTTCTTCGGACTTAGTCTGCGGATGGACCTCGGCGAGTTGCGCGTCAGCGGGCGCGAACTTCAAAAGCGCCGCCACATCGTTGCCCTTCAGCGACGCTTCCGCCGTCTGTCCGGCCCCCGGCCCCCGGCCCCCGGCCCCTACTTTGAAGTAGCGTTGCTCGGTCAGGTTCTGCGCCGTGATGCGCAGGTCAAGCAGGCCGCTTTCGATGCCATTCAATTCGCCGCCGGCGTTGTGATGAATCCAATAGCTGTTGAACAAGCGGTCGCGGTTCAAGCGTGCTTGGTCGAGCCACATCGTCAGGTCGTGTGTGGCGAAGCCTTTCGCTTGCTCGGCAATGGCCATCACGTCGCCGAGCAGCGAATCCGCGCCATTGTTCTTGACGGCAGCGAGCGCGCGAATCATCAAGCCTTCGCTCGTCGTGACGATCAGCTTGCCGCCGGCGTGCGCGAAGCAGAACTGCTGGCTCAACCTGCCGCCGTCAGTCTGCACATCTTTGGCGTAGTAGATGCCGCTGTCTGAGTTGCGCTCTTGAAATTGCGCGAGCTGTTTGAACATCGTCGTCAGCAGCGCCTTCTCGCGTGCCAGCTCTGTAACGAAGATCATATCCAGCTTGCCGATGTCGTAGACCGCAATCGCCGATGCGCCGCCGGCGATCTCGGTCAAGCGGCCTTCGTCAATGCCGAAGCCGAGCGCTTTTTCAAAGTCGCCGCGCCGATCTTGAAACTTCAAAAACACACGCGACTTTGAAAAAGCCGTATAGCTTGGGCTGGCGTAGAACTTGTTGCGCACGGTCGAAGCCGTCCACGCTTTCATCAAGGCCGAGAGGTCGCGCGCCTGCACATAGACGAGCGCGCCGCGCGGCATCGCGCCGGCCAGCCGCAGTTGCTCGGCCAATGGCCGCTGCGGCTGACCATCCGATGAATGCCACAGCGCCGCGACAATGACGACGAGACTGACAATCGCTCTTAGCACTTTCATATCGTTCACCTTTACCTTCCGATCACCCGCGCGGCGTAGATCGAACCCGCCGTGTTCTGTTGATCCACGCGTAAGAGTTGCGCGTTGCGCGCCTGCCGCGCCTGCTCGGCAGCCAGCAACTCGGCGATGCGCTTCTCAATCGCCGTCTTCTCGTCGGCCTTGCGCGCTTCAATCGCGCGCAGTCGTTCGAGCGCAATCGCGCGATCCAGTTGTCCGAGCCGCGCCGCCGATTCGACCAGCGAAGCAACCAGATCAACTCGCAATCTGGCCATCGCCGCTTCGTTCAACTCGGCGATGGTGCGCAGGCCCGGCGTGCGCGACCGCGCCACATCCATTGACGGCTGGAATGAAACGTCCGTCGCTTGATTGCCCGCCTGTTCGCTGCCCGAAGTCAGCGCCTTGCGAACTGCCGAACTCAATAGCCCGTGCTTGCGCTGTCCATACTCATCCGAATCGCTGCTCTCTTCGGCGAGTCGCACGGCGGCCAGGTCGCGTGACGTGCGACTGTAAAGCGCGATCAACTGCGCGCGCGGGCCAGGCGTCGTGTAAGCAATCGCCTCGGTCAATTCGCCATCGGCGTCGAGGTAAAGCGCACGCTCGAAGCGACTGATAGCTTCGGCTTGATTGTTTGACGCGAGCGCCATCGCACCGAGTTTCGCTTGCGCGGCGGCAGCTAATGGCCCCGTGGTGATGCGATTGAGCGCGGCGCCTGCTTCATCCCGATTGCCGCTTGCATCGCTCGCGGCAGCGCGAGCGAGCAATGCGCCGGCGTCACCTTGCGCGGCTCGTGCCTCGAATAATGAAGCAGCGCGTGAAGCCAGCGAGCGGTCGGCGCGCACGAGGTCGCCGACGACTTCAGCGGCCTGCGCGCGGGTGCGGTTCGGCGTCGCCTGCTCTGTAATCAATGTCGCAATTCGCTCAAGCGCGTCGCCGCCTTTGCCCGACGCGGCAACGACCCGCGCCAGCTCTAAGCGATTGTTCGCATCGCCGGGATTAGCGCGCGCCAGTTGCTCGCGGAAATCAATCGCCTCGGCGTAATGCGAGATGCGCGCGGCAGTCTCGGCGGCCAGCAGCAGGGCGCGCTGATTATCCGTCGAACGCTCGACCAGCATTCGCAACAACCGTGACGCTTCATCCTGATGGCCGCGCCGCGCTTCGATCTCGGCAAGCCCGGCGATGCTGCCTTCGTCAACCGAGCGCGAGCGCGCCGCCACGCGATACGCGTCATACAGCAACGCATCGGCATCGGCTTCGCGTCCTTCGGCCAGCAGCAGGTTGTAAGCGTTGACGCAATCGCCGTGAATGCGGCTGCCGTCTTCCTGCACGACATCGGACGGCTTGTCTGCCGCGCCGGCGAGTCCGCAGTACGAACGCAACTCGGCGATGGCTTTCGTCGCGTCTTTGCCGCCGCGCAGCTCAACGAGCGCCGAAGCCAGCGGCAGCCAGTTGTAGCGGCTCTCTTCACTGCTCATGCTGCTGTCGTCGCCTGTGGCCTTGAGCGCCAGCCGCGCATCGGCCAGCTCATTGCGAATCGTGCTGATGAGCAAGCGCGCTTCGTCGTACTGGCGGTTGCGAATCATGTAGTCCACAAACTTGCGACGGAAGTCTGCCAACTCGCGGGCCGGCCCATACTCGTAACCCGACGTGCCGAACGTCGCCGCCGCTTGATCGCTGAAGCGCTGATGCAAAGCGCGGTAGATGCTGGCCAACGATGCTTCGGGCAGCAGGTTCTCGTTAATCAGCAATTGCCCGACAGAGGTATTCTCACCGAGGTCGGTAATCGTCGTGTGGAAGAAGGTCGCTACATCATTGGTCAGCTTCGCATCGCCGCGCGCGCGGTTGGCGATATCGCGCACCAGCACGTCGAGCAGGCTGATATCGCCGTCGCTGTTCTTGCGCCGGGTCTGGTAGTTGACAAAGCCGACGATGAAGTTTTGTAGTTGCGGCAACGCTTCGCGCAGCAGATTATTGTCGGCCATCACCTTCAAGTAAATTTGCGCGTCGCCGACTCCGACACGCCCGCTCATCAGGCGGCCCCACTGCTCGATTGCGCCTTTGCGGTCGCCGCGCGCCAGAGCGATCAAGCCGCGTGTGATGATCACCTCGCGGCTCGACGGCGCGATCTCGGCAGCAATGTCTGTGTGCGCCGCCGCTCGCGTGGCGTCTTTGTGATCGAGATAATAAGCGGCCAACTCAAGCTGCGCCTTCTCGCTGGCCGGGTGGCCTTCGATCTCGCCGGCGATGAAACGCAAGCTCTCTTTGGCGCGTTGCGGCGACAGGCCGAGCCAGTAACCGTAATTACGCGCCGCCACGAACCAGTCATCGCCGAGCAGGATTTGTTTGTTATCCACCTGGCGCTTGAGCATCTCGCCGATTGACTTAACGTCGAGGGCACGCTTAAAGAAGGCTTCGGTTTCCGCCGACATGTCGCGCACGAACAAGCCGACCTCGCCGCTGCGCGATGCCTTCCACGCATTGGAGCGCGCCGCGCTGTTGATCGCCTTGCGCGCCAATTGCTGATCGTTCTTCTCGATGAAGAAGTTGATCAGTTGAATCTGGTAAGGGCTATCACTCGTGGCCAGCCGCTCTAATTCATCGCGTTGATTCGCGGCATAGACGAGCGACAGATAGCGCTCGACCCAATCGACGTTGCTGGTCACTTCCGCGCCGCTTGTCTCGCGGTAAGCCGCGCGCAGCGACTCAAGCTCTCGCGGTGTGTCGCCCGCCAGCCGGTATTGCGAAGCGATCTCATTCTGATAATCGAAGCGGCCCTTCTTCGACTCGCGCCGGTATTCAGCCGCCAGCATTTCAGCCGCCTTCGCATAAGCCGCGTGCCGATCATAGAACGCCGCCAGCGCGCGCAACTCGCTGTAGTAACCAGAATCGCCGGTCGTCGAAGTCGGATCAGCCGGGCGCGCGGCAAAGGCCGTGTCCTTCAGTTGTGTTTGAATCTTCTCTTCGGCTTCGATCAGGTTGGCGTTGCGCGCCGTGCCGAGCAAGCGGCGTAATTCATCAGCGTCGCCGTAGCTGTTCAGCTTCGCCGCTGCATTCAACAGCGATTGCGCGACGGCGGCGGCATCTTGCGAGCTGCCGTAATCAATCACGCCCCTGGCAAAGTCTTCGCGGACGGCGTTGTCAATGGATTGCGCCATACTTTTGGCGCGATAGCCGTCAGTGTCGGACGAGTTATTGCCGATGGCGACGTACTGCGCGCGCATCCGTTCGAGCTTCTGATAGACCTGCGCCACGGGCTGCGTTCGCACCAGCGCCAGCACGTAACCGTTGATCGCGTCGCCGCCGATATACTCGTCCTTCATCACTTTCGGATAACCGGCGAAGGCGGTTTCGTAAACGCGGACGGCCTCGGCGTAGAGTCCCCACCCCTGGAGCCGTTGCGCCACTTGTAGCTGATCCGCAATCTTCGCGTCTTTCTTCGAGGCGAGCGCTTGCCGCAATGTCTGCACGGCCTCATCGCGCTTGCCCTGTAGCACCTGTATACGCGCGACCTCTGTGAGCCACGCGGGGTCACGGCCCGCCAGCCGCCAGCCGTCGCGCAAGACCGTGATGGCTTCGTCATAGCGCCGCTGTCGCGTCAACAGGGTCGCCAGCGTCAGCCGAAAGTCCGCGCGCTCAGGCTCGTTGATGACGGCGTTGCGGAACTGTTCGGTCGCGCCCGGCAGGTTGCCGCGCCGGTCATAGATGCGACCAAGCACCAGTTGCCAGCGATAATTCTTATATGAATCTTTGGTCAGCTTTTCGTAGTAGGCCATCAGCCGGTCGAGCAGGTTGTGTGATTCAGCATACTCATAAGCTGTCGCCAATCGTTCTTCGTCTTCGGGGAAGAGGTTGATGATTTCGATGTACTGGTCTACCGCGTCGGTCGGCTTGTTCAGCGACGTGTAGGTGCGGATCAAGCCGCCGCGCAGCTCGGCGATTTGCGCTTTCGCATCGTCGCCGGTGAGGCCCGATTCTTTCACGTCCTTGAAGGCGTCCTGATAGAGCGCCGCAAGGTCATTCATCTTGTTCTCTGCGCCGAGCGTGCGCACCAGTTCGCCGAAGACTTCGGTGTCGCTGCGGTTCTCGTTATAAAAAGCGCGCAGCGTCGTCTCGGCATCGCCCAGCTTGTTGGCTTCGACCAGTCGGCGCGCGTACTGCAACGTCAGCAGGCGGCGGTTCGGCCCCTGCGCCCGCGCAAGCGTCCGCTTGTATAGATCGAGCGCGCGGTCAAGCAATCCCGCGCGCCAGTAGAACTGCGCCGATTCTTCAATGATGCCGACGTTGGTCGGGTAGTCGGCGACCAGCTTATCCACTTGCTTGATGGCGTCGTCCACCTGATTGTGGCGTTCGAGAAAGGCCGCGAGTTGCAAACGATAGGTCATCGCCTCGCGCTCGTCGCGGGCTACCTGCGCCAGCCGCGTGATAACCTGCTGCTCGTCTTCGGGCCGCAGAATATACTGGAAGAAATCGCGCACCGATTCGAGAAATTCGACATCACTTGAACGCGAGACTTCAGTGCGAATGCCGGCAAGCGCTTCGGCCTGATGCTCGCGCTCGACGTTATAGAGCGCGTAACCGATTACCATCTCCCAATCGTTCGGCTTGGCCGCGCGCGCCTGGTTGTATGCAGCAGCGATCTTCGCTTCGAGTCCCGCGCGCCTTGAGAGTTGCGCCAGCCGCTTTGCCACCGTCGCGCGACCGTCGCCGGCTTCGGGCAGCACCTTGACGTACTCGGCGATGGCGGCGTCCATATCGCCTTTGCCTTCGTAGACCGCGCCGACGCGATACGCATAAATCGTCGAATCGCCGGTCTGGTGGCGCAGCTCTTTGAAGACGCGCAGCGCATCGTCGAATTGATAGTAATCCCAGAAGACGGTAGCGACTTCGAGATAGGTGTTGCGCTCGCCCGGCTCAAGCGCGGTCAGCTTGTTCCACTCCGCGCCGGCGCGCTTGAAGTCGCCAAGCTCCGCATAGGCTTCGCCGGCCTTGATGCGATACTCGTGTTCGGAAGGATAGATGTCGGCCATCGAAGCCAGCGTCTGCGCGGACTCTTCGTAGAACTTGTCGGACTGCTGGCCGAACGAGCGCGTCAGGTCGGCGAGTCGCGCGGCGTACTGCGGCTCACCCGGATACAACGTCGCCAATTTCCGATACGCATCAATCGCTTCGTCATGATGCGACAGCCACAACGCCGCGTCCGCCGCGAAGACCGCGTAAGGGCCAGGGGCCGGGGGCCGGGGGCCGGATGTGGTATCGGGATTCGCGCCCTGTCTCCCGGCTCCTGACACCCGACCCCGCGCTTGCGCATAGCGGTCGCGCAACTCGTTGTTCTTTGAAAGGTAGGCGAGGAACGGCTCGCGTATGGAGCGGTCGGCGAAGTAGTACTGCGCTGAAAGCTTCGCCCACGGCGTCAGGTCTTTTTGCGTCGCCAGGTAAGTCAGCATGCCGCGCACGAATAAGAGATTTTGCGGGAAGCGCAGGTGCGCGTAGCTGTACATATCGAACGCGAAGCGTTGATCCCAATTCAGGTCGTCGCCCTTGGGCAATGAGCCATAGCCGGCGAAGCGCAACAGGTATTCGGTGATCTCGTCTTCGTCGAAGACATTGATGAGCTGCTGTGAGTAACGCTGCAATTCGCGGCCACGTTTCTGGCGCACGTACCAGCGGCCCAGCCGGTGATACCAAGTGTTCGAGTCGAACTGGCGTATCGCCGCGTTGTACGCCTTCAGCTGGTCGTTGACCAGCTCAGCCGAACCGAGCCAGCGCAGGAAGCGTTCATAGAGTCCTTCCTCGCGCGGGTGTTTGCGGATTTCGTTCCAGAAGAAGGTGACGGTTTCAGTCTTCTTCTCATCAGCAGCCAGCGACGAGACATAGCGTTCAAGCACGCTGCTGTAGGTTGGCCCCTGTTTGTCGCTTTCATTACTAAACGAGGTCGGCTCGTCTTCATCCGCGTCGCTGTTGCTGTCGTCGGAGTTGGTCGCCGCGCTGTCTTCGGTCGGGTCGTAGGTGTCGCTGTAGGCTTCGATGTTGTACTTGATGCGGTCTACCAGCTTATCGAATGCCGGCGAGATGCCATAGGTCCAGCGCTTCGATGAAGTCGCAACCAGCGGTCGCCCTTTCGGACGCGAGCGCGCCAGCCGGTCGAGCAGGTCGTTGAGAATGACGCGCTCGCCCGCGCGGTCTTTCAACGCGACGTACGAGTCCGCGACGCGCAGCGATACTTCTGCGTAATGCGGCGAGTTCGGATAGAGCTGTTGGAATTCGCGGCCCGCGTCGATGGCCAGCCGGTGTTCGCCGAGTCCGGCGAAGACTTCGGTGACGCCGAGGTACATATCGGCGAGGTACTTCGATTGCGCGTACTCCTGTTTGAACGCGGTGAAGATGCGATAGGCGAAGGCGCGGTTGAAATAACCGGCGGCGGCTTTTTCTTGAGTGGCGAATGCGCTGGCCGGGTCTGTGCCCGACAGGATCAGCGACAGCACGCCGTTCATAAAGCCGGGATGCGCGTCCACCTGCGCGATGTCTTTATAAAGCGAAAGGTCGCCTGCGGCTACGCGGGTCGGCGTGCCTGCCGCGTCGAGCATCACGCGGAAGAGGCGATGCAATGCTTCTTCGCGCGAGCCGCTGCCCGGTTGCAAACCGCCGACGAGGTAGAGCGTGTAGAGATAGCGCGACGCCTGATCGAAGTCGCCGATGGAAGCAAACATCGCGGCTACGGTGTCAAGCTCGCGGCCATTCCACGACGCGCTCACCGTCGTCGGTTGTGTCGCGCCGCTCGATGTTGCTGGGCGTTGTGACGTGCGACCGGCGCGGCGGTCTTCGAGTTCGCGCAGCAATCGAGACGCCGGCTCAAAGTTGCCTTCGTAAGAGTAAATACTAAAAAGCCGCGCGACGGTGTTGAGATCGCTCGCGGTGCGGGCGCGTTCTTGCAGCGAGCGGCGCACCGTGCGATAGCGCCCGAAGCGGCGCAGCAGTTCGTAATAATCGCCGCTGATGGCGCGCGGCCAGGTCGGATCGAAGGCCGCATCATAAACCTGTTCGGCGGCGCGGCGGTCGCTCTGTTCTTCGAGCATCGCGGCGCGCGTCTTCAAAAAGTAAGCCAACTGGCCGGCGAACTTCGGCTGATACGCGGCCAGCACGTTCAACGCTTCCGTGCGATCACCGGCAAGGTGCAACTCTTCGACATAATCTTTAATCGGTTGAAGGTTGGTTGGATCGGCGGCGACGAGTTCAGCGAAGAAGTCGGCGGGCTTGTAATCTTTGAGCGAGTAAGAGCGCACAAGTCCGGCGGCCTGTTTGTAGAGAGGCGCGCGATCAGTGATGGGCAACGCTTTGGCAAGCTCGACCAGCGTCTTCACTTCGTCGGCAAAGCGGGCGCGGTTGTGATAGAAGCTCGCCAATCGCCTGAGCGCGTCGGGCGAGCGCCGCTTGAGGTCGGCGTAGACCGCCATCTCGTTGCCGGCAACGTCGAAGCGGCTCAACCGCTCGGACAGCCGCGCCGCGTGCAGGTGCAATCGCGCGTCTTTGGGATATTGCGAGAGCAGCGCGTCAACGCGTTCCAGCGCGACGGCATAAGGCCGCGTGACGGATGCCTGCGTGCCGAAAAACTCTTCGCTGGTGTAGAGCGCGTCGTCAACGGCAGTTTGCGGGGCGCGATTCGGATCGGGCTGGCGCACAGGCGTCGGCGCAGCGGCGGCATTGCGATTAGCCGGCGACTTACCTTTAGCCGTTGTCTGCCCGCCCGTGGCGGTTGGCGTTGAGGACTTCGCCCGCTGCGCCGCCCGTTGCGCCACAAAAGTGGCAACCGTAATGGACGCCAACGAGAGCACGATCACAAGAGTTGAAAAGATTCGTTTGCGCATATCAAATCACCTGTCGAATCAGCGCTGCCTTCATATCAATTACAAAACAGTTCTGCCACATAATGGCTTCAATCGCCCGTTGTATTGCGCGCTGCCCTCTGCCCGCTTCGGCGATCACCCATAACATAGAGCGTGTCGAGGTTGCGCGGCTTGCCTTCCCTGCCCTGCCCGTTTCAACGGGCAACCCGCAGGGCAATTAGGCCAGCCCTTCCAGGGCTGGTACACAGGCACAAACGCCCAATTCCGTTAGCGCGCTTTAGCGTGCTTACCCGGTTCGGCTTCAGCCACCTCATCACGTTCGATCCGCTCCAGCCGCCGGTGCGTCGTACCACTGGCGTGATGCGGCCTCTGGTTGCGAACATAACTCAACACCCATTGCACATCTCGCGTTCCGAACGTCACGACACCGTAGCCGGTTTGCCATTCGAGCAGCTTGCGGTTAGCAATCTCATTATTGATGTAGTGAGCGCCCGCGCCTTTCAACCGGCCAATCCATTCGCTGATGAGCAACGTCGGCGGCACGCTCACGACGAGGTGAACGTGATCGTCGGTGCCGCCGATGCCGTGAAAGACGCAGCTTTCCGTTTGCAAAACGTGATGCTCGATGTGCTGCTGCAAACGGGCCTCAATGTGATCGGTCAATACGGGCGCATTGTTTTTCGTGTGCCACACGATATGGAGATTGATCTCCGAATAAACATTGCGCGGCATATCGGCCTCTCGCGGCTAAAGCCAATGATGAGAAGCCCGTTAAAACGGGCTAATCTATTTCGTCCTGCTCGTAAACCAGCCCTAAAAGGGCTGGCCTAATTGCCCTGCGGGCAAGCCCGCTGAAGCGGGCTGCTAAGGGCATTGGCTCCTCACCGATTCAACATCAGCATTGAGTAGTCATCAGTATCAATTCAACATCAGCATCGAGTAGGCATCAGCACCGATTCAACATCAGCACCGATTCAACATCAGTATCAATTCAACATCACTATCGAGTAGTCATCAGCAAAAACATTCCCCTAACCTCACTTCAACTGCCGCCGATTATTTCGACTATCAACTCGCTCACGGTCGAGTTGTGCGCGAAGTCTTCGGCGGTCACTTGAATCGTGTAGCTGCCTGAAGGCAAGCCGGCGGGGATGCGCAGGTGGCCGACGTTTGACTTGGCCTTCGCGTCCCACACGACCGGCACGGGCATTGCGCCCAGTATGCGCGCCGCGATTACTCGCGTGTCGCTGTCGGCGCGCACCGTGATCGTCAATTCTTCGCCGGCGTGCGCGATGGCCTGATTCAACGCCGGTTGCAGACGCGGCGGGCGGCTGTCGATGATGAAACTCTTCTCTTCTTGATAAGCGCGGCCCTTATCATCGACCAGCACAAGGCGGCAAGAGTAAACGCCGTCGCTCATCTCGCGCGGCGCGACAAAGCGCGTCTCCCACACGTCCTCGCCCTTCAGATAAGTCAATCGCTTCGTCAAGCCGAAGGGAAAGACCGCCGTCACTTCGGTGATCGATTGATCGGCGCGGACTCTCAGCACTGGATCGCCTGGCCGAATCACGCGAGGCCGCAACAACGAACGCGGCGCGGCCAGAAATGACGTGTAGGGCGTAACGAACTTGTACTTCTTCGACAGCGCAATGATCTCGTCAATCGCTTCTTTGGTCTCGCCGTTCAAAGCGATCTGTCTGAGCAGCGCGTCCACGCGCGCACGCGCCCACAATCGCGGCACGTGGTCGTGCGTGTCATCGCGTTCCGGCAGCTCGACCTGTTGATTGAGCCGCACGGCTTTGCCTTCGCTGTTGCCGGTGATCGAGAGCTGAGTCGTGCCGGGCCGCTTGTAACGGCCAACGAACGACAATCGCGTGCCGTCATAAGCCGTCGCTTCGTAGTCGGGGTAGACCTGATAAAAATTCGCCGCGTCGGCATTCGCCAGCTTCAACGAATCAATCGGCGCGCGGCCAATCTTGCTGACGAAGCCTTTTAACTTGAACTCTAAATCATCCGTCTCGCGTGACCAGTCGAAGTAACCGCGCGACGCCCGCGCCAGTTCACCTAACAGCCTGAGGTTCGTGTCCGAGCCGATGCCGAAGACGTAGAGCCGAGCGCGCATCCCGGCGTCGTTGGCTTTCTGAAATCGCTCGGTGATGGCTTTCACGCGCGTCGTTCCAAGCGACGAATTGCCATCGGTAATCATCACGATGGCGCGCTCTTTTTTGGCCGGCATCGATTTTGACAACTGCGCGGCGCGCTCTAACGCGGCGGCCATATCCGTGCCGCCCGACAGGTAACTCGTTTTGATGAACGACAGGGCGCGCTCGATCTGGTCGGGCCGCGCGTCAACCGGCTTGTCGCTCATCGGCGTCACGTCGTCGTTGAACAACATCAGGTTGAACGAATCCTGCGGCGTCAGCGAGCGCAACAATGCTTCGGTCGCTTCGTAGGCGCGGTCGAGCTTCTCCCACTGCATCGACAGCGACGTGTCCAACATAATCAAGATTGAGCGCGGATCAGGCGCGGCCACATCACCAGGCGCGCGGCCCGCTTCGTTGAAGACGACGCCCGCCTCAAAGTATCCGTCCGGCTCGCGCTCGGCCAGTCGCGGGTCGCGCAACTCGTCGGCGGTGATGCGTTCGGGCGCGCGGTAAGCGAGGAACTCGAAGGCCGTGCGCGGCACGTTCAAGCTGTAGCCGAAAGCGAAGTCTTCATTCAGTTGAAGGCCGTTGCCCTCGAACGACGCGGACTTGTAATCGGGGCGATTCTCAATGAACGAGAGCGGGTAACTTTTGGCGCGCTGGTTGAGGTCGCTCATCGCAAACTTGGAAGTGATCTGCAACCGCAGCGACAAGTGGCCGACCGTCTGCGCGCCATACTGGCTCGGCTTGAACGGGAACGAGTAATACGATTCGAGGTTATCAACCGGCAGCGCTTCGGTGTATTCAAGCTCAAGCCGCTTGGTTCCGTAAGCCGGGATGGGCGTGATCTTGACGGTGAAGGCGGTGTCGGAGTTGTCTTCGCGCTCCTGTTCAAGCAAGCCCGGATCAATCGACTGCAAGGCGAGGTCTTGATAAATCTCTTCGGCGCGGCGCTTTTCAAGAATCACGCCCGGTATGCGCACGTCGCCGTCCCACACCGCGAAGTCAGAGATGGAGGCCGTCGTCGGAATGAGAAAGACGTACTGGCCTTCTTGCACCGTGGCAGTGTGGTTGCCGAAGATCTGCACGACGCGGACGCGCGCGAACTGGTTATCAATCTTGATCTCCACGCTCATCTCGTCGAGCGAGAGGATCGCCGGGTCGGGCGTCTGCGCGCTGGTCGGGATGAGCACGCCCGACTGCGCCCGCGCCGCTGCGGGTGTGAGTAATATTACCAGCAGCGCGGCCAGCCGCCACGCCCGCAAATTCAACAAGGTGCATCCACATGCGTTCATAGAGTTCCCGTTAGCGTGCGCTTCCATCGCGCCCGGTTCTTCATTTCAGACGGTCAATTGAGCCGTTTGACGACCCCAATGCTTAGCCAAATGCCGACGGCCAGATAGCCCAGTATGAATGCCTTTATCAGAACGCACAGCAATGAGCCAGGACTCACCATGAACAACAAAAACACGGCGGCGAAGAATCCGAAACCACAGGCAAGGAGGCCGAGAGCGAATAATCCGGCGAATACCCGGCGCGTCATTACACCTCACCCGACTAATCGTTTTTCGATCCTGACAAGGCCGTTCATCGTGCCAACATAAACGTAGCGGTCGTCGCTCGTGATAGCCGTCACGCTCAACGACGAGAGGCCGGCGCTGATGCGCTTCCAGCTTCGCGCGCGCGTATTATATACCAACAAGCCTTTATCGCTAGAGCCAACGTACAATCGCTCGCCATCAAAATACATGGCGTTCTGATTGACCTCGAATTTGCCAACGTCGCGGTCATTGGCAAAGCTCAGCCACTCGCCCGTCGGCAGCAGCGCGTCAACGCCGCCGCCGTTAGTCCCAACATAAAGCGTGCCGTCGGCGACCGCGAGCGCCGTCACCCAGTCGTGTGACAAGTGCGAGTTTGCCGTCTTGTATGTACGCACGACGCGCAAGCCTTCAAGCTCAATCAGGCCTGCCAGGCTGCCGACGAACAGGCGCGAGCCGGCGGCTGCCGATGTGTAAAGATGATTACTCGACAAGCCGTGAAAGGCGGTCAGCGAGCGGGCGCGGCCACCGGCGATTTCAGTCAACCCGCCGGCGGTCGTCAGCACCATCGCGCCTGTTGCCTGAGCCTCCGCCGTCGCGCCGTCGGCTGGCCGCGCGGCAGAAGGCATTGTGGTCATCGTTACATGAGCGATGGCGTCGTTGATGAGCCCGTTTCGCTCTCGCGTCAAAACGGTCTGTTGCATTCGCCCATCAATCACGACAAGTCCGCGTGACGTAGCGATCAAAGTGCGGCCCGACGACGCGTCATAATTAATGAAGTTCACTTCGCGTATGCGTTCGTCTTCGACGTGCGACAATCGCTCACTGGTTTCGGGCGCGATCACATCAACGCCGCGATCAAAGTAGCCGACCCACAGGCGGCCCGCGCCGTCGAGCGCGACGCTGGTGATGTGATCGCCGGTGATAAGGCGCTCGCTGACGAGCGACGCCGCCATTGGCTCGAAAGCAGGCCCGCTCGATTTAGCCTCACGGACGAATGCGCCTTCGCGGGTCAGCGCCCACAATCCCGCTTCATCTGCGGCCACAAGTGTCGGTGCGGTGCGCGGCAGCCCCGGCGCTTCAGATAATCCCGTGCGCGATTCGCTTGCATTCGTTCGCGTGCGCTCGGCGCTGACATCGAGGACGCCGCCGCCGAATAAGCCGGCAAACAGCCGCCCGCCGCTCACTGTGATCGAAGTCACGTTAGGCCGATTCGTGATGGCTTTGACTTCGTTGGCGTCGTTCAGCCCGACGATGCCGAAATCAGTCGCCACCGCCACCGCGCCGACCGATGATTCGCCGGCGGGCAGCGCGGCAAGCCCCGTGACGCGCGGCGACGGCAAGCCTTCGCTCGTCGTCAGGTGTTCGATGTGACCTTCGCGCCAGAGGTAGAGGCCGCCGTCCTGCGTGCCGACGTAGAGTCTCGATGCAACCGGCAAGAGCGCCGTCACTCGCGCGAAGTCCGCGCCCGCCGTCGCGTTGAAGCGGCGCGTGAAGCGCTGGCCATCATATTCAAATAATCCGCCATCAAGCGTGCCGAGCAGCAACTCGCTTTCAGTTGGCACGAGCGCGCTGATCCGCGTCGCCTTCGGCTTGTTGAAGCGATAGCCGGTGAAGCCGTTGCCGTCGAATGCCATCAAGCCATTGCTCGCCGTGCCGATGTAGAGCCGGTCGCGGAAGACCGCCAGCGCCGTCAGGTCGTTATCGCTCAAGCCATCGAACGTGGTGTAGCGGCGCTTGACCGTGCCGCCTTCGTCGAGGGCGATCAAGCCGCCGGAGGTCGCCAGGTATCGCGTGCCGGCGAAGCTCGCGGTTGCTCGCGCATCGGCGGCGTTGATGTAGACCGTCAGGCCATCGTTAGCGGGCGGGCGCAGTCGCGTCTCTTCGACTTCGACTCTGGCCGCGGCGGCTTGCGATTCCTGTTCAGCGCTGATGCGGCGGTTGAGCTTGATGACGAGGATGAATGTCGCCACCAGCAAGAGCGCCAGGCCGACGCCGAGAGCGACGAGCGCACGGCGGTTGTTAAATCGTTTGATGATCCCGTTCAACATTGAAGACTCGAATTGAACCTCGAATTACTGCCGCTGCCGCGTAGCGGCATTTGATTTACCGCTGCCGCATAGCGGCATTTGATTTTAGGCAGGCGTTTCAACGCCTGTACTCTGTGTTGCAATGATTGCTGCGTCGCGTAGCGACGCCTGAATCAACGGGCATTCAACCGTCGCTACGCGACGCGATCACGGTTACGCCATCTTCCAGGCGTTGAAACGCCTGGCTAAATTCATGCCGTCGCTACGCGACGCAACAGCTAAACTCAACCCGCTGCTACGCGGCGCTACATCATACCACTCCGGCTTGAATACTGTTTCAAACGCTGCCTTAGATGCAGCAATCCGAAAAACGATGCGGCAGCCTGTTCTTGACAATCGGGCGGGGCCGCCAATATAGTCAACAAGCAAACCGTTGGTGTGCTGCTCGGGCTAACTTAACCGAAATGAAAGCCGGCTTCCGTGCCCGCGAAACCGGCTCAGGAATTATCGCTTGAATCTGCCGAACGCGCTCACGCTTTCCAGAATCTTCATCGTCCCATTGCTGGTCGTCGTGCTGCTGACGAAGTTCCCCAGCGATTGGTTCGACGTGCCGCAACAGTTCTTCGGCCTTGCCCTGTTCATCGGCGCTTCGATCACCGACTGGCTCGACGGCTACCTGGCGCGCAAACGCGGTCAGGTTTCGACGCTCGGCATCCTGCTCGATCCCATCGCCGACAAGCTGTTGATCTCGGCGGCGCTGATCTCGCTGGTCGAAAACCGCATCGCGCCGGCGTGGGCCATCGTCATCATCATCGGGCGCGAGTTCGCCGTCACCGGGCTGCGTTCAATCGCCTCGGCTGAAGGCTTCACGATCAGCGCCTCGATGAAGGGCAAGTTCAAAATGCTGACGCAGGTCATCGCCATCACGCTGCTGATTTCGGGCAGCGTGCCCGGCGGCCCTTCCGGCCTGCAACCGCCGAAGGATGTTCATCCCGAAATCGCTTTCGCCTCGTTCGCCGAATCAGCGCGGACCTTGAAGGCGGTCGTCAGCAGCGGCTCGATGACGCTTGATGATTTCCGCGTCCTCTGTTACGGCGCGGGCCGCGCGATGCTGTGGGTCGTCGTCTTTCTGGCGCTCTGGTCGATGGTCGATTACTTCACCAAATTCTATGGCAAGGTGCGCGACCGCATCGAAGTGCGCGAGCGCCGCCGCGTCCGCATCCTGCGCCGCCGCCGCCGTAAAGCCGCCGCGATGGGGAGCGAACCCGTCAAAGCCGACAGCCGTCGCCATTAATCGACTCACTTCCTGCTTCACCAACCTGACTATCATTCGTTGCCGCTCGATTCACAACGTGGCTACACCGGGCGCGGCGTGCGGCCAGTACGGCGATCACTTCTCCGCCCCGCCGCCGATGAGCGCAGTCAGCAGTCCGAAGTTGCCGATGGCCGAGCGCGTTTCAGTATAGATTCCATAATCGCGGAACTGCGTGAAGCCGGCGGTCGGCGGCAGGCGGCTTAATGCATTACGAACTCGCTCCTGCTCCAGCAACTCAGGTGAGCCATCGGTCACGCGAGTCAATCTCGAAACGCCGAGCAACAGCTCGCCGGCCCGTCGATCATCCGGTTTCAGCGACACGATGGCCGTGCCTTGCGGGCGCAGCCCGATCACCGTCTGCAACCGTTCATCGCCAGCAACCACGCTGCCGCCGGCCTGCGCATCGATCATCTGATCGATCTGTTGCCGCGTTGCCAGCACGAGGAAGTTTCCGATGAAAGCAGCAGCGCGGCCATCTTCACCGGCTGACACGAGCGCCTCTGTGCCGCCGATGGTTTCGGTCATCACTCTGGCGTCGCCGCGCGCAAGATAGCGCGTAATGAATGGCGCGAGCCGCGCGCGATCATTCACGGCGATGAGCATGGCTTGCGGACTGCCTTCGCCGAAGTTGACCAATGCGATCTCGTGACCCACCGCGTCGCCTACGGATTCGCCGCCTTCGATGCCGTACTGCTTGCGAAGGTGGATGACGAATTCGCGCAGCGCGAGGCCGGCGACGATGTCAACGCGCGGCGCGAGTTGTTGCAAAGCGCGTTCGGGCAATTCACCGGCACGCTCGATATTCATCAACGTCACCTCTTCGACGCCGCGTGGAATCAACTGAGGCGACGCCAAACTGGCCGTTGTAGCCGGTTTCAAGGCTTCGGCCAGCGCTTCGCCGATGCCCGGCTTCAACGCAGTCAGGTAACGATCCACGACGCCACCGTCTTTGAACTCCGCGCCGTAGAGCATCCCGGCGGCGGCTTGACCGGCGAGGTGCTCCAGCAGATTGGTGAACGAAGCGACGGTTTCAGGCGCGGCGGCGTTGCGGCGTGCGGCCAGCGCCGGCGCAAGCGCAATCAGTTTGTTGATGCCTGTCGCGGTGACATAAGCCGTGACCGCCGCGTGATCGGCCACATCGGGCAAGAGCCGGCTGAGCGTCGCGTCTTCGGCAAGCGAGGGCGAGCGACCGGCAATCGTGTCGAGACTCGCTTTCATCGCGTCGAGGTGATTGGCCAGGATGACGACTGAGCCGAGCGCCGCCGCGACCAATGGCCGGTCGGCATTCGCGCCACGAAAGATCAACAGCCGCGTGCCCTGATAATCCTGTTCTTCCTGCGCGACCGACATGCCATAGATTCGTTGCGCGACAATGAGAGCGCGGTTGTTGACCAGACGAGCAGCGGTGTCGGGCCGCGCGTGAGTTTCGATGACCAGGGCGAGGCGCGGCTTGAAGTGCAGGAAGGGGCCTTCATCGGTCTGCCCGGTTTCGGCTTCAACGTCGGTGAGCGCCAGAGCCAACTGCGCGCGGCCCGCCAGCACTACCTCTTCCGGCCCAAGCCCGGTGCGCCCGACAAGGTCGGCGAGCAAGCCGATCTGCCGCAACTGGCTCGACAGTCCGAGCGCCGGAGCAAGCTCGCGCCAGGCCCGTGTGTTGGTCACGCCCTCAATCACGTCCGCGACGTTGTTGATTTGAATATAAGCCAGCGATGAAGCGGCAACATAACGCTCCATCGCAACAGGCTCCGGCCTGCGCAGAGCAAAGTAACAAGCCGTCGCCACAATGACGGTCAACAAGACGGCGGCAAGAATTACATTTCTTCGGGTGAGCCAATCGCGCGGATTCATTCAAGCGAATAGTAACATGAAAGAGGCTAGAGGCTGGAGGCTGGAGTGGAACATAAGCGGTTTGCGTTTCTTGCCAGCCTCTAGTCTCTAGCCTCTAGCCTCTGCCGTGCTATAATCGCTGCAGCCCTCCGACTCTCTCAACGAAAGCGAGACCGCCTTGACACAGGACGTGATGAATTGCCCACGTTGCCGTAGGCGCACGGCGGCAGCGCGCGGCACTTGCATTTATTGCGGCGAAGCGCTGCCCATCAGCAAGCTGACGAGCGCGCCGCCGCAACGCAATCTTGACGCGACCGAGCACGCCTTCAACACGATTCTTGAGCCGCCGCGCGTGGCCGCTGATGAAGCCACCGTCGCGGCGCTGGCGGCGGCGCTCAGGATGGAGATAGATGAAGCGGCGGAGATGCTCACCATCAACAAGCGGGTTCCCATCGCGCGGTCGCTGACTCGCCAGGAAGCCGAAATGATCGCGGCGCTGGTGCGTGGCTGCGGGCTGGTGGCATTTGTCGTTGCCGACGAAGAGTTGGCCATCGAACAGGAGTTGACGCGCGCCCGGCGCATCACGATCAAGGGCGACGAGTTGATGATTCAGCACAGCGCCGGGGCGCAGATCATAACGACTAGCGCGATCAAGCTCATCGTCCTCGGCTCGCTGCGCCAGAACCGCGTGGACTACTCCGAGCGGTTGAGCGGCATGCGCACGCAATCAGCAACGGTGCTGGACACGGCGGAATTTCGTTCTGATGAAACGCTGCTCGATGTCTACAGCGAGTCGCTCGAACAGAGCTTCCGTTTGCGCGCTGACGGCTTTGATTATTCGGGACTGGTCGCGCCGCTGTCGTTTCGCGCCGAGTTGAACTTTCAAGCCGCCCTGCGCGCGCTCGAAGAAACGGCGACGGACGCCATCGTTGATAAGGATTTCGCTCGCGTCAGACGTTTGCTCAGCCGCGCCTGGCCCGAACGCACGCACAACGAAGCGCGCGGCCTCAAACGCACAGGCGTCAGCTACCGCCCGGTCGCGCTGGCGAGCATCACGACAGATAACCAGGATCAATTCGAGCGCTATTCGCGCCTGATGTTCCTGTCGGCGGTGAAGAACCTGAGCTTTCGCGCGCAATGAAAACGGCTGAATCGAACTCCGCTCGTTTGCGAAGCTCGATTCAGCCGCGTCCAGTTTCAGGGTTATCAATCTTGTGATGAAGCGCCGCTCATCCGCACAGCCGCGCGGCGGGCACGAACGAGCGCAGCTTGCGCGAACGCGCGGCGTGGCTCAGTTTCCTGAGCGCCTTGGCTTCAATCTGCCGCACGCGCTCGCGGGTGATCGAGAAGTGATTGCCGACCTCTTCGAGCGTGTGCTCGTTGCCATTGGCGCAAAGGCCAAAGCGCATCTTGATGACCTTCTCTTCGCGCGGCGACAGCATACGCAGCGCCTCGTCGGTCGCTTCCTTGAGGTTATGCCCGATCAGCGCGTCCGCCGGGTTGACGCTCGATTTGTCTTCGATGAAGTCGCCGAGGTGCGAGTTCTCTTCTTCATCAACCGGCGTCTCAAGCGACACGGGCTGCTGCGCGATGCGTAGAATTGTGCGGACTTTATCGACCGGCAATTCCATACGCGCGGCGATCTCTTCGGAACTCGGCTCGCGGCCCAGCTCCTGCACCAGCGCCCGCGTTGCTCGCGTCAGCCGCGTGATCGTATCGAACATATGAACGGGAATGCGGATGGTGCGCGCCTGGTCGGCGATGGCGCGCGTGATCGCCTGCCGTATCCACCACGTCGCATAAGTCGAGAACTTGAAGCCGTGCCGCCACTCGAACTTGTCAACGGCGCGCAGCAACCCGATGTTGCCTTCCTGTATCAAGTCGAGCAACGGCAGTCCGCGATTGGAATACTTATTCGCAATTGAGACGACCAGCCGCAGGTTGGCTTCGGCCAGTTCGCGCTTGGCTTCGCTCGCTTCATAGTCGCCGCGCGCGACGGCCCACAGCGAACGCTCGACTTCATTGACGCCGATGCGCCAGCGCGCTTCGAGCGCCGCGAGCCGCTGCTTCGCTTGGCGCAAGTTCTTCTTCAGCATGCTCTCGTCTTGATTGCGCCGCCGCGCTTCCAGCATCTGTGTGGCTTTGGCTACATCGCGCTTGGCGGTGCGCGCATCTTCGACGGATTGGCGGATCAGCCCGACGAGCGGCGTGTGCTGGTGGCGCGCCAGATCGAGCGCGCGCACGCGGCGGCCCAGATCGACGCGTGCGCGGCAGAGATTGCAATGAATCTTACGGCGACGCGACGAGCGCTTCGGCTCGGCGGCCAATCGTTCGGCCAGGCGCGTGGCTTTCGTGTAACTCTTCTTGATCGCGGCGAGGTCAACCAGCGTCTGCAACAGGTAAGCTTCAACGACTGCCTCATCGACGCCTTCCTGATCGCTGAAATCAACGATCTCGCGGATGGCGAGCTTGCCCCGCCGCAGTTGTTCGCCGAGGTGGAGAAGATGTTCAACACAGATCGGTGAGCGCGAAACGGCGCGCACCACTCGCCGCTTGCCGCGCTCGATGCGTTGCGCCAGATGAATCTCGCCTTCACGCGTGAGCAGGGCCACAGAGGCCATCTCTCGCATATAGAGTCGCACCGGATCATACGAGCGATCCATCTGCCCCGGCGACAGATCAAGCTCGGCGTCATCGTCAAGGCCGGCAGGCAATGCGGTCCCTTCAATCAACGGCGTCTCTTCGGTATCGGTGAAGCTCTCATCAGCGTCACTGATGGCGAGCCTCTCCAGGTCGTCGGATGGGCTGGCTTCGGGCGGCAACAGTTGATTGATGTCGCCGAACGCGAAAAGCGAAAGGCCCTTGCCGTTGTCGGCTATGGTGTCGAACTCGTTCGGGAAAATCTGATTGGTGCCTGGCATGTGACGCTCCTCCTACGCAAGCGTTTCGGGTTTGTAGTAAGTCGCGGATTCGCAGTCAAAGCTGGTAAACGGTCACATCAAGCGACGCGCCGGCCTGCGCGCGACCATCTGGAAGTATGAGGGTGAGCGCCGCGACTGTGGCGACGCGCCGCATCTGCCAGCGGTATGCCGTAGGCGTTTAGCAACATCAGTCGCACGCCGCGCGCCAGGCGCAGCTCGGCAATGGCGTTTTCCATCTCGCGCAACAATCCGTCACGCGGCGCAGTCGTGGTGCGTTCCGTTTCGATCTCGTTTGCGATGGCTGCGATGAGCCGGTCGAGCGTTCCCACTTCTTCGGCAAGATGTTGATCTCTTTGCATGGCTTCCTGTCCTTGATTCGTGAAGTTACAACGAGGGAACCCTGTAAAGGGTCAGGGCAGAATGAAGCAGGCTGTCAGAGCCGACATGGCCCCCGTCATCTCGACCTGACAGCCTGCAATTCTGTTGCATAGCTTCCATTACAAAACGCCGAGCGACATCGCCCCCGTGATCTCGCCCGCCGTGTTTTCAAAGAAGCTACGTCAGACAAGGGAGCAATGCCCGTGCCAGCGCATCGGCCCAATTGGGGTAGCATAACCCGTTTAGAAATAAAGCGTGTGAATGATGAGCAAATCGGCGAGGTAACGTTTTCTGGAAGACGCCGTGACAAAACTTGTCAAGGATACAGGATACAGGATTCAGGATTCAGGGAATATAGCCATGCGCAAGTAGGTTGATTCGTCAGTATCTTTTCGCACCTGATTCCCAAACTGAATCCTGAATCCTGTATCCTGTATCCTTCAGGAGATTCGCACGACGAGGACTGAGGTGTTGTCTTCACCGCCGGCGGCGTTGGCGGCAACGACCAACTCTTTGGCGGCGGCGTAAGGGTCGGGGTTGACCATGAGGATGTCGCGGATGTGATCGTCGCTCAACATACCATTGAGTCCGTCGCTGCACAGCAACAGCACGTCGCCGCTGACGAGCTTGCGGCGGATGATGTCTATCTCGATCTGCTCGTCGGCTCCGATTGAGCGATAGATGACGTTGCGGTAAGGATGTATGCGCGCCTCGCTGCGCGTCAGGTTGCCGGTGTTGACCATCTTCTGCACCAGCGAATGATCTTCGGTGAGCTGTTCAAACTTTTCGCCGTTGAGCAGGTAACAACGGCTATCGCCGACGTGCGCGATGGTCAGCACTTCGCCGACCAGCATCGCCACGGTCAACGTCGCGCCCAGGCCTCGCTCATCAGGATTGGCCCGCGCGTAGGCCAGCACTTCGCGGTTGGCGTGGACGACCGCTTGACGAAGCATCTCGGTCGTTGCCATCTCGTTGCCATCGGCGATGGCCAGACGCAGGCCGCCGGTTTTCGTCGGCGCAGCAATCTTCTCTTCGTGTGTCGAACGCAAGGATGCAGAGATCAGCTTCTCGGTCATCCATTCGGCGACGGCGCGCACAGAGACGCGCGAAGCGACTTCGCCCGCGGCCTCGCCGCCCATACCGTCAGAGACGACGTAGATGCCGATCTGCGTCTGCACAGACTCGTAATACTGCGTCAGGTTGAGCGCCAGTATGCTGTCTTCGTTCAACTCGCGCACCAGCCCGACATCAGTAAAATGGCCTGATTGCAGCACGACCGGAAGGTTCAAATCCGTCAGCGCCGAGCGGAATTCCGCCGCACTCTGAAAGCGCTCTGATGGCGAAGCGGCGAGCGCGCGCGTTAGCAATCGCTCGAAGTTCGGGAAGACCGTCGCCACCGGATAAAGCCCGCTGCCTTCTTCGGGGCTGAGGCTCTCGCCGGTGAGAAGGAACTGCAACAGCGCGCCGATGGCGTAAACGTCCGAGCGCACATCGTAGGCGGCTTCGGTTTCAAATAACTCCGGCGCGGTGTAGCCCCGGCTCGGATAGATCGGCGCGTCGGCTGCCGCCGATAAGACGCGCCGCGCTCGCTCGAACCCGATCAGCCGCACGCGCAAGGCCGAATCGATGAAGACGCTGTACGGCTCAAATCCGTTAAAGACCCAGCCGTTGCGGTGGAACTGTTCGGCGAGTTGGCAGAGTTGAACACCGATGGCGCGCGCCATCTTTTCGTCTACTTGATCCATATGCGCGACGGCCTGGCCGTGAATCTCTTCAAAGACGGTGTAACAGACTTCGCCTTCGATGGCCTGCTCAAATGGCTTGTAGAGGCCGAAACGCTCGAAGGCCGCGCCGGCTTCTTCGAGACTGCCGGAAGTGCGAGCCGTCGGGCCGCCGTCGGCGGCGTTGACCGGCGAGAGTCCGGCGAGCGGATCGTCGCCGCTCAAACGGCGCTCGATGATCGTGTAAGCCGCGCCGCCCTCCAGCGCCGCCGCCGAGTACGCGTTATAAGTCGGTGCGGTCCACAGCAGCGACTGTATCTTGAAACGTGAGGCGATGAGCTTGCCTTGCTCGGCGGGCGCAGGTGGGGGGACGGGCATCATCAGGCTGGCTCCCAGCTTCGCGCCGCACGTCTGGCAGAAGCGCGACGCCGGGTCGTTATCGTTAGCCCCGCAGACCGGGCAGAGATGTTCAGCGTTTCGAGTCGAGTCATTCATAAAACGGGAAACTAGCATAGCACAAGCCCTCTTGTCTTTGAATGAGCAAATTATGCGCCCGGCTCGAATGGCCTGGCATAGCGCAGCAATGCCGCTTCAACTTTTGCACTCGCGCGAACAGGTTCATCCGTTATGCCATTGATGACCGACTCTGCCTTTAATCTGTCCGCGTCGAGAATGGCAGAAGCAAGCGCAGTCGTCACTCACTCCGGGTTTGCTTTTGATTCTAAACGTTTCGTCTTTTTGACACGACTGTCAGGAGGCCGCTAGAATGAAGGTGGCCGGTTGTATTCAAGCTCCCCCAGCGCAGCTAATGAAGATTGCCAACGCGTTCGCTATCGTGGCAGCAAGATTATTGAAACCTCAAGAAATACAGGGGCGTAATAGGAAACGGCTAGATAATCATTATTGAATTCGGAGGACAATCCCTTCTTATGGCACTCAATCGTAGGAAAAAAACCGTCATCATCGCGCTGGTGGTCATCGGGCTTATTACCATCGTTGCTCTTTCAAGAGTCTTTAAAAAGAATGAAGGCGAATCCGTCCAGGTCGGCAAGGTCGAACGCCGCGCGCAGTTGATCTCAAAGGTGACGGCTTCGGGCGAGATTCGCCCCGTCACGATCTACAACCTGACGGCGGAAGTGCCGGGCCGCGTCGAAGCCATCTACGTGACCGAAGGGCAGACCGTCAAGAAGGGCCAGCCGCTCGTTAAAGTCGATCCGACGCAATCGGGCTTCGCCGTCACGGCAGGCGAAGCCAGCGTCCGCGTCACGCAGGCCGACGTGCAGAACCAGCAGGTCGCGCTCGATCAGGCGCGCAACAACGTCAATCAATCGAAGGCCGCTCTCGCCGGAGCCGAAGCCGACCTCGAACGCCTGAAGGCTGACCTCAATTACGCCGACAGCGAGTACAAGCGCAACGAAGAGCTAGTCGAAAAGGGCGTCATTAACAAGTCGTCGTTCGATCAAGTGAAGTCGCGCTACGAACAGGCGCGCGCTTCGGTCAACGCGCAACTGTCACGCATCAACCAGATCAAGGTGCAGATCAAGGACGCGGAATTGGCCGTCAACCGCGCCGAAGCGGCTCTGAATTCATCGCAGCAGCGCGTCAAGCAGGGTCAGGCGACGCTGGCGCAGCAGGCCGACCAGTTGAAGAAGACGACGCGCTATTCGCCGATTGACGGCGTCGTGTCGAGCCTGCCGGTTAAGGTCGGTGAGTACGCACTGGCCAGCTTCTCGACCACGCCGCTATTGACGGTCGCCGATATGGCGCAGATCAACACCGAAGTTCACGTTGACGAAACAGACATCGCCGACGTGCAGGTCGGCCAGAAGGTCAAGGTCAAAGTGGACGCGCTCGGCGATAAAGAGATCGACGGCGAAGTCGTCGAGAAAGGCGCGTCGGCCATTACCAAATCCGGGCAGACCATCGCCTCGAACGCGAACTCGCAAGAGGCTAAAGATTTTCTCGTCAAGATCAAGCTGAACCCGACCGACGAAATCCGCAATAAGCTGCGGCCCGGTATGTCGGCGACGGCAACCATCACGACGGCGACCGCTGACAGCGTGCTCACCGTTCCCCTGCAAGCCATCGTGCCGCGCGAAGCGCCGAAGGATAAGGATAAGGCCGCCGATCAGCAGCCGCAGCAACCACAGACGGGCGGGCCGGCCAAGAAGAAAGAAGTCGAGGGCGTCTTCATCTACGATAACGGCAAAGCGCGGTTCGTCGAAGTCACCACCGGCATCAAAGGCGATCAAGAGATCGAGCTGAAGAGCGGGCCGAAGGAGAACGAAGAGATCATCATCGGCCCTTACAAAACGCTACGCAACTTGAAAGACGGCGACCAAGTGAAACGCGAAACCAAGCCCGTTGGCGCTGAAACCAAGAGTTAGCCGCTCGGCCTAATTAACGGCCCACGACTAAACCGAATGACAAAGGACCCGAACCAAAACGAAGGCGATGCTATGATTGATGAAGCGGTGCTCGATAAGGAACTCGCATACCTCGAAATGACCCCGCCGCCAGCCGACGTAGTTATCCGCACGGACGAATTGCGGAAGACCTACGTGATGGGGGCCGAAGAAGTCCACGCCCTGCGCGGCGTGACCTTTGAAATCGAGCGCGGCGAGTACGTGGCGATTATGGGGCCGTCCGGTTCAGGCAAGTCAACGCTGATGAACCTGATCGGCTGTCTCGATACGCCATCGGCGGGACAGTACTGGCTCAACGGCAAGCTGGTTTCCGAGATGGACGATGACGAGCTGGCCTACATCCGTAACAAAGAGATCGGCTTCGTCTTTCAAACCTTCAACCTGCTGCCGCGCGCTACGGCGCTGCACAACGTCGAGTTGCCGCTGATCTACAACGGCACGCCGCGCGGCCAGCGCATTGAGATGGCCAAGCGGGCGCTCGAAAAGGTTGACCTCGCCAACCGCATGGACCACAAGCCGAACGAATTGTCAGGCGGCCAGCGCCAGCGCGTCGCCGTCGCCCGCGCGCTGGTCAACAACCCATCCATCATTCTGGCGGACGAGCCGACCGGCAACCTCGACTCGGCGACTTCACAGGAAATCATGGGCCTGTTCGGCGACCTCAACCGGCAAGGCAATACGATCATTCTGGTGACGCACGAGCACGACATCGCTGAACACGCGCATCGCGTCCTGCACATCCTCGACGGTCGCATCAACCGCGACGAGCGTCGCTAACCGACGCGCCGTCGCTTCGCTTAACAAGAGGCATCACGCGAACGATTCGTGTGATGCCTTTTGCTTTGAATTATCGCGGCCTGCTTCCCTTCTCTTCAGGTTAGGCGCTACGGCACGCGCTTGCTATAATCTGCTTCGTAGTCTCAAGCCAACTAAACAGGTTCATCAGGTGTGTCGAGCGATGACAAGTTATATCGCATCGTTGTCATTGCGGCACAGCCGAGCAAGCTTATGTACAAGTACATCGAAGCGGCCAACATTGCCCTGACCTCGATCCTGTCGCACAAGCTGCGCTCGTTTCTGACGCTGCTCGGCGTCATCATCGGCGTCGCCGTCGTCACCGCCGTCGCCACCGTCATCGAAGGCGCGAACGTTTACATCAAAGAAAAGATCGCCACGCTCGGCTCAGGCACTTTCAGTCTGCAAAAGGCCAGCGTCACCAGCTTCGGGGATTTTCAGAAGTTCATTGACGCGATGCGCCGCAACCCCGACTTGACGCCCGACGACCTGGCGGCGCTGCGCGAACAGATCAACCTGGCAGACCAGATCGGCGCGCAGGATGGCGGCTCGCGCCAGATCAAGTATGGCAACGTCTCGCTTGAAAGCGTCGGCGTGCAGGGCGTCACGGCCAACACGATCCTGCTCTCCAGCGTCGAGGTCACGCAGGGCCGTTACCTCAGCGATTACGACGACGAGAACCACCGCAACGTCGCCTTCGTCGGCTCCGAGGTCGCCGACGGCCTCTTCCCCGAAACCGACCCGCTCGGCAAGGAGATCAAGATCGGCAAAGAGAACTTCGTAGTTATCGGCGTAGCCAAGAAGCTCGGCTCGGTGCTCGGCCAGTCGCAGGATAATTTCGTGCAGGTGCCGCTCAACACCTTTATCAAGACCTTCGGCAAGCGCAGCTCGAATACGTTTCGCATCATCATCCGAGCGCGCAAAGACATTCCGGTCGAGAAGGTTCAGGATCAGGTGCGCGTCGTGATGCGAACGCGCCACAAGCTCGACTACAACCAGCCGGACGACTTCTCTATCGCCACAGACGAAGTGACCGAGCAGCTTTTCGGCACGATCACCGGCACGGTCGCGGCGGTAGCCTTTCCCGTTGTCGGCATTTCGCTGGTCATCGGCGGCATCGTGATTATGAACATCATGCTGGCGACCGTGACCGAACGCACCCGCGAAATCGGCATACGCAAATCGCTCGGCGCAACCCGGCGCGACATCCTTATTCAATTCCTGATTGAGTCGGCGATGCTGTCAGGCTTAGGCGGATTGATCGGACTGCTGTTTGCGGTGACGTTGATGACGCTGGTCGGGCGTGTCGCGCCAGTGCCTGTGGCGATACCGTTGTGGGCGCCGATCATTGCGATAGGAGTATCGACATTGGTCGGCATCTTCTTCGGCTTGTATCCGGCCAACCGCGCCGCGCGCCTTGATCCGATTGTGGCGCTCCGCGCTGACTAGAGGCTAGGGGCTAGAGAAAACCTCCGGTTACTAGTCCCTAGCCTCTAGCCCCTGACCAACTATGCATATACAAGAGATCGGCGAAAATATATTGATGGCGCTCGACACCTTGCGCACGCACAAGGTGAGGTCGGCGCTGACGATGCTCGGCGTCATTGGCGGCACAATGACCGTCATCGCTATCTCGTCATTCCTGACAGGGCTGCGCGAGTTCGTGCTTGAGCAGACCAAGCGCTTCGGCCCCGACATCGTTTTCGTGACCAAGTGGGACAACATCGGCATACGCTTCAGTCGCCCGTCGCAGGCCGAGCGCACACGCAAGGACATGACGATTGAAGACGCCCGCGCCATCGAGGAGCTGCCATCCGTGATGGGGGTCAGCCCGTCGATCATCGTCGGCTCGTTCGGGCCGGGCGGCACACAGCCGGTCGTCAAGTATCAAGGCACAGAAGCCAACCGCCCGCTCATCTTCGGCGTCTCGTCAAACTATGACGTAGTGCGCAACGTCTACATCGAACAGGGCCGCTTCTTCACCGCCGCCGAGCAAGAGCATCGCGCCCAGGTCGCTGTCATCGGCTACGCCATCAGCGACACGCTCTTTGGCACGCTCAATCCAATTGGCAAAGAGATCGAAGTGGACGGCAAGGTCTATCAGGTCATCGGCGTGATGGAGAAAGCGCCGGGCGGATTGTTCGGCGGCGACCCGGTCGAAGATCGCGAGTTGCTGGTTCCCTTCGACACGATGCACCGTGACCACCCGGAGATCAAAGACATCACGATCAACGCGCGCGCCAAGGAGAACCAGTTCGGGCTTATGGTGGACCAGATCACCGAGTTGATGCGCCGGCGACGCAATGTGGCCAGCCGCGAGCCGAACAACTTCGGCGTCAGCACGCCGGGCAGCATCTTTGAAGTCATCGCGCAGTTCGCGGCGGTCGCCGGCTACATCATCTTCCCGCTCTCGGCGGCGGGCTTGCTGGTCGGCGGCATCGGCGTAATGAACATTATGCTGGTCAGCGTCACCGAGCGCACCAAGGAGATCGGCGTGCGGCGAGCCATCGGCGCGCGCAAGTCCGACATCATCTGGCAATTCCTCACCGAAGCCATCACGCTCACAGGAGTCGGCGGGTTGATCGGCATCTTCATCGGCTGGATCGTGAGTATGGGTTTGCACCGGCTCGCGCCGACGCTGCCGTCGGTGATTCCGCTGTGGGCCGTGTTGATGGGGTTCTTCGTCTCGTGCTCAATCGGGTTGATCTTCGGCATATGGCCGGCGATGAAAGCGGCGCGGCTCGATCCCATCGAGGCGCTGCGTTACGAATAAGGGGAGAGGTCAAGACGTGAGCCGAGTTGAGGCGATTTGGTCGGGCGGCGATCAGTTGGTGATGACGTGATAACCAATGCCTTTGGCAACGGGCCGCTGCTGACCTGACGCGCGCTGCTGGTTCTCTTCGTCGAGCAGCATCAGCATCGAGCACTCCAAGTCCATGAAGGATGAGACATAGAGCGTCGGGCGTATGCCTTTGGCGGCGCGCTGAAAGAGCATCTGCTCGTAAACATCAACAATATCAACTTCAGAACCGTCGAGTCTCATCCGTTTTCAACTCCTTCACTGGTGGCTCTCTACAAGCTTCGCCAAGAAGATTAGCAACCATTATGCCGCTAATGAGGGATACGCGGCTGCTACCTTATTCGTTACATTTCCGTGGATAAGCCGAGGCGGTAAAGGTGAAGAGGTAAAAAAGGCTGGTCAAAATTGCATTGATAGAAAACAGCCGATAACGCGAGAGGCTGGCCGATGTTCGTACAATGGCGATGACCGGAAGGTTGATAACGGTAGCGAGCGCAGAGGACGTAGAAGAGGAATCGAATCCTCCGCGTCCTCTGCGGAAGACTGATGCGATTAGCCAAACATCGCGCGCCAGCCGACTTTGACCAGCACGAAAACCACCCAGATGCCGAAGACCATACCGCCGGTCTTTTTGGGCGTGATCTTCTTACTGCCGGCAATCGCGGCCAAGCCAATTGCCAGCAGCACTAGATACCAGATCGAGAAGATATCTAACGAACTGGCCAGCGCTTGAATCGCGCCAGAACTACCCGTCGGCAGGAGCGCGCCCGCGTTTGAAGGCACGATGTTTACGCCCTGCGTTGGATCAATGCTGTTGAGCGTTTCTTGATCCTGCACCAAAACGACGGCCATGAAGACTAGCGACTGTATCAGCGCCGTTGCCGTATACGACCAGGAAACCACTGATAGTATCTTCTTGAATGTCGTCTTCGCCTGAATCAACATCAGGCCAAGAGCAAAAACGCCGGCGATGACCAGATAGGCAATCGGCGTGAAGACAGCCCCGATAATCGGGAAGATCGGCACGAGTTTTTTCGAGAACTCGACCTGCTGCTCGATCTGTTCAGGTGTGACCGACTGTCCGCTGCGTTCAGCCCGCTTCTGAACCTGGGCGCGAAAGATGCGATCCCAATCCGGTTTTACTTTCCAATTGAAGAACAGACCGCCGGCGACAGCGAGGATGATGCCCAGGACGATAGGCACAATAATGGTCGGCTTGCGGTTCACGTCCTTAAACGTTTCGCCGGGCGAAAAGAGCGTGCCGGTCAACCGCTGCACGGCGTTCAAGCGCGCCGGCTCGGCAGGCTGAACGGGCGGCTGCGCGGGGGTTGCGGCATAAGCAGGCGCGTCGGTGTCGATTTGATTCTGCGTCTCACTCATACGGTCATCTCCTGAGGTCAATATCATCAAACGAGTTGACAGCGATAACTGAACGGCTCGCCTTTTTAGCATTGAGAATCTTGATGCGGAGAGACTACATCGTTAACCGTCACTTGTCACGCTCAATCAAGCGGCAGGCGACGAAATGATCTTTCTCGACTTCGACGAGTTGCGGGTCGTCTTCGGCGCACTCAGGCTCGGCCAACGGGCAGCGCGTGCGAAAGCGACAGCCCGACGGCGGCTTGATCGCGGTAGGAATCTCGCCCGCAAGCGGCAGCCGCTCGCGCCGGGCTTCGGGATCGGGCACGGGGATGGCCGACAGCAGCGCCCGCGTGTAGGGATGCAGCGGGTTGCGGAATATCTCTGCACTCGGCGCGACCTCGACCAGCTTGCCGAGGTACATAATGCCGACGCGCGTCGAGATGTGTTCGACGACTGAAAGGCCGTGCGAGATGAAGAGGTAAGTCAGCCCCAGTCGCTCCTGCAAATCCTGCAACAAGTTGACCACCTGCGCCTGCACAGACACGTCGAGCGCGCTCACTGGTTCGTCGCAGACGATGAACTTCGGGTTGAGCGTCAGGGCGCGGGCGATGCCGATGCGCTGGCGCTGGCCGCCGCTGAACTCGTGCGGGTAACGCGCCGCGTGTTCCGCCTTCAGCCCGACCAGCTCAAGCAATTCGCCGACGCGCCGCTTGCGCTCCGCGCTCTTGCCGACGCGATGAATCACCAACGGCTCGGCGATGATCTCGCCGACCTGCATGCGCGGGTTGAGCGAGGCGTAAGGGTCTTGAAAGATGATTTGCATCTCGCGGCGCAACTGCCGCAGCGAACCAGAGTCGAGGGCGAGCAAATCACGCCCTTCAAAATTGACTGCGCCCGCCGTCGGCTCAATCAAGCGCAGGATGCAGCGGCCCGTTGTCGATTTGCCGCAGCCCGATTCGCCGACCAGCCCGAATGTTTCGCCGCGCCGTATATAGAAGCTCACATCGTCTACGGCCTTGACCGTATCGCCGCCCGCGCCAAACAGCCCGCCGCCTGTCGGAAAATACTTCTTCAGCCCTTTGACTTCGATAAGGTAATCGCCGTTACTTTGCATAATCTGCGATTGAACAATTCGAGATAAGCGACTCGAAATTTATGCCGCGTAGCGGCAAGTGAGTTTAGGCAGGCATTTCAATGCCTGTACACACCGCATTTCAATGCCTGTACACAAGGCATTGAAATGCCTGTATACACCGCGCCGATTACCATAGCATCGCGTCAGCGACGCCTGAATGCCCACCGATTCAAACGCTGCTATGCGGCGAAGTTTTCAATCCGCCGCGATAATGCCTTCGCCCGTGCGCTCAGGGTGTGTCCTGGCCGCTTCGTTGCCAACGCAGTCGAAGCGAATGCAGCGCGCGCGGTGTTCCGTATTAACCGCTAACAGCGCCGGCTCGCCTTCGGTGCATTCGCGGATGACGTAGGCGCAGCGCGGCGCGAACTTGCACCCTTCGGGCAGTTCGAGCAGGCCCGGAACCGAACCCGCAATCGTCTGCAAACGCCGCTGCTTGATCCCGACTTCCGTGAGTCGCGGCACAGAGCGCAGCAAGCCTTCGCTGTAAGGGTGGCGCGGGGCGCGGAAGAGTTCGCCGACCGGCGCTTCTTCGACGATGCGGCCCGCGTACATCACAGCGACACGATCCGCCGTTTCAGCAACGACGCCGAGGTCGTGTGTGATGAGCAGCATCGAAAGGTCGAACTCGTCTTTCAACGCGCGCAACAGGTCGAGAATCTCGGCCTGAATCGTCACGTCGAGCGCCGTCGTCGGTTCGTCGGCGATTAGCAGGCGAGGGTTGCAGGCCAGCGCCATCGCAATCATCACGCGCTGGCGCATGCCGCCCGATAGTTGAAAAGGATAATCGCTCGCACGTCTCTCCGCGTCAGGGATGCGGACGCGCCGCATCATCTCGATGGCTTTGGCCCACGCTTGTTTTCGCGGCACGCGCTCGTGCAGTTGTACGGCTTCGGCGATCTGGTCGCCGACCGTGTAGACAGGGTTGAGCGAAGTCATCGGGTCTTGAAAGATCATCGCAATCTCGCGCCCGCGCAGCCGCCGCATTGCGTCGTCATTGAGTGATAACAGGTTCTGACCGTCGAACCAGATTTCGCCGCTGACGACGCGGCCCGGCGGTTGAACGAGCCGCATAATGGAAAGGCTGGTCACGGATTTGCCGCTGCCCGATTCACCGACGAGCGCCAGCGTTGCGCCCTTGGGGAGAGCCAGGCTGACGCCGTCAACGGCTTTGATGATGCCGGCTCGCGTGGCAAAGTGCGTGCTGAGATTTTTGAGTTCGAGGATGTAATCTGACAATGCCTGCGCCTCTTACTGCCCTTCCCTGATGATCGCTACAGATTCTCTTCTTCGAGTTCTTCGGGCGGAAATTCAACGCGCTCGTAAACATCCGACAGCCGCAGTTCACAATTGATGGATTTGATGATGAACGATTGCTCCAACTCTGAGTAGAGGTGATACGACCAACTGCCATCAGCCTGGCGGATAAAATGCTCGATGGCAAGCCGTGTTTGCGAAACCAGCAGATAATCGCTTAAGGTCGGACTCCACTGCTGGTATCGCAAGAACTTTTCACCGCGATCAAAGCTTTCGGTTGAAGCAGATAGAACTTCAATAATCACGGTCGGATTCAGCACCACGTCTTTATGCTTATCATGATATTGCCGTTCACCACAAATGACGACAAAATCGGGATACGAGAACAAACCTTTCCTGCTGCCGGGATGCGGAGTCGGGCCACTGCGTACCTTTGTATCTTTGATTCTCAGCCGACATGGAGTTCCCCGCAACTGGGAGCCAACGATGACAGCTAAGTTCGTGGAGATTTCGCCGTGCGCCTCGCTTTCGCCTGACATCAAGTAGATATAGCCATCAAGGTATTCGTGGCGCTCTTCGGCCTCTCGTTCCATTACCAGGTACTCTTCAATCGTGTAAAGCAACTCCGATTTTCTGATCGCCATAAGCTTCCTCTCACTCGTACCTTGCGCCGGCGTATTCGCCGAAGACGGCGCGCAGGCGGTCGGAGATTTCGCCGAGCGTCGCGTAGGCTTCGACGGCGCGGATGATGTGCGGCATCAGGTTCTCATCCGTGCGCGCCGCCCGCTCGACTAAATCTAATGCCTCACCTGTCGCGCGCTCATCGCGGCGGGCGCGGACGGCGCGGAGGCGTTCAACCTGCTCGCGTTCCAGTTCTTCGTTGATGCGCAGGACGGGAATGTCCGACTTCTCTTCGGTCGTGAAGCGGTTGACGCCGACGACGACCTGTTCGCCGGCTTCGACGGCGCGTTGATAATCGTAAGCCGCCTGCTCGATCTCACGCTGCACAAAACCCGTTTCTATCGCCGCGAGCATGCCGCCGATGTCGTCGATCTTCTGAATGTAAGCTGAAGCCAGCCGCTCAATCTCGTTGGTCAGATACTCGATGGCATACGAGCCGGCCAGCCCATCCGCCGTATCGGCAACGCCCGATTCGTAGCCGATCACTTGCTGCGTGCGCAGGGCGATGCGCGCCGCGTGCTCGGTCGGCAAGCCCAGCGCTTCGTCCATCGAGTTCGTGTGCAGCGATTGTGCGCCGCCCAGCACGGCGGCCAATGCCTGTATCGCCGTGCGGACGATGTTGACCTCAGGCTGTTGCGCGGTCAATGACGAACCGGCGGTCTGCGCGTGAAAGCGCAGCATCATCGAGCGCTCATCGTGTGCGCCGAAGCGTTCACGCATAATGCGCGCCCACATACGGCGAGCCGCGCGGAACTTGGCGACTTCTTCGAGAAACTGGTTGTGCGAATTAAAAAAGAAAGCGATGCGCGGCGCGAATCCGTCTACGTCTAAGCCTGCGTCCACCGCCGCCTGCACGTAGGCGATGCCGTCGGCCAGTGTGAAAGCGACTTCCTGCGCGGCAGTCGAGCCGGCTTCGCGTATGTGATAGCCGCTGATTGAAATCGTGTTCCAGCGCGGCACCTCGGCGGCGCAGTAAGCGAAGATGTCTGTGACGATGCGCAGGCTTGGACGCGGCGGATAGATGTACGTGCCGCGCGCGATGTATTCCTTGAGTATATCGTTTTGAATCGTGCCGGAAATCTTCTCCGGCGCAACTTGCTGTTTCTTCGCCACGGCAATATACATCGCCAGCAAGATCGCCGCCGTCGCGTTGATCGTCATCGAAGTCGAGACTTGATCGAGCGGTATTTGATCGAGCAGCCGCCCCATATCGTCGAGCGTATCAATTGCTACGCCGACCTTGCCGACTTCGCCGTGCGCCATCTGGTGGTCGGAATCGAATCCCATCTGTGTGGGCAGGTCGAACGCGACCGACAGCCCTGTCTGCCCTTGCGCCAGCAAGTAACGATAGCGAGCGTTGGATTCCGCCGCCGTCGCGTAACCCGCATACTGACGCATCGTCCATAGCTTGCCGCGATACATGGTCGCGTAAGGCCCGCGCGTGAATGGATGATTGCCCGGATCGTTCAGGTCGTTTTGGTAATCAACATTTGCGTCGCCGGGCCGAAAGACCGGCTTCATTTCAATGCCGGAACTGGTCGCCGCCCGGCGTTCATTGCGCGCTTTGGTGGTCATAAGTCATCTCCGATTGGCCGCTACGCTTGAGATTAACAAACTGCCACGCGCCTTGCCATACAGCCGTCACGTAGGCGACGAAGGCGGCGGCCAGCACCAGCGAGCGCACATCACACCACGCCGCAAAGCCATCGCCGAAGAGATTGCGGCTGGTCAGGTTCGATAACACGAATAGAACGATCAGCACGGCCACGAGCAGACGTTTGCGACCCTGAGATGATTCATAGAGCGCGCGGCCCGCGATGAAAGCGACGGGCAGGATAAGGATGACGAAGTGCGCTTTCCAACTGAGCGGCGACAGCATCACCATCAGGGCGAAGAATGGCGCGGCAGCAGCCATATCGGTGCGCGCCAGCACCGCCGCGCCTACGGCCACCGCAAGCAGGATCGCAGCAAGCGCGAGCGTCAACCGGCTCGACGGCTCGCGCACAGAGCCGTCGGTCGGCGTCTCGCTCACCTGCGGGTGTTCTATCGTCGTGCTATCGGTGGTCAGGCGGGCGACGAAGCCGCGCAACGATTGATTGCCGCCATAGGCGAGATCGAAGCCTTGCTGATTGCGCACCGTGCGGTTGAAAAAGACGCCGAAGGTTTCTGACGCGCGAGCGCCAAAGGGCAAGAAGCTCACTGCAATCAATGCGCCCGCGCACAATCCGCAGGCGGTCGCATAAAGCCACCGCCGCCGGGCCAGGTGATACACCAGCAGCAACGCCGGCGTCAGCTTGATCGCTATGGCAAGCGCGATAGCCGCCGCCGCCCAACGCCGCCGATTCGTCGCGTAACAATAGACGTGCGCGACGGCGAGCATAGCGATGATGAGATTGACCTGACCAAGCTTAAAGTTGTCGAGAATGAACCGCAATAAAATGATCCCGACCAGCCACGCGATCAACGAGCGATGATTTACCCGTTCCGTTATCCAGGTTACAAAACGATTCGTTTCATTCGCCCTGAATCGCGGCCTGGAGGCGCGTGACGGTGTGCTGCCATCAACCTGCTCAATGTCACTGAGCGCGGCAGCCATTCGCGCCGCCGCGACCGCCGCCGCCAGATTGATAAGGAACCAGAGGTAAGCCGCCGCCGGCAGCGACAGCAACGCCATCGGCATCATCAGTTCGGCGAGCACCGGCGGGTAAAGGTAAGGCGTCCAGGCGTGCAGCACTTCTTGATATGGGTCGCGCCCGTCGAGCACTTCGCTTGCCGCAAAGTAGAAGACGTTGAAGTCGTTTTCGTACTTCTGCGGATTCGTGCCGCTTTGCCGGGCGAAGTAGACACCGCTCGCTAACACCGCGACGATAGCTAACGCCACACCGGCGCGGCGTGCTCGCTTGTTCGGCTCTTTGATGTGGCGGGACATAAGCGATTCAGCTATCGTGGCGCTCACCACGTCGGCAGGAACACGCGCGCGTAATAATAAAGCAGCGGCGCGCAGAAAAGAATGCTATCGACGCGGTCGAGCATGCCGCCGTGACCGGGCAGCAGGTGACTCGAATCCTTCACCTTTGCGCCGCGCTTCAACATGGACTCAGCGAGGTCGCCGACCTGTCCGATTATACCGATGCCAGCGCCCAGCGCCATCGCCTGGACAAGAGGAATCTCCGGGAAGAACGTGTAATGGCAGAGCGGCCCGGTCAGCATCGCCGCGATGAATCCGCCGACTGCGCCTTCGATGGTCTTGCCGGGGCTGATGCGCGGCGCGAGCTTGTGGCGACCGAGCGAGCGGCCCGTGTAATACGCGCCGGTGTCGGTGAGCATCACCATCGCAAAAAACATGGTCAACAGCTTCGCCGAAAGGTGCGGCACTGTCACCGCCGTGAAGGTGTCGGGGATCATCCGCACGCCGACGAGATAGCCGGCGAGCAAGACAACATAGATCACGCCCATCAGCGTCGCCGCCGTAGCAGTGAGCGCGCGTTCCAACTCTTTCTGCGTCGCCAGCTCGACGCCGAGCGAAACGATGACCAGCGCCGCCATCACCGCGACGATGCCCGCCGGCATATCGGCGACAAAGCAGGCCAGCACCAGCAAGCCCGCGCCATAACCGGGAACGATGTGTGCGCGGCTGCCGACGTTGGCCGCCAGCTTATAAAACTCGCCGAGCGCCAGCAGCGCGGCTATCGCGGCGAGGCCGACGAAGAAGTAAGGGATATGGCTCCAGACGGTGTAAAGCAGAAGGGGCAGCGCCACGAGCGCGGTCAGAATTCTTTTCATAGGAAGTGATGGGTGATGAGTGATGAGCGATGAGCAGTGGGCGACGTTTCGGCCACTCATCACTCATCACCTATCACTCATTACTTATTTCATATTGACGGCGCGCAGCGGCGACTGGCTCGCCGCGTTGACGCCGCCATAGCGGCGGTCGCGTTTCTGGTATTCGATAATCGCTTCAAAGAGGCTGGCGCGGCAGAAGTCGGGCCACAGCCTATCGGTGACGTATATCTCGCTATAGGCGATCTGCCACAGCAGAAAGTTCGAGACGCGCAATTCGCCGCTCGTGCGAATCAATAAATCAGGATCGGGCAAGCTCGCGGTGTAGAGATGCCGGGCGATGTCGCTCTCGCTGATCTCGGCAGTATCGCGCCCGCTCGTTTGATACTCCAGGGCGAGCGAGCGGCAGGCCCGTGTCAGCTCCGCGCGCCCGCTGTAATTGAGCGCGACCGTCAATACCGTGCCGGTGTTGGCTTCGGTTTCGCGCCGCGCGTGCGCGATTTCGCGGCGCACGGCAGATTCGAGCGCCGCTTCGTCGCCGATGGTTTGAAAGCGTATGTTGTTTTGCTTGAGGCTGCGAATCTCTTTGCGCAAGAACTCGCGCAGCAGCCCCATCAACGCTTCGACTTCGAGGCGCGGGCGTTTCCAGTTCTCGGTCGAAAACGCGTAAAGCGTCAGGTAGCCGACGCCGAGCCGGGCGCTGGTTTCGACCGTGACGCGCACGGCCTCAGCGCCGGCGCGATGACCGGCAACGCGCGGCTGGTTGCGCCGCCCGGCCCAGCGGCCATTGCCGTCCATAATGATAGCGATGTGTCTCGGAAGATGATCGGGTTGAATCTGGCGGAGCAGAAATTCGTCGCGTGAGCCGCTTTCAATGAGGGTCTCAAAGCTCTTAAGAAGGGTATTAATCATCAGTCATCTTCGATTAACCAGGGTGACAGCGACAAGGAGGGGATGCTCGTCACTTGTCACGGCCAACGTCACTTTAATAGTCAACTCGCACCAGAGTCAAGCCATGCGCCGGAGCGGTTGCGCCGGCCTGATTACGGTCACGACTCCTCAACGCTTCAGTAACGCTTATTACGCTGCGCCGCCCGCGCCCGACATCGATCAACGTCCCCGCAATCGTCCTGACCATATAACGCAGAAAGCCTTTAGCCGACGCCGTGATGCGTATACGCTCGCCGCGCGCTTCAACGTCGAGTTGTGTCAGATGACGCACGCGGTCTTCAATGTCGAGCGCGGCGATGGTGAAGGCGCTGAAGTCATGCCTGCCGACCAGCAGTGCCGCCGCCCGCTGCATCCCGTTCACATCAAGCTGGCCGCGATAATGATAGACATAACGAATATCGAAAGGACTGAGCACCGGCGTGGCGCAGATGTCATAGCGGTAGGTTTTACTCTTTGCCGAAAACCGCGCCTCGAACGCGTCATCAGCTAACTCGACCTGCATCACGCGCAGGTCGCGGTCGAGATTGCCGTTAATGGCTTCACGCCATATGTCGGGCGTGAACTCGCGCTCAAGAAAGACATTCGCCACCTGCGCTTCGGCGTGAACGCCAGCATCCGTTCTGCCTGCGCCATGCAACGTGACGGGCCGGTGATCTAGCAGCGACAGCGCGCGCGTTATCTCGCCTTGAATTGTCCGCCCGTTGGCCTGCATTTGCCAGCCGTGATAGTTCGTCCCGTCGTAGGCGATTGTCAGCTTGTAGTTCCGCATGGTCAGTGGCCAGTAATGAGTCGCCAGTGGTCAGTTAGTAGTCCCGTAGGGACGACCTGTTTATAGTAAGGGCTGATAGAAAGGACGAAGCCCCGTAGGGGCGCAATGTTGACATCACGCTCCTGACGGAGCTTGCTTCTTCTATCGAATCAGTAACTATAAACATTGCGCTCCTAACGGAGCTTGGGAAACTATCAACTATCAACTGGCCACCGGCCACCGGCCCCTGCCCACCGGCCCCTGGCCACTGACCACTGACCACTGCCTACGGCTTCCTGCTTCCTGGTTTAATCGCCGGCGTGCCTTCGCGGCAGAGCGGGCAAGCCGCCGGGTCATAGGCCGGCACGTCGAGCGTCAGCAGCGCGACGCGACGCACGCCGATGTCTACCGCGCCGCCGGAGCGATCAACGACCGAGCCTGCGCCGACCACAACGCCGCCTGCGCGCGTCACCGCGTCAATCGTTTCGCGCGTCGAGCCGCCGGTCGTGACTACGTCTTCGACGACAAGGACGCGCTCGCCCTGGTCGAGATGAAAGCCGCGTCTCAGCGTCATCACGCCATTTTCGCGCTCGGTAAAGAGCGCGCGAACGCCTAAAGCCCGCGCCGCTTCGTGAGCGACGATGATGCCGCCGATGGCCGGCGCGACCACCGCGCTGATTGGATCATTGCGAAAGTGCGCGGCCAATTGTTCGCCTATCCAAGCGGCGCGCTCCGGGTATTGCAAGACCAGCGCGCATTGCAGGTAGCGCGGGCTGTGCATTCCCGATGTCAGTTGAAAATGTCCTTCAAGCAGCGCGCCGGTCTGCTGGAACATCGCCAGCGTCTGCTGCTCGGTTTCTTTGATATCTCTTGGTGTCGATTCCATCGCTTAATCCTGCCTACTGCTGCTTCTTTTTGTTTTTTGGCGGTGCGGGCGGAATCAAGTCGGGCTTGATGAGTTCAGCCATCGGCAGCCCTTCGGCGTTCTCGAATCGAAGGCCGAAGATGGCCGCCGCCGTCGGACCAATGTCGATCATTCGCGCCAGCACCATCTTTGCGCCCAACCGCGCGCCCGCGCCATAGACGATCAACGACGAACGCATCTCGGCGCGCGATGGCAACTGGCCGTGCGTGCCGTGATAGTTCTTCGCCTCGTGAATCTCCGGGCCGGTCAACTCTTCGCCAAACGCGAAGTCCGGCGCAGCATCGAGCATCAGGTAAGCCGTCGGTATCGCGCCGAGTTTCTTGATCTCGTCTTGATTCAACACGCGGCTGATGGGCGAATCGCTGCGCTGCGCCATCTCAGTGAACAAGGTCGTCACTCGTTTGGCGACGGCTTTATCGTTCGGGTCTTTCAACACAATCGCGCAGGAGCCGCCCGCCGGCCACGCCGCCGCTTGCCAGTCGGTCGCTTTGCCGCTCGCGTCAAACGTGATGAGCTTGGCTTTCGCAAGCGTCACGTTCGGCTCGAACTTTTTTGTGACCGGCGCGAAGCCGTGATCCGAAACCAGAAAGAACGTGGTCTTGTCGAACGTGCCGGACTTGCGCGTCGCTTCGATGATGCGCCCCACGTAAGCGTCCATACGCTCGGCGGTCTTCAACGCTTCGGGCGAGCGCGGCCCGTAGGTGTGATGCGCGCCGTCGAGATCAATCAAGTGAACCAGCATCAGGTTCGGCTTGTAGGTTTCAAGGATGTATTCGGCATATGTCGTGCGCCGCCCGTCGGTCGTCTTATCGTCACTCGGACGCGCGGCGGTCGCCTTCTCGATCAAGCCCGTCGTCGAGTACTGCAAGGTGCGCTTGCCGGTCTGTATCTTCTCTGTGGGGTCGGCGATTTCGGGCACGCTGTAATCAATCTCCGCGCCCGCTGTCACCGGCCAGCCGACATTGCCGGTTGTCAGCCCCGCGCGCCTGGCCATTGACCAGAGCGTTTCAATCTTGAGGTCTTTCGAGAACCAGTACCACTCTTTCGTCTGCGGCCCGTTTGGCGCTTCAAAGATGCGGTTTTGAATGATGCCGTGCAGCGCCGGGCGCACGCCTGTAATCAGCGTCGTGTGCGACGGGTAGGTTACGGTTGGGTAGACGCCTTCGACGCCTTCGGCGTACGCCCCGTTGAGCTTCATCCGGCTCAGCGTCGGCACGTTCAAACCGAGCGGCGCGGGCGCGGTGTAGTATTCCGGGATCAAGCCGTCAATCGAGATCATCACGACATAAGCGTCGCGGCGCGGCTGAACTGAAGGCGCGGCGCTTTGTGATGATTGAGTCGATTGATTCGATTGCGCCGGCAGCGTGACGGCTAACGACAAGACGAGCAGCAGCGCCGTGATGAGTCGTTGTGAGGAGTTGCGTTTGATCATTCATTCAATCCTTTCGCGCCGAATTCAACCGCCGATTCGCGCCGCTAGACTTCGAGTTGAAGACCATCCCTGCCAATGAGAATGTTGCCGGCGTAGTCGCGTCGCAGCTCGCGCCTGAGCGCGTCTTCATCAACCTCAAAGTAAAAGTGCGTGACGATCAACGTCTCGGCTTCGGCCATCGCGGCCAGGCGCGCAACGTCGCTGATCGACAGGTGCGGCACGCCTTCGCGCCGCTCGCGGAACGAGCATTCCGCAATCATCACACTGGGCTTATTGAAAAAGCGCGCCACCGCTTCGCTGTAATCCGTGTCGCCCGTGTAGCAGATTGCGCGCGCGCCGCTCGCCACGCGCACGGCGAGGCTCTCGTTGGTGTGCGGCGTCTTGGTCACAGCGAGTGAGATCGTCTTTGATAGCTCGACCTGCTCGCCCGGCTCAAGCTGATTAAGCGTGACGGGAAACTTCGGCTCGAATAATCTCTCGCCGAATGCGTGTCGCAATCCATCCATTACGCGGTCGAGTCCGCGCGGGCCAATAATCGTCAGCGGTTCATTGCGCTCGCCGCGCATCGCGTGCTTGAAGGCGAAGAAGAGCGACGCCAGTTCGCCGACGTGATCGACGTGAAAGTGGCTGATGTAGAGGTGCGTCAAGCGCTCCCAGTCGCAGCCCATTCGCGCCAGCGCGTGCACCGTGCCCGCGCCGCAATCCATCATCAAGCGCACATCGCCGGCTTCAATGAAATAACCCGCCGAGTTGCGCGCGCCGTCCGGCACGACTGTCCCTGAACCGAGTATGGTCAGCTTCATTGCCGCCTCGTTGCCACCGCGCTGAATGATTGCGTGATGCGGTGATTCTATCACGCCGACCGCGCTTGTCGCACAATCATCACGCGGTTGATTCCAGAGAGGACAAGCAACCACAGATGAACACAGATGAACACAGATAAAAGGGAAGCGTTAATCGTCTCTCTTCCATCTGTGTTCATCTGTGTTCATCTGTGGTTGCACACTTCTCCGCTTTGCTTCATTGACACGCGCGCCGCCGGTCTTCTAGCATCGAAGCTTACCGCTGTGGTCTTGAGCCGAAGCTTTTACAACTCTTTTGCAACTCCGCGAAACCGCTTGTGCCGAGAAGCGTAGAAGAAAACGTGACTGCATCAAAAACTCACCCGCCAGAGGCCATCAACATTGCGGCAACCGAAACCGCTGCCGTGCCGCGCGGCGGCGTCGTGATGAGCGTGCTGCTGCTCATCTTCTTTCTCGGCACCAGCGACAACCAGATGATCTCGCCTTTGCTGCCGCGCATCGCCGAAGACTTCGGCTATGGCACGAACGTCGGCGAAGTCGGGCGCTTGCTCTACCCGGCTTACGCGCTGGCCGCCGCCGCCGCCGCGCTGCTGATCGGGCCGCTGTCAGATAAGTATGGCCGCCGCCGCTTTCTGCTCTACGCCGCTGTGGTCTTCGGCTTGTCGCTGTTGTCCGCCGCGTTGATTCACAGCCTCTATCTGCTCGCGGCAGTGCGAATGATTACGGGCATCGCGGCGGGAACATTTTCGACCTGCTCGATTGCTTACGTCGCCGATTACTTCCCATACGAGCGGCGCGGCGTGGCGATGAGCGTAGTGCAGGCCGGGTATTTCTTCGCGCTCGTGCTTGGCGTGCCGCTGGCCAATCAGGTCGCTAACTGGAAGAGTTGGCGGCTGAGCTTCGCCCTGTTCGGCTTCGTCTCTCTCGTCTCCTTCACGCTGGTCGCGGCCTTGCTGCCCGAAGACAAACACACGATGGCCGAGATGAACCTGTCGAAGCGAATCGCGCGGCGCTTCGACAACATCCGCGTCACCTTCGAGGGCCGTTCGCGCGTTGCCGCCATCGTCGCGGCGTTTTTTGTGTCGGGCGGCTTCGTCGGCTTCTTCTCTTATCTCGGCTCGTGGCTCAAGCAAGGATTGAAGCTGTCGCCGACCGCCATCAATGGCTTCTTCGCGCTGGTCGGCGTCGCGTTACTCATCGGCGCATTCGTAGCCGGGCCGGTGGCCGACAAGTTCGGCAAGCGCGGCCTCTCGATCCTTGCCACGCTTGCGCTCGCGCCGACGCTGGTGCTGATCCCTTACCTTGGATGGGGCGTGACGTTGTTCGTGGTCTTTTTGATCTCGGCCCTCGCCTTCGCGTTTCGACAAGGGCCGCTGCAAGCATTGGCTACCGAGCTTGTGCCGCGCCGCGCGCGTGGCGCGCTGGTCGCCGTGCGCAACACGGCGTCACAGGTCGGCATTGCGACGGCGACGCTTGCCAGCGGTGCGCTTTATGATAAGCTCGGTTTCACCGCTGTCGGCCTCTTGAGCGGCGTGCTGACGCTCTTAGCCGCCGTCTGCATCCTGATGATGCACGAACCCGTAGGCGAGCCGGCGGCGCAGGAGCCGACTGAATGAATGCTTCGCAAGTAACGACTGACACTGACGCCTCGCAACAGAAAACCCGACCTCGCCGCCGCTTCAAATGGCTGCGCCGCATCGTGATTACGCTCGTCGTTATTTTCCTCGCGCTGCTCTACGTCGTCTTTCCGCTGTGGGCGTCGAGCCTGGTGACGCACGCGACGACGCGCCCGATGGATCGCCGCTTGACGACGACACCGAAAGATAAGCAGGCCGATTACAAAGACATTGAGTTCGCGGCTGCCGACGGCGTGCGTTTGAGCGGCTGGCTGCTGCCGAGCCGCGATAAGCACGTGACGATCATCTTTTCACATGGCCTGTTTCGCTCGCGGCGCGAGCTGCTTGAGCGCGCTGTCGATTTGTGGCGGCTTGGTTACGGCGCGTTGCTGTATGACGCGCGCAATCACGGCGACAGCGGCGCGGCGCGGGTGACGCTCGGTTATGATGAACGGTTGGATGCCGAAGCCGCCGTGCGTTACTTGCGTGATGAAGCTCACAGTTCGGACAAGATTGTGTTGTTCGGCATATCGATGGGCGCGATGACGGCCTTGTTAGCCGCCGCCGAAACGCCCGGAGTCGCGGCGGTCATCTCAGATAGTTCTTACCTCAACTTCAAAGACACCTCCGATCATCACATAGGATTGTTCTTCCACGTGCCCGCCTTTCCGCTCGCTAACGAGGTTCGCGCGTTGATGGAATGGCGCGGCAAGTTCGATGGCAGTAAGCTCGACGCGCTGGATGCGGTACGGCGATTGGGCGCACGGCCCGCGATGTTTATCGCCGCCGCAAACGATAAACGAATGCCGCCCGACATCGCTCAAACCCTCTACGATGCTGCGCCGGATCAGATGCGCAGGCTGCTCGTCATCGACGGCCCCGGCTCAGAGATTCACGGTCACGCATATCAAGCCGACCCGCAGCGTTACGTCAACGAAATAGCCGCCTTCCTCAACGCCGCTTTAAGCAACGGCTGATGAAGTCCCGCAGGGACGTGATGTTTATAGAGCGAGTCTGAAAAGCCCTGAAGGGGCGCGATTCAATAGCCCAGGGCATCGCCCTGGGTACACACAGCGACCATTCCGCAAGCCCTGAAAGGGCGCGATAACCGATCACCTAGTGCGCCCTTTCAGGGCTTGGCGGTTTGCCCTGCCTGTCGCCCAAGGCGATGCCCTGGGCTGTCGAATCGCGCCCCTGCGAGGCTTTCTTTGGCTTTTCAGACACGCTCTATAAACATTCAGCTCTTAACGGAGATTCCCAGGCGCTTTGCCTTTCCAACAGCGCGGGACTATGATGGCGGCTATGGAAGACGACCCGCTGTTTCAAAAAAAGATCGTGGATGTTAGTCCCCCTCGCAAGCGACGTATCTGGCTGATTGCCCTGGCCATTATCATCGCGGCGCTGTTCCTGGCCGGCTCGAAGCTCCTCGGCATCTACATCGATTCGCTGTGGTTCAGCTCCATTGGTTACGCAGGCGTCTACTGGTACAAGTTCCGCCTCGGCGCGCTGCTGTTCATTGTTTTCTTCGCCGTCACGTTTCTTCTTCTACGGCTGGCCTTCTGGTTATTGAACCGCCTCTTTCCCGAACTCGTCGAGCGGCCACGCCTGCGACTGGCGGCGGTCGAAGATATACGCGACATGAACCTGTTGCCGCTCATCTACCGTCCGGGCGTGTGGCTGCTGTCGGTCGGCGGTGGGTTGCTTGCCGGCATAAACATGAGCCAGGAATGGCCGCAATTCGCGCTCTTTTTGAATTCACAGGCGGCGGGCACAAGCGATCCGATCTTTCACCGCGACGTTAGCTTTAACCTCTTCCGGCTGCCGGTCTACGACCTGCTCACCGGCTGGTGGCAAACGATTTCGGTCTTACTGTTTCTGGTCATCGCGGCGGCCTCGGCCTACGTCTGGTATCTGGAGCGCGTGCGCAACGAGGCGCGCGCGCAGACCCGCCGCCGCGCCACCATCGCCATCAGCGCCGCCGGCGCGTTCGCGGCGCTGGCCCAGGCAGCCGGACTTTTTATTGACCGCTACGGCTTGCTCAACGACCGGCACGATCTGTTCACAGGCATCAATTACACGGATGCCAATGTGCGGCTGACGGCAATGAATGTGCTGGTGATGCTATTGGTTCTATCGGCGGTCGCGCTGATCATTAATGCCGTAGCGTTGCGCCAGCTACGACTCATCTGGTGGCTTGCCGCGCTCGTCGTCGTGACGGCGATCATCGGTCTCGGCATCATCCCGCAATCGGTACAATCGTTTTCCGTGAAGCCGAACGAATCGGCCAAAGAGTCGCCCTACATCGAGCACAACATCAAGGGAACGCGAGAAGCGTTCGCGCTCGATCAATTTCAAGACCGGCCCTTCACGCCCGCCGCGACGCTCACCGCGCAGCAGGTTCGCGCCGATGCTGAAACGCTCGACAACGTGCGGCTCTGGGACCGCCGCGCCCTGCAAGCGACGCTCGGCCAGATTCAGGAGATACGCACCTATTACGAGTTCAACACCCCGGACGTTGACCGCTATGTGCTCAACGGCAAGCTGCGGCAAGTGATGCTGGCGGCGCGCGAGATGAATACCGAGCAGTTGCCCGAACAGTCGCGCAACTGGATCAATCAACATCTCGTCTACACGCACGGCTACGGCGTCACGATGAACACGGTCAACGAGTTTACGCCCGAAGGCCAGCCGCACCTCGTGCTCAAGAATATGCCGGTCGAAAGCGACGCTCCCGAAGTCAAGGTGACGCGGCCTGAAATCTATTTCGGCGAGAGCACGACCCACCACGTCTACGTCCGCACCAAGCCGCAACAAGGCACGCAGCCCGAATTCAATTACCCCGCGCCCGGCAACACCGACTCCTACACGAGCTACGAAGGCGGCGCGGGTGTGGCGGTCGGCGGCTTCTTTCGCAAGCTTTTCTTGAGCATCTACCTCGGCGACGGCAGCAGCCTGCTATTCAACGACTACATCAACGCCGATAGCCGCGTCTTGTTGTACCGCGACGTGCGCAGCCGCGTCGCCCACATCGCACCCTTCCTGATGTTTGAAGACGACCCTTACATGGTCATCAACGGCGAAGGCCGCCTCTTCTGGATGATTGACGGCTTCACCGTTTCAGACCGCTACCCGTATTCGACGGCCTACGATGTCGGCGGGCGTCGCATTAATTACATTCGCAATTCGGTGAAGGCGGTCGTTGATGCTTACGAGGGCACGGTGACGTTTTATGTCTTCGAGCCGAACGACCCGATCATTCAAGTCTATCGTCGCATCTTCCCTTCACTGTTTCATGACGCCGACGAGATGCCCGATGACCTGCGCGCGCACGTCCGCTATCCCAGTTCGCTTGTGAATATTCAAGCGCAGGCTTACCTGCTTTACCATATGACGAACCCGCAGACGTTTTATAACCACGAAGACCTGTGGTCCATCGCGGCCTCGGAAGCAATGGCGAAGCAAGGCCAGGAGCCTGAGCCGATGCAGCCTTATCACGTCCTGATGCAGTTGCCTGCCGAAGCGAACGCGCGGCTCGAATTCCTCAATATTCTGCCGTTCACACCGTCGGGCGGGCGGAGCAATATGATCGGTTGGCTGGCGGCGCGCAACGACGCCGCGAACTATGGCAAGGTGGTGGTTTATAGCTTTCCCAAGAACGTGACGGTGAATGGCCCGGCGCAGATTCGCGCTCGCATCAATCAAGACCCGCAGCTTGCGCAGTTGATGACGCTGTGGAGCCAGCGCGGCTCGGAGCTGCTGCGCGGCAACCTGCTCGTCATCCCGCTCGGCGATTCGCTGCTCTACGTCGAGGCGTTCTACCTTCAGGCAGAGGGCACGCAATCGAAGCTGCCCGAATTGCGACAAGTAGCCGTCGCTACACAAGACCGGCTGGCTTACGGGCGGACGTTTGACGAGGCGCTGCACGCGCTCTTCCTTGACCTCGGCCCGTCGCAAACGCAGCAACAGCCATCAACACAGACTGCTCAGGCAGCGGGGCAGCAAACGGTGCAGCAATCAATCCAACAGTCGCAAGCAAACCAGCAGGCCGCAAAGCCCGCGCCGACCTCTGCGCCGAGCGGTGATGCCGCGCGCTTGATCGATCAGGCATCGCAACTCTTCGCCGATTACGAACGCCTGACCTCGGAAGGCCGTCACCGCGAGGCCGGCGAAAAGCTCGACCAGTTGAAGCAGACCTTCGCGGAATTGAAGCGCCAGCGCGGCGGGCAATGAGCGGCAGGCGAATTGTAGCCTTCACTATAAAAAGGGAGGGAGCCTCTTGCAGAGACTCCCTCCCTTTTATGCTGTCAAAGCGATCAGGATCATCTTCGTCCCGATCACCAATCCAGCGATCTGGCCTACTGCTTCGGACCGATGACCGGGCCGTCGCCGATAACGTAGTAAGCCGCCGGCGGCACACCGTTGGCATCGAAGAACGCCTTGGCTGCTGCCGCCTGGTTAGCGACGCTTTGCAAATCGGCGGCGCTCTGGCTGAGCGGAACCGTGACGGTCTTCACCGAACGCCCGACATTGCCTGACGAATCGGTCGCCGTGACGACGACCAAGTAGACTCGCCCGTCGCGCCCGCCGTTGCGTTCAGCGCGCAACCTCAGGGAGCCGACCGCGAGGTTATTGGCATCGGGCGAGAAGTTGCCATCTCCCACCGGCTCCTCGTCGTTCTCGTCGCCGTAGACTTTGACCACCAGCGTCAAGTTCGAGTCGCAGTTGTCGGTAGCCGACGCCGTCAGCCCGACGACCCTCATCGTGTGATCAGGCTGCCAGAGTTGCGTCAGTTGCAAGTTGGACGTTACCACCGGCTTTTCGTGATCTTCGACCTTGACGGTGAAGCTGCACGTCGCCGTGTTGCCCGACGCATCAGCGACCGAGCAGTTCACGCTCGTCGTGCCCTTCGCGAAGACCGAGCCGGACGGCGGCGAGCAGGAGGGCGCGCCAACGCCGGGGCAGTTATCGCTGACCACAGGGCTACTGTAGGAAACCCGCGCCGAGCACAGGCCCGGATCGGTGTTCTGCACAATGTTGCCCGGACAAGTGATCGAAGGCGGCGTCGTGTCTACGACGGTGACGGTTGCCGTGCATTGCGAAGTCGCGCCGCGCGGATCGCGCACCGTCAAGAGGACACTGGTCGTGCCTTTCTGGTACGGCCCTGACGGCGACTGGGTAATGGTCAATGCATCGCCATCCGCATCGAATGAGCCGTCATTGACCGAAGCATTCGCCACGCAGTTGGCATCTGCCGAGACGGTCACGTTCTTGCACTGAGCCACCGGCACCTGATTAACCGTCGCGCAAGCTCCGATGCAGCCGCCCGACACCTTCAGCGTGTAGGTGCTGCCGCTGGGCGTCGCCAGCCCCGGCGGCACGTCATAGACGATAACCGTGACGGTCTGCTGTCCCGCCGGCACGTTGAACGAATAGGTCCGCGACGCGGCGCTCGATCCCGGATCGGCGATCCAGTTCGTGCCGAGATTGCTGGGATCGAAGCTGCCCAGGTAAGCGGCGGTGAAGAGATTGATCGCGTTCGCCCCGCTCATTGTCACCGTGAGGCAACTGGCCACGCTATTCGAGCAGGTCGTGAAGGTGTAAGCGTCATACTGGCGCGTGCCCGGCTGGGTCGTACCGGGGAACGGCTTCGTCGTCCCGCAGACGCTGGCAATGCCATCGCGGAACTCGCGCGTCCCGATGGTGCCGGTCGTCCCTGTGAAGCCCGGCCCTGAAGCGGGCGCTGTGGTGTCGAGCACAGACGAAAGGCTCACTGCCGGCGGGCCGACAGGAACGGTGAAGGTCATCACCTGCGGGCTGGTGCCGCCCGTGTAGTTGACCGTCAGCGTGAAGTGCAGCGTCGCCGGGCAAGTGACGTTGCTGGCAACCGTGAAGCGCAGCGGCGATATATTCGTGCCGCTGCCGCCTAGCGCCGCCAGATCAGGATAAGCAGACCCATTGGGCTGCTGAATGATGACGCCGGCATCCGAACTGGTCAGCGTCGCCGAGATAGCCGTGGCGTTGGCGACGCCGGGGTTCCGCAGTTGGATGAGCAGGCTCGCGCCATCGCCCGCGTCAATGCTGCCATTGCCATCGCCGGGGTCTTCGTTAGCCGTGATCGAAGCGAATTCGAGGAAGGCCGTGCCCGGCGCTCCGGTCGCCTGTATCGCGGAAAGAGCATCAATGATGCCCGCGCCCGTGTCGCGGTCAGTGCCCGGCGCTTCGATGTCAATGGCTGTGCTGACCAGCGCCGCGCGAATCTGCGCAGGTGTCAGCGAGGGGTTGGCCGATTTCAACAGGCCGGCAATCGCTGCCGCGTGCGGCGCGGCTGCCGAGGTGCCGAAGAAGGGACTGCCGAATCCGCCGACGCCTGTCACCGATACGCCATCGGCTGCCGTGATGACCGGCTGCTGGCGCAACACGCCGCCGCTCGAAGAGAAGTTCCCCGCCGTGTAGGGTGTGCCGTCGGCCTGGAAGAAGACGCGGCGCGGGCCGTCCGAGCTGAACGTCTCGGTGACGTTGCTGGCGCTGAATGCGTTCGGGAAAGGCCCGACCGCCGGCGTCGCTGCACAGCCAAAGGCGTCGGGCGCGGAGTTATGCCCGTGCGTCTGCCCTGCGGTTGCAAGCGACAGGAAGCCACGGTTCGTCTCCAGATGGAGGAAGCGAGCCTGGGCGCTTGCCTTCTTAACGATGACGACGCGGCGACCCGCCACCTGGCTGGCGGTGGCCGTCTGCTCGATGGGGTCGCGCGTGCCGTTCTGAATGTTGGTCGAGCTGGCGAGCACCGACGTGCCGGTGTTGTTGAGGACGAAGAGGTCGTAGTCGTTAGCCGAGCCGCCGAGCGGGTCAGCCCAGTAGAGCGTGAGCGGTCCCGACCCGGCTACAGTAATCACATCGAAGTTCTGGCCGCCGAAATTGTGCAGCCGGTTGCCGGTGGGCAACGGCGCAGCGGTCGGGCCGCCATCAGAGAAGTCGCCTTCCCAGGTGCCGGAGGTGCCGTCATTGAGATTGCCGGAGTTGCCGGCTGACGAGAAGTAGAGCGCGCCCGAGGCCGTCACGTCATTGACGGCTTGAATGACGACGCCGCCGTTTGTATTCGAGACTACACTTGCCGCCTGCCCATCCTGGAAAGGCGTTTCGACGAAATAGAAGACATCGTCAACGATGATGTCGCAGCCCGCCGCGCGCAGGTTGCGGATATTCGTTGCGAACTGCGTGATGGTCGGGTTGGCAGTGGCGAAGAAGAGCTGCGCGCCCGGCGCGAGGTCGTGAACGATCTCTAACATCGCCGTGCCTTCGTCGCCAGTGCCGGCCTGACCGGGCAGAACAGTGACCGGCCCGAGGTCGCCGGCTGCCTGGCTCTGTGCGAGGCTGGCCACGCCGTTGGACATGATGCCGATCTTAACGCCCGTGCCGTCTATGTGAAAGGTGCCGCGCGCCGAGTAAGCACGGTGCGTCACGTCGCCTTCCGAGCTGCGGCTGCCAACGCCGGTGGGCGGCGGTGTGCCGGCCACATTAACTTGCGCGCCGGCCACGGCGGTATGCATGAAGCTCTCGACCTTCGCTGCGCGCTCCTGGAAATTCGGCGGCAGCGTGAAACGCCTCGCCGTCTTCACGGCGCGCTTGCCAGCATGGCGGTCATCTTCGACACGATCATCTTGCGAGGTCGTGGCGTCCTGCTTGGGCTGGATGAAGATCACATCGGGCAGGCTGGCAATCGCTTCAACCTGATTGATGTCGGCATTGATGCGGAGGCTCTTTTCAGCCGCCACCACATTGACCACCTGAGCGCCGAGGCCGCGCAACTGGCTGAGCAAGCCATCGGAGACGTTGGCCTTAACGTCAAGGGCGACCCGGCCCGTGTCGGTGTATTCCAGGTCGGTCTCAACCGCCTGCACACCATTAGCAACGGGCTGGCCGTTCTGCATCTTCAGCTCATAGATCAACTGCGAATCCAACTTGGTCTGCACGCCCGTGCGAGATTCCTTCTCGGCGATGAGCGCCTCGATCTGCTGCCACGCTTCCGGGCTGACGCCGTCATTCATTTGCGCTGCCGCGCTGGCCTTTGGGCTGCTCTTGCCAAACAGCCCGAAACCCACGGCAACCAATAAGCAGATTCCTGTAATAAGCAGAGCGGTGAACGGCAAAGCGCGTCGCTGCCTGCGTGAACCTTTGCCTTTGCCGGACGAGCCGGCGAATCGTTTAGTCATTTCTGGGGACCTCCTGAACCTTTGATTCTTTGAAATAGAGGGACCGCCTGAGGCCGGCAGGCGATATGACACCAGCCGGCTTCCCTCAAGACAGCCATTACGTTGGGCGATTATTTCAACACGAAAATGGTGGAAAGGGTGGGTTCATTACGCCGGTGTCGGCCTAAACCGGACGCACACCGGCAAGTTTCTCGGCTCCCTTTCTCGATGAGCATACGAACCCACATGGGTCGTAGAATGTGGACTGCGACAACTTATCCACAACTGGAGAGCCGACTGCTGGCCTGGCAATGGCCTGCAATAAAAATCGGGTTGGATCAATGAAGCGCCGAGAAACCACAACTGCCTGATTCCGCCAAAGCGGGAGCGGCGATAGTATTCACAAACGCTGAAGATGTCAAGCCGGCTCCGGCCTTACGCTTTGTTGGCGCGGCGAGCGAGGCCGGCAACGACAGCGGCGAGCTTCGCCGGGTCAACCGGCTTCGAGATGTGGACTTGATAACCCGCCGAATGTGCGCGCTCAGAATCTTCATCTCTGGCATAAGCCGTCAACGCCGCGGCAGGGATGTTGCCTCCCTCTTCCGGCGCGAGCCGCCTCACCTTTTGGATGAATGTAAAACCATCCTCGCCGGGCATCCCTAAATCAGAGACCAGCACATTGGGCTTCCACTCGCGGAAGGCAATGAGCGCATCGGCGCTCGTAGCGGCGGCGTGGACTTCAGCGCCACGCTGGCGCAACACCAATTGCAGAATCTCGCGCGTGTCGGCATCATCATCTACCACCAGCACGCGCAGGCCGTAGAGATCAATCTCGCCGGTTGCGCTGTCGGCAGCGGCCTGACTGTCTGATTGTAATGAATCTTTCACTGCGCGAGCTGGCGCTACACTGGCCTGGGCCAGCGGCAGGTGCACGGTAACGACGGCTCCCTGCCCTTGCCCCGGACTCTCCACCGCCACCGAGCCGCCGTGCAATTCGGTCAGATGGCGGACAATCGCAAGGCCCAAACCGAGGCCGCCGTGTGTCCGCGTCATCGAAGAGTCGGCCTGACGAAAGCGGTCGAAGACGTAAGGCAAGAACTGCGCGTCGATGCCTATGCCGCTGTCGCTCACCTTGATTTCGGCAAGTGCGCCGGCGCGTTCCAGTCGCACGTCAATATGCCCGCCGCGCGGAGTGAACTTAATCGCATTCGAGAGCAGGTTCCAAATCACTTGCTGCAAGCGGTCGGGGTCGCCCATCACGACGCTGGCCGTCGGATCATACGCAGCGGTGATCGTGATGGACTTGGCTTCGGCTGCCGGGTGAACCGTGTCTAAGGCCATCTCGATGATCGGCGCAAGCTCGATGACGTGCGGCTCAAGGCGCAGCTTGCCGGTGACGATGCGCGACACGTCGAGGATGTCATTGATGATTTCAGCCTGTCCCTTGGCGTTGCGCTCGATCACCGAGGCAGCCACGCGCAGCGTCGCTTCGTCCGGCGTGTGACGGTTGAGCAGGCTGGCCCAGCCGAGAATGGCGTTGAGCGGCGTGCGCAGCTCGTGCGAGACCGTTGCGAGGAATTCATCCTTCAAGCGGTTGGCCCCTTCGGCTTCACTGCGCGCCGTCTGCTCGCGGCGCAGCAACTGCTCGCGCTCACGCTCGGCGCGGCGGCGCTCGCTGACATCGTGAAAGACGATGATGACGCCGATGGTGTTGCCGCCTTCATCCTTGATCGGCGCGCCGCTGTCTTCGATAGGAACCTCGCGGCCATCTTTGCCGATCAGCAGCGTGTGATTGGCGAGGCCGACGACGTGGCCTTCGCGCTTGATGGCGACGAAAGGACTCTCGACCGACGCCCGCGTCTCTTCGTTGATGATGAGAAAGATGTCGTCGAGAGGCTTGCCGGTGACTTCGGCGCTCGTCCAGCCGGTGAGCGTTTCGGCGGTCGGGTTGATGAAGCTGACCTGGCCATCCAGGTCGGTTGCGATCACCGCGTCGCCAATGCTTGCGAGCGAGACGCGCAGCCATTCGCGTTGCTGGCGCAAGCTGGCCTCGGCCTTGCGGCGCGAGCTGGCGAAAAGAGCGAGCGCGACGAACAGCACCGTGCGGTTGAAGACGATAAAGGCATAACGCCAGGTCATCGGCTGGGCTTGCAAATAGAAATAATCCATCGTCGCTTCAAAGGCGATGGCGATGACCAGTCCCGGCCCACGTCCCCCGTACCACGCGCTGGCGATCAACAAGGCGATGATGAAAATGGTCAGATCGAGTTGCAGAGCGAACCAGCGCTTGATAAAGGTGGCGAGCAGGAGGATGAGAACGAACGAGGCCGGCGGCAACAGGTAACGCAATCCGATTGATCTTAATTTGCTGACCATCATACGCTCCCAGACCGAGACTCTACACGAAGCGCCTTTGTGGTTCCAGCAGAATTTTTAGAGGCTGGAGACTAGAGGCTAGAGGCTAGGGACGGTCAGCAGCAGGCTTCTCTAGCCTCCCGTCCCTAGCCCCAGCCTCTGCCTTAGCTGGCCAGGTACGCTTCGTCGAATTCAAGGATCATCTCGCTCAACATCGCAATGATCGCGGGGCGGTCGAACTTGATGCCGATGACCGGCAGGAAGACGCGCTCGCGGGTCGCGCCGGTAATCTCTTTCAACAGCAAACGACAAAACGCGACGACGACCGCAGGGCAGAACTGCGTGCCGGTGTGCCGCGCCACATCCGAAAGCGCGCGGTCGAGCGCCAAGCGTGCGCGGTAAGGCCGGTCGGTCATCATCGCGTCGAACGAATCGGCCAGCGTGACGATGCGCCCGCCCAAAGGAATCTGCTCGCCGCTCAGGCCACGCGGGTAGCCCGTGCCATCGAACTTCTCGTGATGCGAGCCGGCCATCCGCGCGATCTCGTCCCACGGGTGACGAATGTGCGAAAGGATTTCGTAGCCGGTCGCCGCGTGCTTGTTCAGCTCTTTGAACTCGCGCTCGGTCAGCGGGCGCGGGTTGTTGATGATCGAGCGGTCAACCGTTATCTTGCCGATGTCGTGCAGGTAGCCGGCGACGGTGATGTAATCGAGCTGACGACCGGCCACGCCCATCTCACGGGCGATGGCTTCGCTGTAGCGCGCGACGCGCTCCGAGTGACCGCTCGTATAGGCATCCTTCAGGTCGATGGCCGCGCCGAAGGCTTTGACCGTGTCGCGGTAGGTCTGCTGCATCTCGCGGTAGAGGCGTTGATTCTCTTCGGCCTTGCGCCTGAGCGACACCATCAGCCGATGATTATAAAACGCGATGGCGATGTGGCGCGCGATGGTGTTGATGATCTCCAGATCGTCTTCGCCGAACGCTTCGCGGGTGAACTTCTCTGACAGAAAGATCATTCCCATCAACTCGCCGCGCGCCACCATCGGCACGGTCGTCTGCGCGCGCAGCCGCTTGAAGACTTCGCTGTTGCGCCGCGCGAAAGGCGACAAGCCATTCAACTCGGCGCGCAGATCGAGCGGCCCGGCGTGTCGCGTCAACTGCTCGGCCTCTTCGCTGTCGAGCGCGATCTTTTCGCCGATGGCCTTTTGCAGTCCCTTGGCGGCGACGACTTTCAACTGGCGCGGCTCGTGGCTGTAGCGCGCGATTGCGCCGCGCGGAATGGCCAGTGTGCCCAACAGCATATGCAACGAGGCGCGCACGACTTCATCGAAGTCGTGCGTTGAACTGATCTCGCTGCCCAGTTCGCTCAGGGCGCTGATGTTGTGCAGCATCTTTCGCATGGTGAGGCTCATAGGTGCATTCTCCTTCATTCGTCATCGGGAAACCGAAGACAGGCATTGATCTCCTATTCACTTCATCAAACGGTCGCGCCTTGCGGTTCACCGCACAGGCTGGCAAGCGCCGTCTCTTCGCTGGCCTCGATGCGGACGTGCGACAGCAGGCCGAGCATCTCGAACAGCTCGCGGTTCGATGGCGTCAGGTTCGAGAGCACGAGCCGACCGCGCGCTTCATTGACCGCCTCGATGACGCCGAGCAGGATGGAAATGCCTATGCTGTTTATCAACTCCGTCTCGGCGAAGTTGATGATGATGTGGCGCACGCCGCTGGTGAGCAGTTCCTGGCAGCGGCGCTCGATGCTTTCGCCGCGAAGCTGATTGAGGTAAGAGCCGGGATAGAGCACCGCCGCGCCGGTCATTAACCGCATACCGATTTCTATAGTGTTCATCACATTTCCCCTAAGGCTTACAACCGATCCGATTATGTCCGCATAAACGGACCTGGCCTTGCAATGCACATAAACCATCGCTGACAGGCTGAGTTGCCTGCGTCAGACGTTAGTGGATGGAGTTGCCTGCTTATGCTTCGGGGCGTTTCAGGTATTTGGTCATTATGAGGCTTGCGCCATCGTCGGCGCGCTCGAATCGAACTTCATCCATCAAGGCGCGGATGATCTGCAAGCCGCGACCGCGCTTCTGCGCGGCAGGCGCTAATGACATCGAGGGGGTTGTCTCGACGCCTGCGCCGAAGGTCTTGCCCTTGTTCGACACGGTGATTATAAGTCGATCACCGTCAATTGCAAATCGCTGATAGATGCGCCGGTCGGGTGAATCTGAGTGCTCGGCGGCGTTGATGCACGCTTCAATGAGCGCCGTCTTGATTTGATTGATCGCCTCTTGATCGAAGTCGGCGGCGCGGGCAATCTGCTCGACTGTGCGCGCAGCAATCAGCTCGGCCTCTTCTTCGATGGGGATGACCAGCTCGAACTCGCTCGCGGGCCGCGTGTGCATGCCGGTGGCGAGTTTCACCAGGCAATCTTCGATCAGGTCGAGTTGCGCGAAGGTCGAGCGGTGCGCGCGCAAAGCGGTCAGCCGTTCAGAGGCGACCGCCGAGAAGGCTTCCTTGCTGATGTACCAGCGCACCAGTCGCGGCGCGGCGGCGCGGTCGGGCGCGGGGCGCGCGGCGGCTTCGAGGCGCTGGTCTATGCGATTGAGCGTTTCGACATCGAGCGGCTCTTTTGAATTAATCAAGGCGATGAGCCAGATGACTTCATTGGCTTCGCTGTAGATGCCGCCTTCAAACCCGCTCGCGGCAAAGAGCCGCCAGTTGACGCCGGGCTGTTCGCCCGCGCCCGCGTCGTTGACCAGCACGATCTGTGGCAGGCGCAGCCGCTCGGCTTCGTCGTCAAGCGCGCGGCGCACCTGCACCCGGCTCAAGCCGCGATAGGTGCGGTCGAATTGCGGCAGGTCGAAGAGGCTCGCCGGCACGCTCTGAAAGTCGAAGCGCGACAGCAACTCAATCAGTTGCGATTCGACGGCGCGATTGTAACGCGACATCATCAATCGATAAGAGTGCTTGAGCTTTTCGCTGAGCAACGCTTCGCCGGCGACGGGACGGCGCGCGCCGGCAATCTCATTGCGATACTTGGTACGCACAAAATCGGCCAGCACCGTATCGGTGGCGGCGCGCAGGAAGCCATAGCTGATCTCAAGGAACTCGCGCGTGTGCAGTTGCGCTAACAGCGACTCGGCTTCCGCCGCGTCTTCGCCCATCCGCTCGACGACCGCATCAATCGGCACGGCCTCGCTGCTTTCAAGCGTCAGGTTCAACGCTTCGAGCGCGGCGCGCTGCTGGCGCGAGTTCGGCGCAATGTCGCGCAGCACCGCGCCAAGATAATGATTGATGCGACCGCTCAATACTTCGTCGGTGTAGACGCGCTCGAACTCCATAAAGGTCTTCAGGCTGGCGCGACGCGACGCCGCCGCATCGAGTACGGCGTGTATGTAAAACAGGTCGCGGTTGAGTTGTTGAATCATCAGCTCAACCGTCGAATCGCTGACCTCAACATCGAGCGAAGCGGCCAGCGCGCGTATCAGCTTTTCGACTGACTCATCACCCATCGCTTCGATGCGAATCAGCTCAAGCCTTCGATAAAGCTCTTCGTCGGGCGGCATCAATCCGGTCATCACGCGCCGCAGGCCCGATAGCAGATAGGCCGGCTGTGGCGTGCGGCTGTGCTCGGTCGTCAAGGCGCGCACCATCTCGGCGCGGATCATCGGCGAGGCGGCGAGCAAATGAAAATTGTCGAGCATCACGAACGGCGAGAGTTGCGAGCAGGCGGCGGCAGAGGCCGGGGCTTGCAACGCCGAACGCAACATCAAGAGCGCGTCGCCGGTCGAGGCCGCGCGGCTGAATCCATCCACCATCGCCCGCACCCAGATGTAATCGTCGGGCGGCGCGGCGCGCATGATGGCCGCCAGCGGCTCGTTCGCCGATTCGATCAAGCGCGGGTCGTGGCGGCGAAAAGCGATGAACTGCGCGAGGAATTGTGTGAACAGATCATGAGCCAGCCGCTCGGCGTCGAGGCAATAGGACTTCAGCGAATAGTAGATCGGCACGACCTCAACGCCGTCGGCAAAGAGGCGATCAAAGGCTTTGCGCAACAGCTCGCTCTTGCCGACACGCGGCGCGCCCAGCAGCAGCGCGTTGGTCGAGCGGCGCGGTGTTCGGGCTTCGCGCGAACTGGATGTGGATGACGCATTCAGCACGCCTTCGCTTTGCGGCGGGCGACTGGCGTGCCGGCGAGCCAATGACAGCACACGTTCGAGCGCGACTTCGCGGTCGAAGAATTCGTCATCGGCCAACCGACACATGACCTGTTTGGCGTCCGTGTGATCCATGCGCTACGGCGGCGATCTTCACTCAAGCTGCCGCGTCGGCGGCGGCGACGCAATTGCGCCCGCGCATCTTTGCCTGATAAAGCGCGCGGTCGGCGGCTTCGATAATAGCTAAGGGGCTTTGACGTGTGGGGCAGAAAGAGGCGACGCCGATGCTCAGAGTGACGTGGCCCATATGCCCGCCGTTCTCGGCGCGAAACTCGTTCTCGCTGACGGCGCGACCCAGACGTTCGGCGATGCGCACGGCGGCATCAATCTCTGTCTCCGGCAGCACGATGCAAAATTCATCGCCGGCAAACCGCGCCGACATATCAATGGCGCGGATCGAGTTGCGTAATAACTGCGCCGTCTTCACCAGCACAATGTCGGCGTTCGTGTGGCCGTAGATGTCGTTGTAACTTTTGAAATGATCGACATCGATAATCATAAACGACAGCGGCGTGTCGTAACGCTTCGAGCGTTCGACCTCTTCAAACAAACGGTCGCTCAGGTAGCGGCGGTTCGGCAGTCCCGTCAGCGGATCGGTGAGCGACATCTGCTGATAGGTTTCGGCCTTCTTGTGCCACTCCGTGCGGTCGATGATCAACGCCAGGTGCGGCGACATCAACTCAAGAAAGGTCAGGTCTTCGTTATCGTAAGGCAACCCGTCGCGGCGTTCAGTAAGATTGATTACACCAACCTTGCGCGCGCCGAGTGTAATAGGGAAACAGATGAACGACTTGCTCTGATATTGTCCGGGGCGCGCAAGCGGCAGCCGCGCGTCGGTTTCAACATCGCGCACGACGAGCGGCAAGCCTGACGCCAGCACCGAACCGGCGACGCCTTCGCCGAGCTTGACGCGCACGGGCGTCGATGATGGTGCGTGATGCGCGCCAAGCGCCGCTTCCAGGGCCAGCTCGTTCGACTCTTCATTGAGGATCATCAGCGAGCTGCGCTCAGCCTTGAGCATCTCGCTGAACTTGATGAGCACGGTCTGATAGACCTTGTCGGAATCGAGCGTGGCGGCGATGCCGCGCAGAAATTCATAGAACTGCGCGATGGCGCGCTTACGGGTTTCAAGCTGATCGGTGAGCCGTATGATCTCAAGATGCGCGTCGAGCAGTTCGGGCGACGTGTTCGGGTTGCCGCTCGTGACCGGCTCGGCGGGCAGCGCCGTGTGAAAGTGGTAAGTCGCCGTCGAATCCACCAACTCGGCGGTCTGGGCAAGATCGCGTGCGTCGAGAAACTTGATGTTCTTCAAGCATTCGCCGCTGCGCACGGCAGGCAGGTCGTTGTAGTTACGCTGGAAGCGCATATATTCGGCGGTCGAAGTGAAGGCGCGCCCGCCTAAGATCACCAGTTGGCGCTTGCCTATCGAGACGGGCATCGCAAAGCAATGCAGGCCAGCGTGACAGGTGTATTCGATGCGCTCGCCGCCGGTCAGCGCGCGGTCGTGCGCGCCGCCGCAATCGGCCTGACACAGCGGCGCGTAATCGGGCGCAACGCGCAGGGCTTTACAGATGCTGTTGTCGTTTTCGATGCGACCGATGGCCGCGCCGTCCTGGCTCAGAGTGACGAGCGAAACGCCGTTCTTATCAGCTAACGAGCGTTGCAGGCGCAACCACACAACCAGGGCGTTGTCGGGAGCGGACTCGTCTTTGGGCAAGGCTGTTTTCTTTGCGATTTCTCTGCTCAAGCGACACTGGCCTTTCGGCATCGACTGCTTCACATCCAGGGCGACGCAGAAATGCGCAATCGAAGCGGCTCAATCGTTCCTGCGCTTGAGCCACTGATGCGGGACTATGGGCGGCGGACTGCAAAGCAGGGCTTGTCTGCTTCTGAAAACTTTATGACGAGCAAAATCGAATTAATAATAACGGATCAATGGAGGAATCGCAGGCTGCCCCTGATTCCCTTTCGCAAAGTAACACAGCCGTTATGGCTTTTCAATAGAAACTTCCGGCCCCATATGGGGGTGATGCGGCAGACTGGTTGCCGCTGAAAATTAAAACGCCTACAATTTTCTTCTCATCGGGGACAAATGGCACAGCGCGACGGCAGTCCGTGGGGAGATCGTCCGCAACCTCGCCTGTAGCGATCCGGCTAACCCACGTTCAGGGTGATGATTGGTTATGACAGATCAAGCGGCACAGCACTTGCCCTTATCCAGGCTCAATAAGCAAGAGGGCGAGGGCAAAATGAAAGTATTGGTCGTGGACGACGAAGAGGTATTGCGCGAGCTAGTGCGCGATGCGATGGTCATACAGGAATACGATGTGTATACCGCCGCCAGTGGCCGCGAGGCGCTGGCGCTCGGACGCGAGCACGACTTTGACCTCATCTTTTCGGATGTGGTTATGGATGGGCTGAGCGGCTTCGACGTGTTGAAGGCATTTCGCGGCGAACTGCATTCGCAAGCCGAGATCATCCTGATGACCGGGCAGGCTTCGGTCGAAGCCGCTATCGAAGCCGTGCAGCACGGCGCGAACGATTACATCTGCAAGCCCTTCTCCATCAGCGTCCTTCAGGCCATCGCCAACGCCGTCGAACAGCGCCGCTATCCAAGCAAGCTCATCCCGGTCGAAGCGCTGAAGTCACCACAAGCGGAAATTCTCGGCAACAGCCCGGCGACGATTGAAGTCGTCAAGACCGCCGCGCGCGTCGCCGTGACCGACTTGCCGGTGATGATTCGCGGCGAGTCGGGCGTCGGCAAGGAGTTGATCGCTCGCCTGATTCATCGCCGCAGTCCGCGCGCTGATCGCCCGTTCGTGGCCGTCAACTGCGGCGCGCTTCCCGATACGCTGCTCGAATCCGAACTCTTTGGCCACGTGCGCGGCGCGTTCACCGGCGCGGAATCGACGCGGCGCGGGTTGTTTGAAGAGGCCGACGGCGGCACGCTGCTGCTTGATGAAGTCACCGAAACCAGCGCGCAGTTTCAGGTCAAGCTGCTGCGCGTGCTGCAAGAAGGCGAATTCCGCCCGCTCGGAACCAACGCGAAAAAGCGCGTCAACGTACGTGTGATCGCGGCGACCAACCGCGACCCGCAAGCGCTGGTCGAGCAGGGCCTCTTCCGTCAGGACCTCTTGTACCGCTTGCAGGGCGTATCGATTATGCTGCCGGCGCTGCGCGAGCGGCGCGAAGACGTGCGCACAATGGCGCTGGCTTTCCTGTCGCAATACGCGTTGGGCAATCGTCGCCTGTCGGTGACGAAGGATGCGATGGTAGCGCTCGAACGTTACCGCTGGCCGGGCAACGTGCGCGAGCTGAAGCACCTGATGCAGCGGCTGGCGGCCTTGAGCAGCGGCATCATTCGTCTGGAAGACTTGCCTTCGGAAATCGTCTCGACGCCGCGCGTCGCCTCGGTGATGAACGAGGTCATCCCCGAAGGCGAGCTGCCGACGCTTGAGCAGTTGGAATCAAGTTACCTGTTGCGCGTGTTGAGCGCGGTTGGCGGGAACAAGTCGCGCGCCGCTCAGGTTATGGGCGTAGACCGCAAGACGCTTTATCGTATGATCGAGCGACAGGCCAACGCCGCGAATGCAGAAAAAGGCAATAAAAATAAGCCTTCTGATTCAGTGACCGCGTCGTAGGGCGACGCGACCACGTGTCATCTTTCGGCGCAGGCATAGTGGCGCACGATGGCAAAGCAGGCAAAGCTCAGGCACGCTCCAAGCGTATTTAAGATTACGTCATTAATATCGACATAGCGATAACTGCCGAATTGTCTCGATACGAATTGCGTCAATTCAATCCCACAAGAAGCGACCGCCGCGACGATGAGAACTCTTTGCAAAGAGTTGATTCGCTGAAACACCAGAGGCAGCAGGATGCCGAGCGGGAGAAAGAGGACGATGTTGCCCAGCAGGTTTTGTATACAGAACCTGCGGCTTTCGGGAATCCCGGATGGTTGCAACTGAAAGCATCTTAGCAGGGGAAGAATGGGGACAAGATTGATATCGTCTGCGCGTGGGATTCTGGACCTCGACATCGGTAAGGGCACGATGGTCACGGCGGCAAGGAAGACCAGATAAAGAAACAGAGAAGCCAGGAGCAACTCTCTGCTCGTGGAGGTTTGTCGCCCGCGCCTTCGCCTGTAGACGCTTATGGCAAACCGCGTCGCCACCCACAAAGGGAGCATCAAGCCCACAAGTAACAGCGTTGCTTTTCCTGCCTGAACAATCATCGCTCTTGTTAAAAATAGAAGTTCTTCTTCGATAGCAAACGGCGCTCTGACATCGAGCGCGGACAGAATACGCCGGTTGCCTCGCCAGCGCAACGCCCTTCACCGCCGAACCGCAAGAGGCGTAAAGGCCATAATCTTGACAAAGGCCATGCGCTGGTATAGCTTGCCACTCAGCCATGAAGAAGTGTCCACAGTGCAGTCAAACTTATGATGATCGCTATCTTGTTTGCCCGACCGACCACACGGAGTTGATCGATGATACGGGCGACCCGATGCTTGGCCGCCTGCTCGATAATCGCTATCGCTTGACCCGAAAGATCGGCGAAGGCGGCATGGGCGCGATCTATCTGGCGATGCACACCGAGATGGGCCGCACGGCTGCCATCAAGCTGCTCGCGCCCATCACTTCGGGGCGCGACGAGGCGCTGGCTCGCTTCAAGCGCGAAGCCAAGATGGCCAGCCGCATCGACAATCCACACGCGGTGACGATTTATGATTTCGGCGAGGCCGAGAATGGATTGCTCTTTCTGGCGATGGAGTTCATCGACGGGCGACCGCTGTCGAAGCTCATCTCCGAACACCGCATGCTGCCGATTGACCGCGTCGTCCACATCACCGGCCAGATCGCCGAAGCGCTCTTGGCAGCGCACGCGCTCGGCATCGTTCACCGCGACCTCAAGCCCGATAACGTGATGATCACGCGCAAGGGCGGCGATAACGATTACGTCAAAGTCCTCGACTTCGGCATTGCCAAGACAGTCGCCGATGACAGCGCCGATCACCTGACGAAGACCGGCTTCGTCCTCGGCACGCCGGTCTATATGTCGCCCGAACAATTACTCGGCGACAAACTCGATGGGCGCTCGGACATCTACAGCCTCGCCATCATCGTGTATGAAATGTTGAGCGGCAAGCTGCCGTTTGTCGGCGACAACCAGCAGGCGGTAATGATGAAGCGCATCACCGGCGCGCCGGTTCCGCTGCGCTCGATTGCGCCACAGGTCAGCGAAAGCGTCGAACGCGTCGTGATGCAGGGACTGGCGCGTGAACCGGACGACCGCGTCGCCGATGTGATGGATTTTGCCGAAGCGCTCGGCAGCGCGGCGCACGGCGGCACGGGCTTGCTCGGCAAGGGCACAACTCGCCGCATCAATGAACAGGCGACCGACGGCAAGACGATGATCTGGGCGACGGGCAACACGACCGAAGCCGACACCGCCGCGCCCGCCGGTCACGACGCGACGATGGTTATGGATGCCGGCTCGACTGTGCAGAGCGGGCCGGGCACTAAGCCGATGACGCAGTCGCCGGAGAGCTACCAGACGCAACCGCAGACCGCCAACTCGCTGCCGCCGCTGCCCGGCACCGAGCAGGTCGCCTCAAGCCTGCCGCCGCCGCTCGGACTGACCGAGCCATTCAATCCGCCGGCAACGCAGTCCAGCCAAAAAGTAGTCACGACCGAGGTATCGCGCCGCCGGCCCTTAGCAATGATCGCCGTGATCGCCGCGCTTGTCGTCATCGCCGGCGTCGCGGCTTTCCTGTTGATGCCGCGCGGCAGCAACGGGCTGACGCTGACATTCAAGAACGCGCCGCCGGGCGCGCAGGTCTTCATCAATGATGCGAGTCGCGGCACGGTCGGCGCGGACGGCACGTTAAAAGTAGCCGACATTACGCCCGGCCAGGCGTTAATTAAGGTGAGCAAGGATGGCTTTTTAGATTTCACCAAGTCGGTGACAGGCAACAAAGGCGACGAGCAAGCCATCGAAGCTTTGATGCTGCCGCTGGAGATCGATTACAACAACAGCAAGATGGTGCTGGTGCCGGAAGGCGAATTCATTATGGGCAGCGACAGCGGGCCGGATGATGAGAGGCCCGCCCACAAGGTGAAGCTGCCGGCCTATTATATTGATAAGTACGAAGTCACTAACGAGCAATATAAACGCTTCTGTGACGCCGAGCGTGGCGGCAAGTATCCGCTTACAGCAGTTGATCCAAACTACGTAACGCAGTATCAGAAGCTGCCGATTATTGCCGTCACCTATGACGACGCTGTTGACTTTGCCAGGTGGGCCGGCAAGCGCCTGCCAAATGAAGCCGAGTGGGAGAAGGCGGCATCGTGGGATGCCAAGACCGGAAAGAAACGCGTCTACCCGTGGGGCGATCAGCAGAACGCCGGCAGTGCGAACATAGGTCGTTCTCAAGAGCCGCGACTCTCCGCTGGTGGAACCTATGCCGGCGATGTCAGCCCTTACGGCGTGTTTGATATGGGCGGCAATGCGGGCGAATGGGTAGACGGTACGTTCTCTCCTTACGAGGGTAATCCCATTGCGAATGAAAACTATGGCAAGTCTCGCATCATACGCGGCGCTTCAATGCATTCGCCGATTGATGAAGCCCGCACAACGTTCAGGGGAAGCGTGCCTTTCGAAATTCCTAAAGAAAGACTGCCCCGGATGCTCGTCAGCATACGCTGTGCTATCTCTGCCGACGATGCCAGAATCCAGGACTATTTGCGCGCTCGTAGCAAACCATGATTGGAGAAATCTATGCCTGCCAAACTATTCAGCATCACATTGGTCACGTTCTTAATCTGCGGTTCGCTCGCCTCACCGTTCTTTAACGTCGCGCCGGTCGCCGCCGACAGCGGCAGTTATTTCTGGGACGAGCCGGTGAAGATCAAGCAGCCGGCCAAACCCAAGGCCGGGCGCGTTCGCACCGCCGCGCGACCGAAAGCCGATAGTAAAGGTGAAGAACTCGCGCCGCTGCTGACGGTCAATTACAAACTGCTCCAGCGCACTGACGGCGGCGGCGCGAGGACGGTGGACGCGGAGAAGGAGGACTTCGGCATCGGCAACAAGTTCCGCCTCTCTCTGAAGGCCAACCAGCGCGGTTATCTCTACGTCATTCATCACAGCGTAGACAACAGCAACAACATCATCGACCAGCCGCACGTCATCTTCCCCAGCCCGCGCGTCAACAACGGCAAGAACGAAGTGGCGAAGAATCAGGAGTTCGTCGTACCGAAGTTCTGCCCGGAGTTCGACACTCCCGACGATTGCTGGTGGGAGATCACGCCGCCCGCCGGGCGCGACTTTTTCACGGTCATCTTCAGCCGCGACGAGATCGCCGATCTGCCCAGCCACCTGGACGAAGCGGACGTGGTCAACAACGCCAAAGACGCCGTGCTGGCCAAGACCTTCGAGTTGCTCAATCAGGAGAAGAATGCCAATAAGCAAAGCGTCGCACGCACCCGTAAGATCGGCTTCAAGACTGAGCGCACGACCGCCGAAGACGGCATCTACATCCAGAATACCAACCGCAAGGACAACGAAGAACTGATCGACACGATTGAGCTGCGCCACCCGGCAGAAGCCGGTGAAAACGATACTACGCGCGCTCGCGCACTCTTCATCAAAAAGCGCAATGACGCGATGCTCGTCACTTTTATGAAGGATGGCAAGCAGGTTGATCCGGCGGATGTCTTTAAGGAAGGCGAGGAAGTGCAGGTGCGTTACGAGAGCAACTTCAACGGCTATGTTTATATGGTCAACATCACGCCAAAGGGCGAGAAGCGGATTATCTTTCCGTATGCGCGGGCAACGGGCCAGAATCTGTTAGTTTCCGGTCAAATCAAAACACAGGCCGTTGAATTCGACGCAGAAAAAGGCACAGAAGTTTTGCAGGTCATTATGTCGCGCCAGCGCATCGATTTTCTGGACAATGCCATCAAGGGCGATTGCCGCGAGACTCCCTGTGTCCTGAGCACTTCGGCGGCGAGCGCGGCGGCAGAGTTGGCCGCCGTCGCCGCCAAACAACAGAAGGGCGGCATCGAAGTCAACAACCTTGTCGCCGTTGTGCCGGACGCGCCGTCGAGCGGCCTCCGCGCACGCGGCATTCGACTGGCACAGGGCAACAAAGGCAGCGCCTACGTCGCCATCGAAAACACGTCCGACAAAGGCAGCGGCAAGCTCGAACAGGGCAACTTCGCCGTCTTCGAGATTCGCTTGAATCACAATTAGCCGAGGGCGGGATTCAGGATTTGATCGTCGGCTAATAGAAAGCTCCGTCAGGAGCGCAATGTTTATAGTCAACGAGACGATTAGATTCTCAAGCTCCGTCAGGAGCGAGATGTTGACATTGCGCCCCGACGGGGCTTCGTCACTTTGGCAGCGGTGGCTATAAACATTTCGTCCCTGACGGGACTCCTATGTGTTTGCTGCGCCATTACCGTTTAATCATCGCGCCATGTTCAGGCTCTCTACAAAATCCGCTTCCCTGATTGCGCTGGCCGCTTTCTTCGTCGTCTTGCTCGCCTCACTCGCATTCAGTCAAAGACAGTCCGCGCCGAACGCGCCGCGCCGCAATGCGCCTTTGACGCAGTCCGCGCGTGATCGCGTGCGCCGCGCCGTTGAAGCGGTGGGCTTGATCTTTGTGCGAAATGGCAGCGACAACCCGATTCCGCGCCCGCGCGGCTCAGGCGTCATCGTGCGCAGTGATGGCATCCTCGCCACCAACTTTCACGTCATCAGCGACAGCGCCAATCAACGAGTCTTCGATGAACTTTATCTCGCGCTCGGCGACGAAGCGGCGACGAGCGGTAAGCCGCAATTCCGACTTGAGCCGCTCGTCGTCAGCCGCCAGCAAGACCTCGCCCTCTTGCGCATACGGGCTGTCCATCCGGCGGCCAACGCGCCGCCCTTGCCCGCGCTTGAAATCGGCGACTCGCAAGCCGTTCGCCTGCTCGACGATCTGGTCATCATCGGCTATCCCGAAAAGGGCGGCTCTAGTGTCACGCTCAGCACCGGCGTCATCGAAGGGCGCGATATTCTCGGCAACTGGATCAAGACCGACGCCCGCGTCATTCACGGCAACAGCGGCGGCGCGGCGGTCAACCGCGAAGGCAAGCTCATCGGCATCCCCACCAAAGTCGAAGCCGACGATCAGGCTATAGATAAAGATGGCGACGGCTTCCCCGACGCGCGCCGCACCTATGGCGCGGTCGGCTTCCTGCGCCCGGCTCATTTAGTGGCCGCGATGCTGGCGCAAGTTGATGCAGCGGCGGCGCAGCGCACTCTGCAAAAAAGCGTGACTACGATTACACAAGCGACAGTCATTGTGCGCGGTACGGTGCGCTCGCTCGCCACAGGCAGGCCCATCGCCGGCACGCTCGTCGGCCTCTTGCCGCTCGGCAGCGAGCGAGTCACGGAAGAGAACCTGCTGGCCTGGGGGTCGGCCAACGCCGATGGCGAATTCGAGTTGAACAAACAAGTGCCGCCGGGCCGTTACACGCTCAAAGCCAGGGCGCTCGGTCACGTCGCCTATTCGAGCGACATCGAGATTAAAGCCGCGACTGGCAACCTGCTCATCGAACTGCGCGACGCAACGACGAAATGACTGATGCCGCTTGCCTTCCGCGAAGACAAACTAGATACTTAGAGCCACTAGCGCGCAGGCTCCTCAATGCGGTTGGCGTCTCACGCCCTGCGCGAGTTGATGAACGATAAAAACGAACAAGCTGGGTAGCTTCAAAGGGCAATCCATAAGGCTTTCTGAATCAGAGAGCGGGAAAGGTTGGGTATGATTCATTTCGCAGGTCTTCAGGCAGGCATCAAGCAATCATTCAAAGCGGTGGCCCGCTTTGGCAATCGTAAGCATATCGTCCGCGCGCTGGCGATTGCGCTGCTCATCATTGCGCCGGTCTTATTGCCGCGCACGCAGAAGGCGCAGGATGATTGTGCCGCGCCGCCGCGCGAGGGCTGCTACACGCAGCCGAAACGTGACATCGCTTTTCTGATTGACGCTACGGGCAGCATCGAGCAACGCGGCCAGACTTACAACATACAGGTCGAAGGCGTGCGCCGCGCCATCAGCGACCCGACCGTCATCCCGCGCGACGGCTCGGTAGCAGTCGCCGTCATCGTCTTTAATGAAGCGGCGACAGTCGCCGTGCCGCTCACTGACGTGACGGATGAAGCCGTCGCCAAACAGATCGCCGATGTTGTCGAGAGCCTGAAATGCAGCGACATCCACAGCCGTCGCTTCCCTTGCCCGTTCGGCGCGACCTTCTACGCGCCGGCCATACAAGCCGCCGACATACACGTCAGCCGCGTGCGCAACGAACACCCGAAGCCGGGCGTCACGCGCGCCTTCGTGCTGTCGAGCGACGGCTTGACCAACGACCTCGGCGCGGCCATCAAGCAAGTTGAAACGGCGCGCGTCGCCTCTGTGCAGGCCAACATTCCGTTCGAGCTGGACTTCATCGTGCTGGGCGAGAGTCAACCATCGCCCGACTTTTCGACGGCGCTCGGCGCGGCCAACGAGCTGGTCACGCCAAAGCCTGCGAATGATCTGCCGGGCGCGAGCTTTGTCATCACCGCCGGCAGCAGCAACGTCGAAGGCGCGAGCGCCACGGACCCCGACGCCGCGCGGCAGGCAAGTGATTTTGCGGAAACGATTCGCAAGATCGTGCGCGGTCAGGTTGCCGCCTTGCTGCCGGTCGTCAACAGCGAAGCCGACACTGCGCCCGGCGCGGCCATCGTGCAAGGCAGCCTGTCGCTGCGTCAGGCGATTGAGCAGGCCAACTGCAACGGCGGCGCGGCCAACATTACCTTCGCCGCGAGCTTGAAGGACAAGACGATTCGCCTGTCGTCGCCGCTGCCGGCGATCACCGCGCCCGATGTGACGATTAACGGTTGCACGCTTGTGAATGATAATTGTGTGCCTTCGATTACTATTGATGGCGGCAAAGAGATCAGCGACGGCATCGTCATCCGCTCGAACCGCGTGACGGTTCGTGGAATGAAGATTACAAATTTCACGCACGCCGGTATCGTCATCGCGGCGCGTTGTCCTCAAGACGCTGTCGGACATAATCGCATCGAGCAGAACGTCATTGACGGCAGCCCGAACGGCATCGTCGTGCTCGGCGACACGGATGTTCAGAACAAGCTGTCGCAGAACGCCATCTCGCGCCCGACGCCAGCCGCCGACGCGCCGGCAGCAGCTTTGATCGATCTCGGCGGCGACGGCCCGACCGCGAATGATGATGACGACAGCGACAACGGCCCGAACACGCTGTTGAACTTCCCCGACGCGATGCTCGTCACCGCGCAAGACAATACCGTCACGGTCAGAGGCATCCTCGATAACCCGCCGGCGGGCGGCGCGACAGTCGAGATATTCGCCGTCACTCGCTACCATCTGGTTAATGATCACATCGTCATTGATGGCGTGAGCTATCTCGGACAGACGGCGGTCAATGATAAAGGCGAGTTCGCGGCGACGGGGCTTGCGCCATCCCCGACAGGAGTCTACACCGCGACCGTCACCGACCTGCCGGGCAGCAACCCGGCGGATCAATCGGCCAATACATCGGAGTTGATGATTGACACGGTCGATTCGCCGCTGCCGCATTCGATTGCTGACGTTCCGACGACGCTCGCTTTCGGCGATGTAACATTGAATACACCGCTCACGAAGACGGTGACGATCAACAATCCCGGCGGCGCGCCGCTGAAGGTGACGGGCTGCACGATAGGCCGCTGCCCCGATGCGACGAGCGATAACCGCGAACGCTTTGCGGTGGCGAACTGCCCGACGGCGGTGATTAATCCCGGCCAGTCGACGACCGTCAACGTGACCGTCAACGCGACGGCTTGCGGGACGCTCACCGCTTGCTTGCTCTTGCAGACCGACGACCCGCGCCGCCCGCAGGTCGCCGTGCAGTTGACGGCCAACGCCACGTCGCCGGCAAAAGCGGTCGTACAAGACGGCGTCACGCAGTTGAAGTTCAAGCGCCAAGCGGCGCGCGGCGCGGCAGTCGCTAACCCGCCAACCCGTACCTTCACGATCACCAACACCGGATGCCAAACGCTCACGCTGTTATCCGCCGGCTTCACGCGCGGCGGGCAGACGGACGACAGCGGTGTTTTCACGATCACACCAGCAATAGGACAAGCGTTGAGTGTTCCCGCAGGCGGATCGGTGACGTTCACGGTGAGCTTCAACCCGGTCATCCCGCGTGTTGCCGGCGGCACGGTGAGGCCGCGCGATCTGTTGCCGGCTTCGATCACAGACACGCTCACGATCACGACCAACACGACGCCGGTGACGCTCACCGTGCTTGGCGCGGTCAAGCCGCCCATACGCTTCATCAATCCGACTGATCCGAGCGCCGCGCCGGTCATCACGCTCTGCAAGAACGGCGATGAGTTCGTCGTGACGTTTTCGGCTTATGACTCGAACACGAATCTGAGCCGCGCCGTCTACCAGTTCAAAGACAGCCAGGGCCGCAACGTCGGTGCGCCGATCACGGTGGACAATCTCGGCTCTATCTTGCAGCAGCAAGGCATACAGCAGGGCCAGAGCTTCACGCTGACTCAACGATTCACCGGCGCGAACGATAACAAGAGCGTAGCGACGGTCGAAGTGACGATCTTCGATGGCGAGACGAGCGATACGGCGACATCAAGCGCGCTCGGCTCGAATTGCAGCAGCAGCGCGTCGCTGCAATCAGGCGGCGTGATGGTCGAGTCCGCGCCGGCGCTCACGCCCAACCGGCGGCGTGAAGGCCGCCGGCCTTGAAGGTCTAATCTCAGGTAGCCTTCATTACATTGTGGAAGCAGCGGGTTGTTTCTGCCTCTACACGAAATATCATTCAACGCGTCGCAGAGGAGTACACCGTGAGCAAGGCGTTTTATCGCATCGCTATGATGTTCGCGCTGGTCGTGGCGCTCGGCGGCGGCTGGTGGTTGGCGAAGTCTCGCGTTGCCGCTAGCGCCGTACAGAAAACCGCTGTCGCTCGCGCCCGATTGAGCGATACGACCGCGATTCACGCGGCGCGACGCGGCTTCCCTTTTCTCAACCTCACGGATGGCCATTCGTTGTTGACCTCTTTCGAGGGCGAGGCCGAATCCGTTTCGCTGATGGCGTCACCGGCAAGCGCGCTGAGACCGTTGGCTCTAGCTTCGGCGGACCTGGATGAAGACGGCGTCGCCGATCTGATTTGCACTTACGATTCACCGCGCGGGCCGCTAATCGCTGTCTATCGCGGCAACGTAGACGCGCTGCATCCGCACGCCGCAGAAGCCAACCAGCGCCGCGCACAGGGAACATTCACCGACGCGCCGTTTCTCGCGCCGGCACGCCTGTTCGCCGCGCCCATTGCCGGCGAGTTCGTCATTGCCGGCGATGTCAATGGCGACGGTCACGTCGATCTCGTCATCACGGCACGCGCCAGTCGCTCGCTTTACGTGATGATCGGCGACGGGCAGGGCGGCTTTGGCGCAACGAAAGAGATGGGCTTGCCGGGCGCGGTGACGGCCTTGGCCGCAGGCGATGTCAACCGCGCTGATGGACTCACGGACTTGCTCGTCGGCGTGATGGAAGGCGACAGTCCACGCGCGCTGATCTTTGCAGATCATCGTGGCGCGCTTGATGCGATACCCGAATCTTTCGCGCTGCCGGCTGCCGCGACAGACTTTGCGGTTGGCCACTTTGATGATGATGCTTATGCGGACATCGCCATCGCCAGTGGCCGCAGCCTGATCTTGCTTTGCGGCAGAGACCGCGAGCTAGCGACAGGCGCACCGACGAATGTGATTAAGCAAGCTGTGACGGGCCGACGCGATTTCGCATTCAATATCAACTCGATCACGGCGGGGCGCTTTGGCCAAGGCCGGAGTGCTGCGGTCGGGTTGTTGGCCGAAGACGGCGCGGTCTATGTGCTGCGCGCCAAAATGCGAAATCCGAACGGCAAGGCTAAACAGCGCGCGCCACAATGGACGATCAAGAAACTATCGTCATCGGCGCAGCCGGGCGCTACGCGTTTGCAGATGGCCCATCTGTCCAGCCTGCGCGCGGACGATCTGCTCTTGCTTGACGCCACGGGTCGTCAGATGCGCGTCATCGAAACCGCGACGGCGAAGCAGAGTGCAGCGCAGGCTGCTCATCCGATGGCGGTTGATTTCGAGGTCGAAGGCGAAGCGGTCGCGGCATTGCCTATGCGCTTGAACACGGACGCGCTTGATGACATTGTCGTCTTGCGGCGCGGCGATAGCGCCCCGACGATTCTAACCAGCGCGCCAGCCGCAATCTTGACCGTGACCAATACCGGCGACAACGGCGGCGTCGATCCGATGCCGGGCGCGGGCACAGGCACACTGCGGCAGGCCATCGTAGACGCCAACGCGACGGTGAGCGCAGACACCATTCAGTTCAGCATCGGCACCGGGCTGCAAACGATTGTAGTGAGCCCGACCCTGCCGACCATCACCGAGCCGGTGACGATTGACGGGACGACACAGCCCGGCTTCAGCGGCTCGCCGCTCATTCAAATCAGCGCCATAAGCGCTAGCGGGGCTGGCTTAGACCTTCAAGCCAGCAACTCGGTGGTGAGCGGGCTAGTGATTAATGGCTTCCCGGGAGCCGGCATCTTTATCAGCGATGACGGCAGCAACAACAACATCATCATCGGCAACTTTATCGGCACGAACGCCAGCGGCACGGCGGCCATACCAAACGGCAGCGGCGTCTCCGTCGTAACGTTAAACAACCAGATCGGCGGCACGACCAGCGGCGCGGGCAACCTGCTGTCGGGCAACACCGGCCCGGGCGTCGATATCGCCTTCGATGCGACGGGCAATGTCGTGCGGGGTAACAAGATCGGCACCACTGTCAGCGGCAACGCTGCCCTTCCCAATGGAGATCAAGGAGTCGGCATCAGTCAGGCGATGAACAATACCATCGGCGGTGTGACGCCCGGCTCTGGCAATCTGATCTCAGGTAATAATGGCAGCGGCATCTTTCTGACTAACGGCGTAACGGGGACGCTAATACAGGGAAACTTGATCGGCACCAATGCCGCCGGCACGGGCGCGCTACAGAACGACGACGGCATTGTGTTAAGCCTCAACGCGGCTGGAATAACCATCGGGGGCGAGAGCACGGGCGCGGGCAACACCATCGCCTTTAATCTGAACGCTGGTGTTTCCATCGTCAGCAGTAGCTCTACTGGTAACGCCATCTCCGGCAACTCAATCTTCTCGAACGGCGGACTCGGCATCAACCTGAGCGACGACATGGTGACGCCGAATGATAACTGCGACGCCGACACCGGGCCGAACAACTTGCAGAATTTCCCTGTGCTGACTTCTGCCAGCAGCGGCGGCGGGCAAACGGTCGTGCAGGGGACGCTCGACAGCGAGCCGGGCGCGACCTTCACCGTTGAATTCTTCTCGAATGCGACCTGCGATGCGTCGGGCAATGGCGAAGGCCGCACCTTCATCGGCTCGACTAGCGTGACAACTACCGCATCTTGCACGCGCAACTTCAGCGCGACGCTATCGGTCGCCGTGGCGGCGGGCGAAGTAATCACCGCAACCGCGATCAGCAGCACAGGCGACACGTCAGAGTTCTCGCCGTGCATCACGGTCACGACCGCGACCGCCAACCTCTCCATTGAAGTAGGCGGCTTGCCGGACCCCGTCCCTGCCGGCAGCGATCTTGAGTTAGGCATGCAGATCGTAAATGGCGGCCCCAACAATGCGGTCAACGTTACACTGACTGACGCCATCCCGGCTCACACAACCTTCAAGTCGTTGATGGCCCCGCCGGGCTGGAATTGCTCGACGCCCAACATCGGCGGCACGGGAACGATCACCTGCACAACGTCGGCGATGTTGCCGGGTGAAATTGCTGAATTCACTCTCGTCGTCACCGTCGATCCGTCCACGCCGATTGGAACAACGATTAGCTTCATGGTCAATGTGGAATCGAGTACGTCCGACCCCGACACATCGAACAACTCCGGTAATGTGATGATTCCGGTGGCTGCCGCGACATGCGCGTTCATCTGTCCGCAGAACATCACCGCCAACAGCAGCGCCGCGCAATGCGGCAACACGATCAATTACCCGGTTCCATCGGCTGCTGCATGCCAGGTGACATGCGCGCCGCCGCCGGGCACAGTCTTCACGGTCGGCACGACCACCGTCACTTGTTCAGCGTCCGGCGCGCCGAGCTGTTCATTCACGATCACCGTCGTTGATAACACGCCGCCGGCCATCACCTGCCCGTTCCCCCTCACGGTCGCAACCGACAGGGGCAAGACAACCGCCGTAGTGAATTATGTTCCGGCGACGGCAACCGATGCGTGCGGCGTCGTTGATGTAGTCTGTTTGCCGCCTTCCGGCTCAACCTTCGCGCTCGGCACGGCGACGATCAACTGCACGGCGCGCGACCTGGCCGGCAACACGTCGAACTGTTCGTTCACGGTGACGGTCAATGATGCCGACGCGCCGGTGATAAACTGCCCGCAGAACATCGCAAGGGAATTGCCGGCCACGCAAAGCTCGGCAGTCATCAACTATCCGCCGCCAACCGCGACCGACAATCAACCGGGCGTCGTCGTGACCTGCGCGCCGCCGTCTGGGTCAACCTTTCCGCTCGGCGTCTCGACCGTGATCTGTGTCGCTACGGATGTGAGCGGCAATCGCGCCACCTGCGGATTCAGCGTCTCGCTCACCGGCGGCCCGACCAACATCGAAGTCATCATCCCGACAGGCCACTCATCGCTTGAGTTCGGCACAGACCAGCCGGTCCCCGTTCCGCGTAAGAACAAGAACCGCGCCACCGGCCCTTGCGCGGCCTTCACCATCGTCAACCGCAGCTTCAATCCGCTCAACCTGACGCTCGATTCCATCGTGCGAATCGGCAGCGATGTGGGCAACGGTCACATCAGTGATCCGCGAGAAGGCGACCTTTATTCATTGAGCATCGTCAACGCGAATGGGGCCGACACGCCGCTCGACATCAACGGCGTCATCACCATTCCTGTGAGTGGCCGCGTCAGCTTCTGTCTGCGTTTCACTCCCACAGTGCCCGCTGTGGCCGGCGGCACGACGCAGTTGAGCGCGTCGCAAGCCATACCCGACCAGATCGCCTCGCGCGTGGTCTTCCGTGTGACGGGCGGCTCGACGCTTTCGGTCAACGTCAATGCGCTGGTTGAGACTGACGTGCGCTTGATCAATGCCAACAACCCGAAGAAACCGGCGATGCTCTCCTTCACGAAATCGGGCGACGAGTTCACCGTGACCTTCGCCGTTTATGACGCGAACAACGATGTCAGCCGCGCCCGCTATGAGTTCCTTGACGCAGGCGGCACAGTCATCGCCGGGCCGTTTGATGTAGACTTGGCGGCGACCATCCGCGACCGCAATCTGACGCGCGGGCAGAGCTTCACCGTGACGCAGCGCTTCACCGGCGCGAGCAGCAACCGCAACGTCGTCGCCGTCCGCGTCACCGTCACCGACAGCGAGACGAGCGTGACATCGCCCATTGTGCCGCTCGACTTGTCGTCAAGCGCGGTGGTGCAGGCCGCATCGCGTCAACGGTTCTTATCGGTCCTGCCGCCGCCTGTGTGGGTGAATCCGCGCCGGCCATAAGCAGCCGAGCGCAGCAAGCAACCTTGAGGAGGAATCAATGAAACAACGTCATACCGCAATCCTGTTAATCGTGATGATGCTGGGAGCGTGGCCTGGATTACAAATCGCTGCCGCCGCAAGCGACAAAGGCGACCGCCCGGTGAGGCTCTCGACGACGGCGCGCTTCAGCCCCATCGGCTCGATGGCCGGTCGCGCGACGATTGATGGCCGCGCCTTCGCTGGCTACGCACCGATCTGGGGCGGCGAAGTGATTCAAGCGGCAGCCGGCGACAGCCTGCGCGTGTCGGTTGACGGCGTTGGATTTGTCACGCTCGCCGGCAACGCCGTCGCCCGCTTGAGCACGGCGACGGGCAGCAACGAAGAAGCGGCCCGCAATATCCTCGTCGCGTCGCTGTTGAGCGGCAGCCTGAACGTGCGGCTCGCGGCGGACGCGGGAGCCTACGTCGAAGCCGCCGGCTCACAGCTATCCGCCGCGCCCGGCGCAGAGTTCCGCGTTCAAGTTGCCGAAGGCCGCGCGGCGCTCGATACCATCGCGGGCAACGTAACCGTCGAACAGCAGCCGGTTAGTGGTCAGCGTTACATTCTGCGACCGCCCGCCGGACAGGGCAGCAGCCTGAGCGTCTCTTCGCGCAGCACGCGGCAGTTGCAGATTCAAGTCACTGACGAGAACGACCACCCTGTGCCTGATCTGCCTATTCTCTTCTCGCTCGCCAATCCCTGTCTCGGCTCGCTCGGCGTCGGCCTCGCTGCCGGCTCGCTGTTCAAAGCCAAGACTGACAAGCGCGGCATCGCCAGCGTGCCCTGGATCACCGGCGCGGCGAAATGCGCCGACACCATACTGGTGCGCGTCGAAGGCACGGATAATACGTTCACCTATCGCGCGCAGGTGAGCGGCGGCAACGGATTCTGGACGGCGCGCAACACGGCCATCATTGCCGGCGCTGCGGTCGGCGCGGGCGTAGGCATCGGCCTGGCCGTCGCCAACAACGGCGGCAGCACGCCGATTACGCCCGTGCCGCCGCCCGTCATCAAGCCATAGGAAATCAGGATACAGGAGTCAGGAGTCAGGATTCAGGGTGGCTGCGCCAACCGCAAGCAGTCCGATTAGCGATGACCTTTCGCATTTGATTCACTAACTGAATCCGCGCCGCGCGACAGCGCATCTTGCGCTAAAGAATTCTGTATCCTGAATCCTGTATCCTGACTCTGTCGCTGAGAGATTGACCTATGAATAAACCCGCTTCGTTTCGCAACGCCCTCACCGTGCTGACGACGGTTTCACTGTTCGCCATTCCTTTTGCTTCGCAGCTACGCGCGCAAGAGCTTCAAGAACGCGGCCTGAAAGTAAAGGTCGGCGCAACCAAGACCGAGCTGAAAAGCGGCGTGGCCAAGAACGTCAACCTGTGGGCCGTGCTGATCGGCATCTCGCGTTTCAAGAACGGCGACCAGAACGTCGGCGGTATGCAGATACAGAACCTTAAGAGCGCCGCCGATGACGCGCAAGCCATCTATGATTACTTGCGCAGCGACGAAGGCGGCGGCTTCTCGGAAGACCGCATCCTGTTATTCAAAGATGAGACGGCAACGAAGGATTCCGTTGAGCAGGCGCTCGCCCGCTTGCGCCAGTCGAAGCCGGATGATTTCTTCGTCATCTTCATCGCCGCGCACGGCGTGCTCGCGCCGCAGTTCGACACCAAGCTGGGGCGCAATATCGAGACACCTTACTTCATTCTCTACGACACCGACCCGCGCCAGTTGTCGGCAACCGGATTGCCGATGCGAGCCTTTGAAGATGCCGTGCGGACGATCCCTGCGCGCAAAGGACTGGTGCTCACCGATACCTGTCACAGCGCCGGCGTGCAACTCGCGGGTCGCGGCGGCGAGGCGACGACGCGCGCCAACAGCCAGTTGATCGAGGAGCTGAAGAAGAGCGAGGCGCAGGGCGTCGGTTATCTCTGGGCCGCCGACCAGACCGAGGTGTCGCTCGAAGACCCTGAGCTGAACCAGGGACAGGGGCAGGGCCACGGCGTCTTCACTTATTTTCTGCTCGAAGGCTTGCGCGGCAACGCCGATCAGAATGTGGACGGCGTCGTGACCTTTGACGAATTGAAGAAGTACGTCCGCGAGAAGGTCGCCGCTTACACCGAGAATAAACAGAACCCCGGCGGCAACACGACATCAATCGAGACTAACGACATCCCCGTCGCCATTGTGCCGACCGATTGCACGGACCCGGCCAACTGCGGCTCGCTGGTGATTCGCGCGCCTGAGATGGAAGGCGTCAACGTGGCGATTGATAACAAGCCGTCGGGCGTGCTCAGCCGCCGCGCCGAGATCACGCGCCGCGTACCGACCGGCGACCGCTTGCTGGCCTTCTCCTTCGGCAACGCCAGGCAAGTGCGGCGCACCAGCGTGCAGCCCGGCAGGTCGAAGTTCGTCGAAGTCAACCTCACCTTCAGCACGAGCAACGATGAAGCGATTCTGCCGCCGCCCGAAAGCACCGATAGCGTTTACTTCGCCGAAGACAAGCAGCCCACGAAAGAGGCGCGCGAAGATTTTCTCGACGGCGTCGATGCGTTCAACCGGCAAGAGATGGACGCGGCCATTCAAAAACTCAACTCGGCGATCAAGAAGAACAACGGCGCGTACGCCGACGCGTTCGTCTATCGCGGTCGGGCCGAACAATCGCTCGGACGCAAGGCCGACGCGGTGACGAGCTTCCAGCAGGCGCTGGCGCTGCGCAAGACGGACTTCGAGACCGAAGCCTTTCTGGCCGAAGCGAGGTTCAACCTCAACCTCGACCCGGCAGAAGTCGAGCCGATGCTGCGCGGCATTATCAAGCGCCATCCCGAATGGGATTTTCCTTACGTTGTGTTGGCCGACGTGCTGCTGTTCCGCAAAGACTATGTCGGCGCGGAGCGTTTGCTGACCAAATCGATCCGCATTAACCCCAAGTCGCCGCCGGCGCACTTGATCCTGGCCGACGTGTTGACTTATCAAGACTCAAAGGAGAAGCGCGACCGCGCTGTGCAAGAAGCGAAAGAGGCGCTGGCATTATTCGATCAGGTGTCGAAGAAGAAAGTCTCGTCAGCGCGGGCGCTGAAGGGATTATCTATTTCGCATTTGATTTTTGGCGGAGGCCGATTCCGCAACACGCTGGCGCTGGCCGAAGCGCAGCATATGGTGGCCAAGACCATCGCGCGTAAGATATATTACAGCGAAGACGCTACGGATACGGCAGGCGAGCTAGGACTGGCGCTGACCAGCATCAACGCGGCGCGCGATTATTCAAAGAACGACAAGACGCGCCTGCCGCTGGTGCTCGAAACCAGCGCGCTGATCAACTTCCTGAAAGGCGATATGGCACGGGCGATAGACGACGGCGAAGCGGCGCTGAAGCTCAAAGAATTGCCGGAAGCGCACCTGACCTTAACGCAGGCTTACGCCAGCAACCAGAAGTACGTGCCGGCGGTTGACCACCTGACGAAATACATCGCCTTGAGCCGCACCCAGCTTTCCCCCGACGAGATCACTCGCTACCAGGAAGAACTGACGCGACTCACGAAGATGCGCGACGCCAACCGCCAGAAGAAGTAAACACACCGCTTCAATTATTGCGTGAACAATCTGTTCGGCGACCGTTAATTCATCTCAACGGTCGCCGAACGGATGAGCAGCATGACCGAACGGCCTTGTGCCGTGTCCTGCGACGACAAGTAATGAAAGGCCGGCATGCGCATTCTTGTAGTTTGGGTTGATAACAGGCATTAAGAAAATCGAAAGCCGGTTGCGGCAAATTCTGTGATTCCACTAACATCATCCGGCGCGTTGGATTCTGGCCGATAGCAGTTGTGACCAACACGCTCAAGCGCCGCCTTGCAATTCAACAGTTGGCTTTCCGTGCCGCCCTCAGTCAATCGGATTCAAGTTATGTCTTACCAGTTACCTCTGTTAAGCGACGACGAACAGTTCGAGAGACTCGTGCGTGATATTGTCCGCCGCGTCTACAACGACCCCGGCGCTGAACGATTTGGAGTGAAGGGCCAGCGGCAAGACGGGATTGACGGATTGTCGCCGCAAAATCCCGGCATCACCTTTCAGTGTAAATTGAAGGACACGAGATATAAGACTGACGAAGCGCTTCGCAGGAAGCTCCTGGAAGAAATGGAGCAGGAGTTTGCGAAGACGAGCGGGCTGGCGGTTGCGCCGCGACGATTCATCTTTGCGACGACGTTCAAGAATGACACTCAGCTCCAGCAGAAAGCCGCCTCGCTTTCTACCGATTCGACGACCGTAGAATACTGGGGCTGGGACATCATCACCGAGCGAGTTTGGGAATACGCCGAGGCGTTGATCCCGACTTATTTTCCTTTCTGTCCGATAAGAACGATAGTCGGGTTCAGACAGATTACTCCGCAGACTATAGCAAAAGCCCGGACGACTGATGCGGTGGAATTGAACAAGCTGGCGATGGAGTACTATCGCATCAACGACCGCGACGAAGTCGTGTTCAGAGTGGTCTGCAACGACATTGACGTGCGCAACGCGAAGGTGATGAGCGAGGTCTTCGACCGGCTTCAAGCGATTGGCCCCAACGGCACGACTTGGATTCTAGGGTCCGGCGGCAGCGGCAAGACGACCATTCTTCACCGGGTGGCGGTTGAGTTGGCCGAGCGCGGCCAGAACGTTTATATGCTCGATCTCGAAGCCGATTTGAGCAAAGATGAGATCAAGTCTGTGCTGTCACTGCTCAAGTATGGCGCGACCGCCGAGCAGACGGTGCTCTGTATAGACAATCCGGCTGCCGATGAAGAGACGCTGGAGACGCTGCTGCAACGCCTCCCCGATTCTTGCCCGCAGATTCACGTTCTGCTCGCCGAGCGCGAGCACCGCTATAAGGCTTTGCGGGGAACAGACACGTTGACCTGTCTGCACGGCGAAGAAGAACGCGAGCCGATCACCGTTCGCAACACCCGTCAGCAGCGGCAAAGGGTATACGACAAGCTGTTTCGACTTCTCGAAGTTGAGGGAGAGGACCGGGAGACGTTGAATCAGATCGTTCTCAACGAAAGGCTGGTTTACGTCAACGCGACGTATTCGATCCTGCTTGAGTTGAAGAAGAAGCGAAAGATAAATTTCGACTTCGACTGGGATGATTACCGCAAGTCCTGCGAGCCGGTTCCGGCATTCAGCGGAGGCTACAAGTACATCGCGCTCTTTTATCTGTTCGGCGTGAGGATGCCGTTCACTGCGCTCAGTCGAATCGTTAAAGCGAGCGACGAGCAGCAAGCGAGATTTCTGGAGCGATTTCGCGGCTTGGTGAACGAGCCGATCATCGTGGATGAAAGAAGAGACGAGAGCTACCGCAAGCATGTCCACGTGCGAACCAAGCACGAGATCATTTCCGAAATCTTCTTTGGTGAGCATGGCGAGTTCGATGAGACTGAGCTATTGATGGAATGCTGCGAAGCGATTGATTTCAGCGATGCAGTCGAATCCCAGGCATTGGTGAATATCTTTGGCGCGAAGAAGAACTACACGGCAGAGAACGCTCATATTAAGTTCCAGCAACTCGTCACCTTCCTGCTGGACGGATACCTCCGCGACAAGGTGGCTCTCTCTCGCAAGCTGAATGCGACTCTCCATCTCGGTAAGTTCTGGCTCCTGTCATTTGAGGATAGACCAGCAGAAGCGATTGCCGCTTTGGAAGCATTTCTAGCCAAGAACCCCGAAGACTTACACAGCCGAACCGAAGTGGCAAAGCTATATCAGAGACAGGGTGAGTTTGATAAAGCGGAAAGCGTGCTTCTGGAAGTGCTGGATAGGAAACCCAACGATCTAAATTCCCGCACTGAACTAGCCAAGGTTTATCAAAGGCAGAGTAAACAGGCACAAGCTGAAGCCGTTTTGCTGGACCTTCTTCAACTCGATCCAAACAATCTGCAAGCTCGCACTGAATTATCGAAGATTTACCAGCGGCAGGGCAAACTTGCCGAAGCTGAAGCTGTACTTCTCAGAGTCCTTGAAATACGACGGAATGATCTGAATTCCCGCACCGAGCTAGCCAAGATTTACCAGCGGCAGGGCAAGCTCGCTGAGGCTGAAGCCGTATTGATGGAACTCCTCAAGCTAGAACCGAACGACCTGCAAGCGCGCACCGAGCTAGCCAAGATTTACCAGCGGCAGGGCAAGCTCGCCGAGGCTGAAGCCCTATTGCTAAGGCTACTCAAGCTCGACACAAGTAACCTGCAAGCGCGCACCGAGCTAGCCAAGATTTACCAGCGGCAGAGCAGATGGGCTGAAGCAATAAAGAGGCTTGAGGAGTACATTGAACTCGAACCCAATGGTCTTCACCCGCGCACCGAGCTGGCCAAGATCTACCAGCGGCAGGGCAAACTTGCCGAAGCTGAAGCTGTACTTCTCAGAGTCCTTGAAATACGATGGAATGATCTGAATTCCCGCACCGAGCTAGCCAAGATTTACCAGCGGCAGGGCAAGCTCGCTGAGGCTGAAGCCGTATTGATGGAACTCCTCAAGCTAGAACCGAACGACCTGCAAGCGCGCACCGAGCTAGCCAAGATTTACCAGCGGCAGAGCAGATGGGCTGAAGCAATAAAGAGGCTGGAAGAGTACATTGAACTCGATCCTAATGGTCTTCACCCACGCATCGAGTTGGCAAGAATCTATCAGCGGCAGGGTAGGCTCATCGAAGCTGAGCAAAGAGCCGAAGAAGCTTTGGCTATTGATTCGCTAAACGATCATGCACTGTCGGAGCTTCTTGCAATCTGGAGGCGGCAACGAAAAAAAGACGAGTGCAGGCGGCGGTTCGAGGAGTTTATTGCGCAGCCGGGGTTTCGCTTCAGCCGATATTTTCAGGCTCCGGTCTTAAGGTTCTTCCAGTGCTGCAAGGCGTTCGGTATGAAGGAAGCGGCGCGGCAGGTGTTTGAACGCTTTGGTTCGCAGTTAGACGAGCGCAATCTTCAGTTCTACGACGATAATTTCACCTGAAACCGGGAAAGCTCATAGCATCACCGCTCAGAGGCGCGACGGGTACCAGTGATAGAGCATCAGGTAGACGATGACGCCGGTGACGGAAACGTAAAGCCACATCGGCAGCGTCCAGCGCGCTACTCTTCGATGACGGTCGAACTGGCCTCGCAATGCCCGCGTCGCCGTCACCAGCACGAACGGCACGATGACTGCCGCCAATATCGTGTGCGTCGTCAGGATGATGAAATAGATCGTGCGCGCTGCGCCCATCCCCGCAAAGCGCGTCGTGCCGGCGTGGTAGTGATAGACCAGATAAGAGATCAAAAACAATGACGACGACGTGAGCGCAGCGATCATACAGGCGCGATGCGCCCTGATGTTGCGGCGGCGAATGAAGACGTATCCGATGATTAAGAGAATGCCGCTCGTCGCGTTCAACATCGCGTTGAGCGTCGGCAGGAAGCGGATCAATTCAACAGGCATACAAGAGCGTTATAACGACGCGCGGCTACCCAGTCAACGCGGGGGCAGGTGTTCGCTCAACCTTCTCTTCATTGGCTGGCCCGTTTTCTCCGCTCGCATTACGTAGGCGATAAAATAATCCGAACAGCGCCGCAAAGATCATCACCGGCGGCGCAAGCAAGACGAGCGCGGCGAGGCTCAAGCTGTCGGCGGCTTGCTGCGCGCCGGTCGCGCCTTCAAGCGTCGTCCGGCACATCGGGCAAAACGCCAGCGCATCACGGCTCGTCACCGCGATCACAAAAGCGGCAAGCATCAAGAATGAAAAGATGCGGCGGGTCATCGCTTGTCTCATTGCTTGTAGAAGAATAACAGCACGAAAAGATAAATCCACAGCACGTCCATGAAGTGCCAGTAAAGGACGGTCACGTCTACGGCGTTACGCTTGCTGCGGGTGATGCGCATGCGGAGCGCTGCCACTGTAACGATCAGCAGCGCGATCAGCCCGCCAATCAGGTGAATCGCGTGCAGGCTGGTCAGGATGTAAAAGAACGAGCTGTGCGGATGACTGTAGACGTAAACGCCTTGCGCGACCAGAACCAGCCACGCGCGCAACTGGCCGACCAGGAATCCAAGGCCAAGCAACGCCGTCAAGCTAATCAAGAGACGAAACCAGCCGTAGCGGCTGCGGCGCAATGACCGCCTTGCCATCTCGATGGTGACGCTGCTCGCCAATAACAATGCGGTTGTCAGCCATAACACACCCGGCATATGCAGCGGAAACCAGTCGTGCGCTTCGCTCAGTCCTCTCGACTGGCGCAAGACGTAGGCGCTGGTGAGCGAGACGAACAGCATCACGATGCTGGCCATCGCCACCCACATGCCTATGCGGAACTTATTCGGCTCGATGGCGTCGTCGCGCGTGAAGCCCGGCGGCCAGATGTCATCGCTGCCGCCGCCCGGCTTGCGCGAATTGCCGCCGCCGCCCGGGCCGCGTACGCCCGCGCCGACGCTCGCACCCTTGATTCTGTTGTCTGATGTTACTGTCGTGCTCATTTTGCAACTACGACTCCGACCACTTATTCACAGATTAATGGTTGATGTGGCAAGTCGCAAATCGGATGCGCGAATGCTAACGACGAGAAGTTCAAGGCGACTGCTCACGACTGCTTGGGCGTTGAAGCGGGCGGCTCGTCTTGCAGAATAAAGTCGCGCGGCGCGTCGGGCACGCTGAATTCGTAAGGGCCGCGATAGACGACCGGCGCTTGATTCATCCCTTCTGCCGCTGACGGCTGGGACCATTCGAGCGTCGTCGCTTGCCAGGGATTGGCCGTAGCAGCCGGCCCGCGCCAATAGCTCCACGCGAGGTTGAACAAGAAGATGAACTGCGCCGCGATGGTAACGAACGCCGCGTACGAGATAAAGCGCGTCACCGGAACCATGCCGGCCAGATACTGCAAGCCTTCGCCGGTCGTCGGGTTGTAATGGAACGCGTAACGGCGCGGCGCTCCGGCGATGCCCATCAAGTACATCGGCATAAAGACGGCATAGACGCCGACAAACGTCATCACGAAATGAATGCGTCCGAGCCGCTCGCTCATCATCCGGCCAAACATCTTTGGAAACCAGAAGTAGGTTCCGGCAAATAGCGCGAAGACGGCGGCGACGCCCATTATCAAATGAAAGTGCGCGACTACGAAATAGGTGTCGTGCAGCGGAATGTCTATTGCCGCCTGTCCTAGAAACAATCCCGTCAATCCGCCTGAGACGAAGAGCGAGACGAAGCCCAACGAAAATAACATCGGCGTCGTGAAGCGAATCTGGCCGCGCCAGAGCGTGCCGAGCCAGTTGAATGTCTTGACTGCCGATGGCACGGCGATGACCAGCGTGAGCAACGAGAAGGCTGTCGCCGCGTACGGACTCATGCCGCTGACGAACATATGATGGCCCCAGATCAAAAAGCCGAGCAAGCCGATGCCGAACGTCGCCGCCACCATCGCGCGATAACCGAAGACCGGCTTGCGCGCGAAGGTGGCCAGCAAATGCGAAGTCAATCCCATCCCCGGCAGGATGGCGAGATAGACTTCCGGGTGGCCGAAGAACCAGAAGAGGTGTTGCCACAAGATGGGCGAGCCGCCCGCTTCATCCGTCATCAACTGGCCGCTGACGTAGAGGCTCGCGGGGATGAAGAAGCGCGTGCCGATCAGATGATCGCAAAGCAACAGAATGCCTGCGGCCAGCAAAACGGGGAACGACAGCAGCGCGATGCCGGCGCTCGTGAACCACGCCCAGCACGTGAGCGGCAAACGCATAGGCGTCATCCCCGGCGCGCGCATCTTCAACACCGTCGTGATGAAGTTGATCGAGCCGAGCAATGACGCGACGCAAAAGATGGCGATGCTCAACAGCCAGAGCACGACGCCTGTGCCCTGCCCCGGCCCGCTGATTTCGCCGACCGCGCTTAGCGGCGGGTACATCGTCCATCCGGCTATCGGCCCGATCACGTTCGGCGCAGAGACGAAGAAGGCCGCGAGCAACACGAGCAGCGCGACGAACGTCAGCCAGAACGACAGCATATTGAGAACAGGGAAAGCCATCTCGCGCGCGCCGATCTGAAGCGGCAGGATGAGATTGCCGAAGCCGCCCTGCGGCGCAGTCGTCAGCACGAAGAAGATCATAATCGTGCCGTGCATCGTGACCAGCGACAGGTAAAGATCGGGCGAGATATTGCCGCCGGCGGCGGCGTGCGGGAAGATGGCTTTGAGCAAGGCGAAGCGCTCGCCGGGCCACGCCAGTTGCAGGCGCATCAACGCCGATAGCGCCATTCCGAGCACAACCGAAACGAGCGCCAGCAGCCAGTATTGAATGCCGATGATTTTATGATCGGTGCTGAAGACGTAACGGCGCACGAAACTCTTTGACCTCGGCGGCGCGTCTTCAGGAATTGGCTTGATGACATCTGCCATTTTATTTTGTGTTAGTCAGGGGCTAAAGCCGAATGTGGCAAGCCCGTTAAAACGGGCTATGGGTTTATAACGCCTCTGTGAACCAGCCCTAAAAGGGCTGGCCTAATTGCCCTGCGGGAAAGCCCGCTGAAGCGGGCTATGAAATCAGGAGCAAGCTGCGAATCAAGAGCAAGCTGCGAAATCAGGAGCAAGCTGCGAAATCAAGAGCCAGTTGCGAAATCGGGAGCAAGTTGCGAAATCGGGAGCAAGTTGCGAAATCATACCGACTTGCATATCGAAGTGAGGTGAAGAAATCAGCCAGCAGATTCAATATTCCTGCGATTTTTGACAAATCGTCATCTCATTTCAAAGCGCAAGTTGGTATCAGGAGCAAGTTGCGAATCAGGTTCTCTCGTTACCTCAACAACTCTTCGACGCGGGCGCGGAATTGCGCTTTGCTCATCTGCATCATCGCGGTGTAATCATCCGCCGACACGACGATCATCCAGCTTTTCATTTTGTAATGTCCGCTACCGCAAAGCTCGGCGCAGGGGATTTCATATCGTCCCACTTTGTTGGCGGTGAAGCGCAGGCTGATGGTTAAGCCGGGCACGATGTCTCGCTTGATGCGCATAGCCGGCACGAAGAAGTTGTGAATCACATCGCGCGAGCGCATCGTGAGTTCGACGTTGCGGCCTTCGGGAACGACCAGCGTCGGCAGTTGCGAATCGTCTCGGCCCGCTGCATCGGTCGGATCAAGGCCCGCGTAATTTCCCAGCGCGTCATTATAAAATGCTGGCGCAGTCTTGCCGAACGCGCCATCCGCGCCAGCGTAATGAAACGTGAATTGGAATTGCTGGGCGACGAGGTTTACGCGCACGGCATCAGCTTGCGATGCGCTTTGCGCCGCGCTCGTCAATTGCAAGCGCGACCAGAGGCGCTGGCCCATCACGGCGAGCGCAATAAACACAACGGCGGTGAAGAGAGTCCACGCCGCTTCGAGCTTGTTGCTGCCGCGCAGGTGAGCGGCGCGCGCATCCGTGCGGCGGCGGAATCGCCACACCGCATAACCGAGCGCCAATTGCACGGCGACAAACGCAAGGCCAACGATGATGAAGGTGCGCGTGAATTGCGCGTCGATCAACGCGCCATCGGCTGAAATGTTTTCGGGGAACCACAATGCGCGCTGGCCGGCAAACATCCATACCCCAGCCGCCGTCAGCAACGTCAGCATCAAGGCGAGCGCTTTGCCCATCACAACCCTATCGGTTGAGCACCATCAAGGCGAACAGCGCCGGCAGGTAGAGCACAGAGGCGAGCAGCAGCTTGCGCGCTTGCCACGTCGTCCGATTGCGCGCCGTGCGTACGCTGTAATAGAGGAACCACAGTCCGAGCGCCAGCGCTCCGAAGAAGTAGACCACGCCCGCTAAGTGGACCAATGTCGGCATCAGGCTGACGGGCACGAGCAGCGCCGTGTAGGCGATGATCTGCTGGCCGGTGATGCGGCCATCGGGTTCGACCACAGGCAACATCATAATGCCGGCGCGCGCGTAATCATCTCGATACATCCAGGCGATGGCGAGAAAGTGCGGGAACTGCCAGAGAAAAAGTATGGCGAATAGTATCCACGCCTCGATGGTGATGTGACCGCTTGCTGCCGCCCAGCCGATGAAAGGCGGCATCGCGCCGGGGAACGCGCCGATGATTGTCGAAAGCGTCGTGCGCGTCTTCAGCGGCGTGTAGGCGAACAGGTACGCCGCAAAGGTCAACACGCCGAGCGCCGCTGACAGCGGATTGACGAAGACGGCGAGATAAAGCGTAGCGAGAACCGACAGCGCGACGCCGAAGCGCAATGCCTGACGCGGCTCCAGCTTGCCCGAAGGCAGCGGGCGCATCTCGGTGCGGCGCATCAATCGGTCGAGGTCGCGCTCGATGTATTGATTGAGCGCGCCGATGCCCGAAGATAGCAGCGCGATGCCGAGCGACGTGTGAAAGAAGCGTAAGTAATCTATGCCACTAACCGAGCCGAGGCAAAAACCGGCAGCCGCCGTCGCCGTCACCAGCATCGTGATGCGCGGCTTCGTGAGGTCGAGGTAAGTGGCGAGCTTTGCGGCCCTCGTTTGTTTTTGTGACGGCGCGGCGATCAACAGATCATCGCTCACGGCCTGCTCTGCGAGAGATTCCATACCGCTTATACTGCTGCCTTTCGGGGTGATGATGCAAGCGCATTCGCGCCTGTCGAATCGGCTGCCGGCTGCGGCGCGAGCACTTGATAACTGCGCAGCGTCAGCACGACGAGCGTCGCCACTGTTAGCGCACCAACCACAAGGTGCGCGGCGGTGAGCGAGATCATCGGCTCAACCGGCTGTTGCAGCGTTAATGACGACAACGGCGCGAGCGTCATCCGCGCGAAGAAATCGGCGACGCTTGCGAGGGGCTGGCCGGCTACGGACATACGCGTGATGTAGGCGAGCACGCCGAGCGTCAATTGTGTAATCAAGACAGCAATGAGAACCCGCGCGGGCCGCGCAAGGTAACGGTTATCGCCGTGCCGCTTCAATGTCGCAAACGCCGTCCACGCGACCATCGTCGTGACCGCGACTGCGCCGAGCGCGTGCGGCAGGATACCGAATGCGCCGTGCCGAAAGCCTGCGCCGAGCACTAGCTGAGCCAGCACGACGCCGAGACTCCACGCCGTCAGCCGCCGTAGCCCGTAGCCTCGCGTGTCAGGCTTCGTGTCGTGAGCCGCGAACCAGCTACGCGAAGTCAGCACCGCGATGGCGACGATGCAACCGAAGAAGCTCTGCGCGATGAGCGCGTGCGGCACGGCGATGAGCGGCTTGGCTACGTCGGTGTTGAGCAGCCCCGAAGAGACCAGCAACACGCGCAGACCGCCGAGCACGCCTTGCGCGATGACGCCGACGAAGATCAGCAGCGCGAATCGCCTGACCCGCTTGCGATGGTCGCCGAACCAGGCCCACAGCGCCAGGATGAAGGTCGCAAAGCCGACCGTGCCGGCGATGAAGCGATGCGAGTATTCAAAGCGCACGCCGCTCTGGAATCGATCCGAAGCGATCAGCCAGCGACCGAACGACAGCGGCCAGTCGGGAACCGAATCGCCCGCCTCGTTGCTGGTGACGAGCGCGCCGGCCAGCAACAGCGCGACCGTAAGAACAGCTACAAAAATGGCGAAGAGATGCAGGCCGCGATTCGGCTCTGCATCGTTGATTAGATTGGCTTGACGGCTCAAATCAACTGCCCTCACTTTGGCTTGAATATACAGTAGACCTATTCACCGCAGAGGCGCAGAGAACGCAGAGCCGGCGCAGAGAGTGTTAGCTGTTCATTGTCTCTGCGCAATCTCCGTGTCCTCTGCGCCTCTGCGGTGAATCACGACAAAACCCTTTCACCTCGTTAAACCAGCCTGTTTCGATTATCAGGGCACGACGAGCGGCGGCCCTGCGCGCAGGACCATTGCCGGCTTACCGGCCATGCCCGGTTTGTACTCGGCATCCTGCGTCACTGTGCTTTTGGCTTTGACAGTGACGGGCATAGTTTGTTCGCCGTAGACTTCGTGCCAGAAGACCAACGTGTAATCGCCGGGCGGAACGTTCTTGATACCGAAGCTGCCATCGTCGCCGGTAACAGCGAAGAAGGGGTGATCGAGCACGCCGATGCTCGCGCGCATCCAATTGTGCTGGTTGCACTGCACGGGGATCATCACTTCTTCGCTCGTGAAGGCGCGCTCCAGGGTTGGGTCGCCGTGCGCTTGCGAGATGTTGAAGCCATCGTTCTTCTTTGGCGTCGGGTGAACGTTGTGATCGGTGCGGTCACTGTTGGTGATACGCACAGCTTGTCCGACCTGCACGCCGAGCACGTGCGGCACGTAGCGGCAGTCCCTTTGATCGAGCGTCACCGGCCCGCCTACAGGAAAACGGTAATCGTCAACGCCCGCGCCTTTGACGTAGACGAAAACGTTCTTGAGCCTGCCGTTGTTGACGACGACAACCTCCGGCTTGCTGTCGCCCGATGCGGCGCAGGCGGCATCGCTCGTCATGTTTAAAGGTTCAAGCTCAGGCGGCGTGCCCGTGAAAATGACTTTGCCGGTGATCGCGCCTTCGTCGCTGCGGCTGACGTAATCAGGCCGGTCCTTCTTCCCCGCATGCTTCTGTGCGTCATGAGCGCCACAGCCCGCCAACCAGGCGAGCGCGAACGTCACCAGCACGGCGACGGCGGCGTATCGTTTATTCATTCAAGGATGACTCCGAACGTATGATCGGTCTGCGCTCAAGTAAATGCGATTATGACAAGAAACCCGCCGTCACGCCACCAGCATTGATAACCGCTGCGCCGGTATGCTAAAACTTTTCTTGGTCTTAAGTTCAAATTACAAGTTGGAGACAACTTTTTCAGACCCCTTGCGCGCTGGTCGCGTATAATTCGGGGATGACGATCAGTGCCCTGCCCTCGCCGATTGAGGGGCACCCAATCTTTACTGCAAGGAGATTCGCAACTCAATGGATAGCAAACTGGCACCGCAACCCGAAGTCAAAGAGGCCCAAACCGAAAACGAGACCCCCGTGTCTGATCCGAAGCCGCAGGATGGCCGCCCGCAGTCCTATTCGATGATGGACCCGAAGATGCGCCGCATCTACGGCGAGTTTTACCGCGAACTCTACTTCTCCGAAAACAAAATCCTCGACACCAAGACGCAAGAGTTGATCTCAATCGCCGCGTCACTCGTGGCGAAGTGTCAGGGCTGTCTCGAAGGCCACATCAAGAAAGCGTTGCAGTCGGGCGCGACCGAGCAAGAGATCAGCGAGGCGCTCAGCATCGCCGCCGCCGTCAACGCCGCGTCAGTCATCGACCTTTCCGACATCGCGGCGCGCAACCTCAATCTCAATCACTTCCCCAGCGATGGGCCACGATTCAGAGGCGCTTAATGGAATTGTTTGGACAACTCGGCATCGCACTTCTTTCGCTCGTCATTACGCTTCTCGCCAGTACCGCCGCGCACGTTCTGCCGCGCCAACCGCAGCAGCAGGCAGCGGCGCAGGCGACTACGACTATGCAATCAACAGAGATGGGCATCGAGTATCATTCGCTACCATCTGCCGCGCTCGGCAAAGAGTTGAAGTACGCGGTGATGCTGCCGCCGTCTTACAAGACCGAGACGAAGCGGCGTTACCCGGTGCTCTACTTCCTGCACGGCATGTTTGGCAACGAGGGCGAGTTCGAGCGGCGCGGCGTGGCGGCTAAGGTTGCCAGCCTGCGCGAGCAAGGCTTGATCGGCGAATTCATCATCGTTGCGCCCGCCGGCGGCAACAGCTTTTACCTGAACGCGAAGAACGGCGTGCGCTACGAAGACGCGATCATTCAGGACTTGATCCCGCAGATCGAAAAGACCTATCGCACGCCGGGCACGCGTGATGGGCGGGCGATTCAGGGCATCTCGATGGGCGGCTGGGGCGCGCTGATGCTGGCCTTCAAGCACCCGGAGATGTTCTCGTCGGTGACGACGCACAGCGCCGCCTTGTTTGCCGAGCTGCCAAAGCCTGAGGGCAGCGACCGCCGTTCGCAATTTATGGCGCAGCTAATCGGCAACATCTTCGGCACGCCGCCCGATGAAGAGTTCTTCCGCTCGGTCAATCCCATCTACATCGCCGCAGCCAACGCCGCCGCGATTAAGAAATCGGGCCTGAAGATTTACTTCGACTGCGGCGAGCAGGATCGCTACGGCTTTCAGGTGGCTAACAAAGACTTTGACGAGCGGCTGACGAAGCTCGGCATCGCGCACGAGTTTCATCTTTATCCCGGTAATCACGGTTGGGAGTATATGATCTCGGTGGCCGATCATTCGTATGCATTCCTGTGGGCCAACTTCAAAGCCGGCAACAAGGCCGCGATGCCGGCGCGGGCCAAGAGCAGCCACTGAGGCGTGACGATTACTGGTCGTGTTATGATGAAGGGCTGGCGCGATTGCGCCGGCCCTTTTGATTTGCGGAGCGTCGCCGGTTAAGCTGAAAGGGTCGAAGGAGCTTTGACTGCCCGTGTCACACCAACAGCCAGCCAGTCCACGCAGACGGTTTGCCGAGATCGCCGCGCTGCCTGATGAACGGATCAATCTCGCCGAAGCCGCGCTGCTCATCGCCGCCGAACAGTACCCGCGCCTCGACGTGGCGGCTTACCTTGAAAAGCTCGACCGCATCGCCGACATCGCCCGCGACCGCATCGCGCTTGCGGTTGACGGTTCGGATTTCATCTCGGCCATTAACGCTACGCTGTTTGAAGATTATGGCTTTCACGGCAACCGCGATAATTATTACGACCCGCGCAACAGCTTCCTCAACGAAGTGATCGACCGCCGCGTCGGCATCCCAATCACGCTGTCGGTTCTTTACATCGAAGTGGCGCGGCGCATCGGCTTTGCCATCGATGGCGTCGGCTTGCCCGGCCACTTCATCGTGCGGCATCAAGCGGCGGAAGAGGCCATCTACATTGATCCGTTCAATGGCGGGCGCGTGCTCGGCGAGATGGGCTGCGCCGAGTTGGTCGCCGAGATGAGCGGCGGCAGGCGAGTGTTAGAACCGGAACACCTGCTGCCGGTGACGAAGAAGCAGATTCTCACGCGAATGCTCTCGAATCTGCTGGGCATTTACGCGCGCAACGACCATCGCCGCGCGTTAGGCATCATCGAGTGCATTCTCATCCTTCAGCCGAACTCGCCCGCGCACGTCCGCGATTACGGCTTGTTGCTGGCGCTGGTCGGGCAGACCGCGCAGGCGCTCGTCGCGCTCGAACGTTACTTGAAGATGGAACCGGCGGCTGCCGACGCTGAGTT
>JBJMGV010000115.1:0-65413 GCA_045807725.1 Blastocatellia bacterium | reverse complement strand
GCTGCAAAGTGTAGCTGAATTGTTCAATCAGCTTCAGGCCATCATAGGATTTTGAGATGCCCTCAAATTTCAAAATCTTCTTGCCCATCCGGCTGAAGCCCGCTGAAATATCCATCTCCGGTTTGGCAGCTTCGACCGGTTGCCGCTTGAGTGCTTCAGCCCGCCCGACGCGGTCTTTCGATTTGGTGGTTCGCGCTTTGGCGCCGCGCCTGAGCCAAGCCAGTTCGCGACGCAGCAAGGCTTCGCGCTTAGCGCTTCCGGCAGCAAGTTGGGCTTCTTGCGCTTCTTTCTTCTCGACATAATACGCATAATTACCGGCGAAGCTCTGCACACGGCCCCGGTCGATCTCAAGGATGCGGTGGGTCACACGATCAAGGAAGTAACGGTCATGAGTCACCAGCAGAAGCGTTCCCGCATAGCGCGCCAGATAGGTTTCAAGCCAGGCGATAGTATCGGCGTCGAGGTGATTGGTCGGCTCGTCCAGGATCAACAGATCGGGACGCGCAACCAGCGCCTTAGCCAGCAATACGCGCTTGCGCTGTCCACCGGAGAGGATCGCCATGCGTTCCCCTGTATCCGCAATGCCCAACTGGGTGAGAACGGTTTTGGCATTAGTCTCCATGTCCCATGCGCCCATTGTCTCAAGCTGGTGGGCCAGCTTGGCAACGCGATCAAGCAAACGCCCCTCATCCATGCCGCGCAGGGATAGATCGTAGCAAGCCATCTCATAATCTCGCAGTAACTGTGTCGTCTCATCGTTGGCCGTAAAGACGACATCAAGCACCACCTGCTCTGGATCGAACGGCGGGTTTTGCGGCAAGTAAGCCACGACACAATTATTGGCAACGATGGCACGCCCCATGTCGGGCTGCTCGCGCCCTGCAACGATGCGCAGAAAGGTCGATTTGCCTGAGCCGTTCAAGCCGATGAGGCCGACTTTTTCGCCCTCGTCGAGGCCCAGGGTCACGCCCTCAAACAGTGGCTTGTTGCCGTAACTCTTACAGATATCTTCGAGAGAAATGATGTTCATTAGATTCTAAGTCTAGCCGCAAAGCACATTTTCATGAATCCCCGATGGCACACATGAATTATCCCTTGCCATTCCTTCCTTCTGCATCTTCTATCTGCGGCCCGTCCTCAGTCGCCACATTCACCTGCCCGGCGTTCTGAATGACCACAGGAACAATGTTGACCTGGAGAAAACACTGCATCGGTACTAATCATTGTCGGGCTTGCAAGACGGGCGAGCATTGCCAACAGAGAATCAGGTAGAATAGCAGGCATGTCAGACCACACATTAACCGCAAGGCGACTGCTGAACCACCAGAGTGTGGGTGTGCTTTCTACGCATTCAGTAGATGTCGAAGGCTATCCCTTCGGCTCAATTGTTCCTTATGTCCTTGACCACGACGGATCGCCCACCCTGCTCATCAGTGACATTGCCCAACATACCCGCAATATCAAACGCAACAACAAGGTGTCGCTCACGGTCTTCGAGCAGGGCGCTGACGATCCCCAGGCAAGCAGCCGCCTGACCTGGATCGGAGACGCGAAATCAATCCCGCCGCCCGATACAGACGCACGCCTGCGCTATCTACGCTACTTTCCTTCCTCCGCATCCTACTTTGAGACGCATGATTTCTCGTTCTATCGCATCGGCTTGCGGCAAGCGCGCTTTATCGGCGGATTTGGAGAAATCTACTGGATTGAACCGGCTGCGATGCTCATCAGGAACCCATTCCGCGAAGCCGAGAGTCGCATAGTCGAACATATGAATCAAGATCACCAGCAAGCGTTGTTTCATTATTGCGACGTACTGAAGGGCGTCAAGGCGAATGCCATAAGCATGGTGGGGATCGACAGTGAAGGGTTTGATATGTTGGCCGACAAGCGAAAACTGAGGGTAGATTTCGACTCCCCAATCAGTACAGTCGAAGAAGCGCGAACCGTTTTGGTGAGTTTAGCCAGGCGATAGTTCCGAGCAAGAGAATTTCACTTAATCGCCCGTCTGGACTATCTGCTCCGCCGCCGCAATCCAACCGGAGAGGAAGTCAACATCCCGTCTGTAGGCCATCGCCGTGCGCGCTGCTTTGGTCGTAGGAAGCAATTCATCTGTCAGCGAGGCGTAGAACGTCTGAACTCTCAGATTAGGACATCATCACAGGTCAGTAAATCATGGTCGCGCCGCAGGGACCAGCCTCGGCGATTTTGACCGATCTTTGAATCCGCGCAACTCCGCACTATAGCTTGCCGACCTTCCTTTCATTGACGGCACAACCGTCTTCCTGTTTAATTGATTTTCCATCCTGCAATCAAAGAGGACACCGTTTTTGAGAGTGCTCGGCAACTATTCGAGAGCCAGCAACGCGAGGTCGTTTGCAAGAGCGGTCGTGCTGCTATGCCTTGTGGCGCACTCCTTTCTGGTGACCGTCACCCACCATCACGGCAGCGGGCAACGCGTTCCGAGGCTCGCGACTTGTAGCGTTGAGGCGAGCCGCAGCAGCGACCCAGGCAAACCATCTGGAACCAGCAGCGATACGTGCTGCCTGTCGTGCTGCTTGCAGCGCAACTTGGTTGCCGGTACCCGGCCCATCTCGATACCTCCCGATATCTGTCCGAAGCCTGTAAGCTCGAAAACGTTCATTTCGGAACCTCTCTCTAATGGGGTGTCCCTCATCCTCTCCAATCGCGCACCGCCTCTCGCCTAAAGCGACGGTGGCACGGCTCATCTGCCTGCCCGCTCCAAACATTACCGATGCAAAATGATCAGCCTGCGGCGGGCGTGCCTTTCCTACCGATGATAGCCGATCAGGCGTTCGGGGGTGCGATCCGGCTTTGAGACTGCCGGGATTGATCTCATTCGCACAACTAACAATCACTTAAACAGCCGATGAAGGTGAAGGTGATCGGATGTCTCGACGCACTAAAAATCCTCTGCGCCGTTTCGTTGAGCGACGCGATTCTATGGTTTTACTGGATCGATCAGGCAGCGCCTCATGCCGCCATCCACAAGAGAGTCGCCGCCTGAGGTGCCTCGCCAGCCTGCTCTTAGTCACGTTCACGACTCCTGCCATTCTGGCGCAAGAAAAGTCGCCGCAACCACCTTTGAAGGGCCTCAACGCCACCATTGTCGAGATGCTCCACTCCCGGCAGCAACCGCCCGTGCCGGCGGCCAATAGATCGGTCACGCTGGCGGACGCCGTGGCGATTTTTCTGCAACATAACTTACAACTCGTCGCGGGCCGCTACGACATCGCAACGGCGGACGCAGAAAAGCTGACGGCGCGGCTTCGCCCGAATCCTGAATTCAGCGCCGGTTTTGAGCAGCTCCCTTTGGATTTCAGCGGCCCGTTCTTCAAAGAACAGGAGATCACCTACAGCATCTCGCAGACCTTTGAGCTTGGCGGCAAGCGCGGCAAGCGCATCGATACCGCCAACGCCAATGCCGAGTTGGCCCGCGCAGAGTTTCAAACAACCATCTGGCAGTTGACCACCGATCTGAAGAAAAAGTTCTATACCGCAGTGCTGGCCGAATCGCTGCTGGGGCTTGCGCAAGAGAACCAGAAAACTTTTGCCGAAACCATCAAGCATTCGACCGAGCTTTATCAACTGGGCGAGATTTCGGGGTTGGACCTGAGTCGGCTCGAAGTCGAAAAATTCAAGTTCGACACCGACGTGGCCAATTCGCAAAGGGATTACGAAATCGCTGTGCGCGATTTTCGGCTGGCCTTGGGCGGCGATTATCGAGCCATGGATGTAGCGGTTGCCGGCTCCCTCGACTACCAGCCTTACCAGTTCTCGCTTGCCGAGCTGCGCGATAAATCGCTGGCGGCTCGGCCCGACCTCAAGGCCGCACAAATCAGCGAACTCGCTGCCGATTCAGCCATTCGCTTGCAGGACGCGCAGCGCATTCCTGACCTCAATATCGGCGTAGGCATCAAGCAGGTGCTGGTCGATAAAACCTATAGCATCGGTATCGGCTTTGTTCTGCCGGTGTTTGATCGCAACCAGGGCGAGCGCGTCAAGGCGCTGATTCAAAAAAAGAAGGCGCAGAACGATCAGAAGATGCTTGCCAATCAGGTGCTCAACGATGTCGATAAGGCGCTGGCGGCCTTCGAGATTCAGAAGCGGCGAGTTGAGCTTTATCGCACCGGCGTGCTGACGAAAGTCGATGAGATTCAGAAGCTCACCGAATTCTCATTGAAAGCCGGTGAAGGCTCGACGCTGGACTTGCTGGATGCGATCCGCACGCGGCGTGAAACACTGGCCAGTTATTACCAGGCGCTTTTTGATTACCAGATGTCGCTACTCGATCTTGAAATGGCGACCGCAACGCCGCTGCAAAAGTAGCGGCGTATGCGAAAGGATGTCCGATATGTTTTTTCGACGCAACCTGCGCGCCTTCTTGCTCGCGGCGCTTTTCACGGTGGTGTGTAGCGGCTGCAAGAAGACTACGGATGCTCCCGCAAGCCCAGCCAGCGGGCAGGCCGCCGCAACCACCTCGGAGTCTGCCGCAAGCCATGCCATAGAGACCGAAACGGTAGTGCCACAGCCCATCGCCGGGGCGATAGTTGCGACGGGGAAGATACTCGTCTCCGAGGACCGCATGGCAAACATCGGCCCTGTTCATGAAGGCCGGCTCGTTCGCCTTTACGCCGGTCAGGGCAGCGTCGTCAGCAAGGGACAGAAGCTGGCCGACCTGGAATCATCAGACATAGACGAAGCCGAATCGGATTATCTCAAGGCGCTCGCCGAATATGAGAATGCGCGCCGCACCTCGGAAGCCGAGATCAAGCTCGCCCAGAGCACCTACGACCGCACCAAGATGCTCTTCGAGAAGACCATCACGGCGGGAAAAAATCTTCAGGCTGCCGAGCACGATCTTGAAGTGGCAAAGGCATCGGCAGCAAATACTATCGCATCGACGAAAGCGGCGCTGGCAGCCGCTCGCCGCCGCCTGCTCATCCTCGGCTTGAAGGAGTCGGATATCAACGCGCTCACAACCAGGACAGACTTTACCGCCGTCTTTTCGCTGACCTCGCCAATCGCCGGCATTGTCGTCGAACGCAACGCCACCATCGGCGCGACCGTCGGCACGGACGCCAGCCTTTTTAAGATCATCGATATATCGAGCGTCTGGATCGATGCGAATGTGTTTGAAAAAGACCTTGAACGCGTCAAGCTTGGCCAGGAGGTGAAAGTCACAGTCCCTGCCTTTCCCGGCGTGACCTTCTTAGGCCGGGTCATCCTGGTTTCGAGTGTGGTCGATCCAGAAACCCGCAGCCTCAAGGTTCGCACAGAGGTGCCAAACCGGGGCGGCACACTCAAGCCGGAGATGTTTGCCAATGTGGAGATCGTTACAGACGTGAATCGCAGCGCCATTTCAATTCCTCAATCGGCTTTGCTCGATGATGGCGGGCAAAAGGTGGTCTTCGTCGCCAGCGGCAGCGGCTACGAGAAGCGCGTCGTCAGCGCCGGGATACAGAGCAACGACCGGGTTGAAATTCGTGACGGGCTAAAGGCGGGCGACAAAGTGGTGGTGAAGGGAAACTACCTGTTGCTGCAACAAAGCAAACCCGAACAATAGAGGCGGCATGAGCCATCAAGCGATTATGGTCCGATTATGACCGACAATTTCATTGCCTTCTTTTACCGCGAGCGATTGCTGGTTGCCGTCGTCTCGATGCTGATTACGGCTGGCGGCATTTTGGCGCTTTACAAGTTGAACGTCGATGCCTTCCCCGACGTTACGCCGGTGCAGGTAGAGATCGACACAGAGGCGCAGGGTCTGGCTCCACAGGAAGTCGAGCAACTCATCACCTTTCCCATCGAAAACGTCATGAACGGGATTTCGGGAGTGGTGCGGGTGCTATCAGATTCCAAGTTCGGTCTGTCGGTGGTGACGGTCTATTTTAGCGATGACATCGACATCTACTTCGCCCGCCAGCAGGTGCTTGAGCGGCTCTCGCTCGCCAAGGATCGCATCCCGGCGGGCTTTGAACCGCAGATGGGGCCGATCACCACCGGCACCGGACAGATTTATCTTTACGAAATCGCCGGGCGCGGCAAGAGCATACAGGAACTGCGCACGATTCAGGACTGGATCGTCAAACTGCAACTACGCACAGTGCCCGGCGTCGCCGATGTGTTGAGCTTCGGCGGCGACGTTAAACAGTATCAGGTCATCGCCAATCAGCAGGCGCTGGTCAATTACAACATCTCGCTCAAAGCGCTCTTCGAGGCTGTTCAAGCGAACAATCAGAACGCCGGCGCGAACTTCCTTGAGCACGGCGACGAGCAGTACATCGTTCGCGGCATCGGGCTAGTCAAGGACATTCAAGATATCAAAAACATCGTGCTCGATTCACGCAACGGCACGCCGATCCGCGTCAGCGACGTTGCCAGTGTCGAAATCGGCAACGAGATGCGCCAGGGCGCGGTCACCAAGGACGGCCACGGCGAAATCGTCACCGGCATCGTTCTCAAGCGCATCAACGAAAACACCAAGCAGGTGATCGAGCGGGTCAAGGAAAAAGTTACCGAGATTAACAAGGCGCTGCCCGAAGGCGTCAGCATCGTCGATTATTACGATCAATCGGAGTTGGTCGATAACAGCATCCACACGGTGGTCGAATCGTTGATTGAAGGCGAAGCGCTGGTGCTGTTGATCCTGCTCTTGCTGCTCGGCGATTTTCGCAGTTCGCTGATCACCGCCGCCGCCATCCCGTTTTGCATGCTGGTGGCCTTCATCCTGATGTGGTACTCAGGGCTTTCGGCAAACCTCACCTCGCTCGGCGGCCTGGCCATCAGCATCGGTATGATGGTCGATGCGACGGTGGTGATGGTTGAAAACATCTACCGCCACCTGGAGGAGCACCGCGAACACTCGACGCGCGAAGCCATACTGGTCGCCGCTCAGGAAATCGGCAGACCCATGTTTTTCGCCATTCTCATCATCGTCGCCGTCTTCTTTCCGGTCTTCACTTTACAGGGCATCGAAGGCAAGTTGTTCAAGCCGCTCGCCTATGCCGTCACCTTCTCGATGATCGGCTCGATGTTGATGGCCCTGTGCATCGCGCCGATGCTCTGCGCCATGTGGTTGCGGCTGAAGAGGGGCGAGCCGCGCGCCAATCCGATCATCAAATTCATCAAAGGCATTTACGTTCCGGTGCTCAAGTGGACCATCGCGCACCGCTATGTCACCATCCTCATCGCCATTGGATTAATCCTCTGGAGCGTTGCTGAGGGCTTTATACTCGGCAGCGAATTTCTGCCGACAATTGACGAAGGCAATATGCTGGTGCGAGCGACGATGCCGGCAAGCATCTCGCTGACGCGCGCCATCGAAGTTTCATCGCAGATTGAGAAGTCGCTGCGCGAGTTTCCTGAAGTTGAGACGATTGTTGCCAAGATCGGACGCGCCGAACTTGGCGGCGACCCTGAGAGTGTCAGCAATGACGAATTGTATGTCCGCCTGAAACCTAAAGAGAAGTGGACAACCGCAAAGACCAAAGACGAACTGGTTGATGCTATGCGCCACCGAGTCGAAGGATTTCCCGGCGTCAAATTCAACTTTTCGCAGGTCATCCAGACCCGCAACGACGAACTCATATCGGGCATCAACGCGCAGATTGCCGTGAAGATTTTCGGTGAGGATCAGGAGACCTTGACCAGGACCGCCGAAGCGATTCGCGATGCGATGTCAGATACTCACGGCGTCGAGGACCTCGCCGTCGAGCAGGTCGCGGGCGAAGAACATCTGGAGATTGCGCTGGAACGCGATAAGATCGCCCGCTACGGATTGAACATCGCTGACGTGCTCGAAGTCGTCAAGATCGCCATCGGCGGCGACGAAGCCACCGACGTGCTCGAAGGCCAGCGCCGCTTTGCCATCTTCGTTCGCTTGCAGGAAGACTTTCGCAATCAGGTTGAAAAGCTCAACGATATTTTGATCACCGCGCCGGTCGGCGGACGCATACCGCTCGGCCAGTTGGCGACGTTCAAGTTGTCGAGCGGCGAATCGATTGTCAGCCGCGAGAACTCGCTGCGCCGCATCGTCGTGATGTGCAATGTTAAGGGGCGCGACATCGGCAGCTTCGTTCACGATGCGCAACAAAAGGTAGCCAGCCAGGTCAAGATTCCGCCTGGATACTTCATCACCTGGGGCGGTCAATTCGAGAACGAACAACAGGCGGTTCACCGCTTGTTGATTGCTATACCGATTTCACTGTTGTTGGTGTTTGTGCTGATCTATGCTTGCTTCAATTCGCTGCGCAACACACTGACGATCATCTTCAACATTCCCATCGCGCTGGTCGGCAGCACGACCTTTTTGCTGATCTCAGGTTTCCCGTTGAGCGTGCCGGCGATTGTCGGATTCATTGCAGTGTTCGGCGTTGCGGTGCAGAACGGCATGGTGATGGTGTCTTACATCAACAAGCTCCGCGATGGCGGCATGAGTCTCGATGACGCCGTGATTACGGGTGCGAGCGTGCGTTTGCGGGCCGAGTTGTTGAGCGCCTTGATCGGCAGTATCAGCCTCATCCCCTTCATTATCTCTTCGGGAACCGGAGCCGAAATCGAGAAGCCTTTAGCAATCGTAGTGGTCGGCGGACTGGTGACGCGCCCGCTCAAGATCGTGATTCTACCAATGGTATACGAGTGGGTAGAGCGCCGCGCCGCCCGTAGAGCCGAAAAGGCTGCTGAGTAAAGGTCAATCTCTCTGGGCGGATTTCATTATAGAGCCTGGAGATATTCGAAGAAATGCGGCTGGCTTGCCTTCAATTCCGGCTATCTGAAAGGCATCATCGGGCTACCGGCCAACCTGTTTTACGGCACCGGCATTCCCGCTTGCATCCTCGTGCTCGACAAAGAAAACGCCGCTGCCCGCCGTGGAATTTTTATGATTGACGCGAGCCGTGGCTTCATCAAAGACGGCAACAAGAACCGATTGCGCGAGCAGGACATTCACCGCATCGTAGACACCTTTGCACGGCTGATCGATGTGCCGCGCTATTCGCGGATGGTGCCGATGGATGAAATCGCCGACCCGAAAAACGCTTACAATCTCAACCTGCCGCGTTACATTGACAGCGCCGAGCCGGAAGACATTCAGGACATTGACGGCCACCTGCGCGGCGGCATCCCGGCGCGCGACCTTGATGCGCTCGACCGTTACTGGCAGGTCATCCCCGGCGTCCGCGCGGCGCTGCTTCAGCCGTTGCGCCCCGGTTACTATCAACTCGCCACTGACCACACGCAACTCAAGCAAGCCATCTTCGGACATACCGAGTTCGCCGCCTTCAACATCACGGTGACGCAACTGTTCGCCGAGTGGCAAGAGAAGAACACGCCGCCACTCAAAGGCTTCGGCAAAGGCGGCCACCCGAAGGCGCTCATCGAAAGCATCGCCGAGGATTTGCTCGCCGCCTTCAAACGCGCGCCGCTGCTGGATGCCTACGACGTGTATCAACACCTGATGGATTATTGGGCCGAGACGATGCAGGACGATTGTTATTTGATCGCCGCCGACGACTGGAATGATGCCGCCCAGCCCCGGCTGATCGTTGAGGATAAGAGCAAGAAGGCCAGGGCGCGGCCCGATTTCGTCATCGGCAAGAAGAAGTATCAGGCCGAGCTGATTCCGCCCGCGCTCGTCATCGCCCATTACTTTGCCGGCGAACAGGCCGCGATTGAAAAGCTCGAAGCCGACGTTGCCGCGCTTCAGCAGCAGATCGAAGACCTCGCAGAAGAACACGGCGGCGAAGACGGCTTGTTAGCCGAAGCCCTGAACGACAAGGGCAAGCTCACCCGTGTGAACGTCACCGCTCGCCTGAAGGAAATACAGAAGGAAGCTAAACGTGACCCGAAAGCCAGCGCCGAGGCCGACGACGAGCGCCGGATGCTGGAGCGTTACCTTGCCCTCGTCGAGCAGGAAGCCGCGCCGGCGGACAAACTCTGGCAGGCGCAGGACAAGCTGACGGCGGCGGTCGCGGCCAAATATCCATTGCTTACCGGAGACGAGATCAAGCGGCTGGTAGTGGATGACAAATGGCTGGCCGCGCTCGCCGCCGCCGTGCAGGGCGAACTGGATCGCGTCTCGCAAACGCTGACCGGGCGCATCCGCGAGCTTGCCGAACGCTACGCCACGCCGCTGCCGCTACTCGTCGAGGAAGTCGAAGTCCTCGCCGCCCGCGTGGACGAACACCTGAAGAAGATGGGGGCGGTATGGAATTGAAACCCGGCTACAAGCAGACCGAAGTGGGCGTGATTCCAGAAGAGTGGGAATGCACGAATGTCCGTAGCATCGCTTCATCAGCGCGCAACGCAATTGTAGGTGGGCCGTTCGGGTCAGACCTCGTATCAGCCGATTATGTGGATGACGGTGTTCCAGTCATTCGCGGACAGAATATGAGTGGGCAGTGGGTTTCCGGCGCATTCGTCTTCGTGACTACTAAAAAAGCCAAGTTGCTCGAAGCGAACCTTGCTCGTCCGGGAGACATTGTCTTCACGCAACGAGGAACACTTGGGCAAGTCAGTCTAGTTCCTGAAAAGCCTTTCAACGCGCCGTGCTGCGACGGCGTTGGGCGACGATGGAAGAGTTGATGAGTTCTCAAGAGCGTAAGCAGCGCATCATTGCCGACATCATCAAGGATTTCAAACGGAGGCCGCGCCTAAATGACGACCGGGGCACGGCAATTTTGGTGGCGGCTTCGATCTATGACGCCTGCCATTATTTTCGCCTCTTTCAAAACACCTACTTCGGGCAGTATTGCGGCATCATCACCTCCTACGAGCCGAACCACAACGAAATCTCCCGCCAACCGATCAACAGTGACGAACGTTACAAATTCGACACCTACACCCAGCACGTGTTGAAGGGCAGGCAGACGACGAAGCAGTACGAGGACGAGATGAAGCGTCGCTTTATCGAAGAGCCGGCCAACTGCAAGCTGCTGATCGTGGTGAGCAAGCTGCTGACCGGCTTTGACGCGCCGAGCTGCACCTACATTTATCTCGACAACGAGATGCGTGACCACACGCTGTTCCAGGCCATCTGCCGTACCAACCGGCTGGACGGCGACGACAAGCCCTACGGTCACATCGTTGATTACAAGGAATTATTCGAGCAGGTGCAGAACTCCATCGCGGTCTACAACTCTGACGAGCTGGAGGTTGACGAACGCGGCGATGACGGCAATGTGATCGTGAAAGACTGGCGGACGGAAGGAAAGAAACAGCTTGACGAAGCGCGTGAGGCGCTAAGGCATCTGTGCGAGCCGGTGCCGCCGCCGCGCGAGATGGAACAATACCTACACTATTTCTGTGGCAACGCTAACGACGCCAACGCGCTCAATACGACCGAACCGCTGCGCATCTCTTTTTACAAGATGACCGCCACCTTTTTGCGTGCCTACGCGGAGGTGGCGGGGAATCTAGCCGAAGTTGGGTATTCGGCGGCGGCGATTGCCGCGCTAGAGAAGGAGACACAGTTTTACGCCGACACGCGGGCGGCAATCAAAAAGCATTCGGGCGAAGAGCTGGACATCAAGCCTTACGAGGCAGATATGCGACACCTGCTCAACACCTACATCCAGGCCGATCCCGCCGCCGAGCTAGGCAGCCTGAGCCGGCTTCCGCTGACTGAGATGATTATCGGAACGGGCATCCACGACGCCATCGCTCGTAAGCTGAACGCCAAAGGCAAGCTGTCAAACAACGCCATCGCCGAAGGCATCATCAACAACGTCCGCAAGACGATCATCCGCGACCAACTGACCGACCCCAGATTTTATGAAGAGATGTCGAAGCTGCTCGATGACCTGATCAAGCAGCAGCGCGACGACGCGGCGGATTATGAGCAATTCCTGAAAGACGCCGAGGCGCTGGCGTTGCGACTGGCAAAGAAACAGCCGACCGCCAACGTGCCGGCGGCGCTGCACGGCAAAGCCGAAGCCATCGTGCTGTTCAACAACCTGAGCCGCATTGCCGCGACGACCTTTCAGTGCCCGGCGGACGATGAGGAGAAGGCAAAGCTGGCGCTGGGACTCGATCAGGCTATGCGTGGGCGCGCCCCGGCGGGATGGAAAGGTGACGAGACGCGCGAGAAGCAAGTGCTCAACGCCCTGTTTCCGCTTATGTCGCGGGATCGCAAAGCGACGCAGGCGATTTTCGAGATCATCAAGAATCAACCCGGCTACTGATGGACGAGACGATTCAGATCGGCGAGCTTTCGATACAGGTGACGAGGAAAGGCATCAAGCATGTCCATCTCTCCGTACATCCGCCCGATGGCCGCGTCACGTTAGTGGCTCCGACCGCCACCCGTCTCGACGTTGCCCGCGCCTATGCCATCAGCAAACTCGGCTGGATACGCGAGCAGCAAAGCAAGCTCAGGAATCAGGCGCGCGAGACACCCCGGCAGTTCATCACCCGCGAAAGCCATTATCTTTGGGGACGGCGCTACCTGCTGACGGTCGCCTACGCTGACGCTAAGCCATGCGTTCGCCTTGACCACCGACGCATCACGCTCACGGTGCGCCCAGGAACCCGCGCCGAGAAACGCGCCGAAGTGATGCACGAGTGGCACAAGTCGCTGCTCCACGAGGTGATGCCGGCGTTGATCCAAAAGTGGGAAGCGAAGCTGGGCGTACAAGTGAAGCGGTACTTTCTTCAGCGAATGAAGACCCGCTGGGGTGGGTGCAACCACCGCGCCGGCCACATTCGCCTGAATACGGAACTCGTGAAGAAACCGAAAGACCTGCTCGAATACATCATCGTTCATGAGATGGTGCATCTGCTGGAGCCGACGCACAGTGATCGTTTTACGGCTTTGCTTGACCGGCATTACCCGACCTGGCGGGAAGCCCGCGCCGAACTCAATGAGTTGCCCTTATCGGCGGAATCCTGGAAGAAATGACAGTCGCTGAAGTTAGCGGAGGACATGAAGCGACCTTTCGTTCCTGCCTGGGGCGAACTATTAAACCTCAAGTGGCGGTTCAACTGTCGGCGCTTCGACTCCTAAGGCAGGCGTTGAACTGCGGGCGCGCAAGTGACGGTTCATCAACGCAGAGATTTCCCTGACCTTCACCTTTGTAATGCTTAACCAAAGAGAATCATTGAACAGCCAATCAGTGAGAAGATAGTTCATCTGACGGCAAAGGCGACTATGAGGTGCCCGCTGAATATGATAATGTGAGCCTTACAATGTTTACCTTTTTACGGCATGTGAGACCTATCTATGTTAGGTGCACCTGGGAGATTCGGGTTGTATCAAGCGTTGCGGCGTGCTTATGCGTGCTTGCGGTAGCGGGTATTCTCGCAAGTCTGTTCTCTTTACGTGTCTGCGCACAACAGACTGCACCATCGCCACCGGTCTTGGTCCAACCCGGTGCGCCAGGGAAACCGACGCGGACGCTTCCCCCGACGACGAGGGCTACACTGCCGCCAGCCTCTCCGGCGGATGTGCAGTTCATGCAAGGTATGATAATGCATCACGCGCAGGCGGTTGAGATGACTGCGCTGATCGAATCGCATACTGAGAACAAGGACCTGAGGTCGCTGGGGGCGCGAATCAGCAGATCGCAGTCCGATGAGATGAAGTTCATGAAACGATGGTTAGTGTCCCGTGGACAATCAGTATCAGAGGCGATGCCGGGCATGGACCACATGAAGATGTCGGACATGGACCACACGAAGATGTCACACGAGCCGATGGCGCTTATGCCGGGCATGCTTAGCCCGGAGCAGATGGAGGCGCTCAGGAATAGCAAAGGCGAGGAGTTCGACCATCTGTTTCTGACAGGGATGATTCAGCATCACGGCGGCGCTTTGACCATGGTGAAAAATTTGTTTGATACTGCGGGTGCAGGACAGGACGCTGAATTATTCAACTTCGCAACCGATGTCGATAGCGGCCAGCGCGCCGAAATCAGGATCATGCAAAACATGTTGGAGAGAAACCCTTTTAAGGAGAAATGATGAGTCGAGCACATTCCATGGCTTTCCGTTTACTCGTAGGCTCCCTTCTTTTATGGTCGTGTTTTGCCGGCCAGATGCAGGCGCAAACGCCTGCATCTCAGGGGTCAACGAAGGCTGCAAACGCTACACCTGACCAAAAGAAAGCAGGGGATGATCCATTTGCCCCTGAGCCAGCGCCGCCGCTCCCCGCCGGCATGACCGGCTCAGATGCCAACGACCCGCGCGCCAAACTGAAACCGGGATTATTCGACGCAGGAGAAGCCGCGCTCGGCATGAAGCACCTTCTGCTCCTCAAGAAACCAGATGCGTTTCAACTCGATTTTGATCCGAATAATCCAAAAATTCAGAAGACCTTAAAGCTGCTCGGCGTTGCCGATCCCTCGAAGATGCCTAAGCCGATGCAAGTGGTTATTGCTCAACTGGCGTTTGCAAACTCGGACCTCGCCTTCCAGGGGCACTACCTGTTCCAGGGTAATTTTTATGGCGTCAATATCTATGACATCTCCAACCCGACGAAAGCCCAGTTGTTGACGTCGATGGTTTGTCCGGGTGGACAGGGGGATGTGTCGGTTTACAAGAACTTGATGTTTATGTCGGTCGAGCAGCCAAATGGCCGCCTCGATTGCGGCGTACAGGGATTTCCTCCAGCACCTCCGCCGCCCCCCGGCCAGGAGAACAAACCCCATATCCCCGCGCCGCAAAAAGAGCGGTTCCGTGGCGTGAGAATTTTCGATATATCCGACATCAGAAGTCCCAAGCAGATTGCCGCTGTGCAAACGTGCCGTGGCTCGCACACCCATACGCTTGTCGTCGATCCGAAGGATAAGAACAACGTCTATATCTATGTATCCGGCACATCGTTCGTGCGTCAAAGTGAAGAGTTGGCCGGGTGCTCGGGTGAAGCACCGGATAAAGACCCGAACACGTCGCTGTTTCGCATTGATGTAATCAAAGTTCCGCTGGATGCGCCGCAGGATTCCAAGGTTGTAAACAGCCCTCGTGTGTTCATCGATCCCCGCACGAACGCACTCAACGGCTTGAGCAACGGCGGCACCCATGGCAAAGAGGGCGCGGAGAAGCCAGCCGACACCGACCAGTGTCACGATATTACCGTGTACTCGTCGATTGGCTTGGCCGCCGGCGCTTGCTCCGGCAATGGAATCTTGCTGGACATAAAAGATCCCGTGCATCCGAAGCGTCTGGACGCCGTCAATGATCCGAACTATTCATATTGGCACTCGGCCTCGTTTTCAAACGATGGAAAAAAGGTCGTCTTCACCGATGAGTGGGGCGGAGGACTGGGTGCGCGTTGCCGTCCCAACGATCCGAACAAATGGGGCGCTGACGCGCTGTTTCGTTTGGAGAATAACAAGCTGCATTTCTCGAACTACTTCAAGTTGCCAGCCGCACAGGGCGACACCGAGAATTGTGTGGCACACAACGGTTCGCTCATTCCCGTTCCTGGCCGGGATATAGAAGTGCAAGCCTGGTACCAGGGTGGCATCTCGGTTATGGACTTTACCGACGCGGAGCATCCGGTTGAAATTGCCTATTTCGACCGTGGGCCAATTGATCCACATATGCTTGTACTGGGAGGCGAATGGTCCGCCTACTGGTACAACGGTCACATCTACGCTTCGGAGATCGCTCGCGGGCTGGACATCCTGGAACTAAGCCCGAGCAGGTTTTTGACCCAGAATGAGATCGATGCCGCGAAAACGGTGCAAGTGGCTGAACTCAACGTGCAGAACCAGCAAAGGATTGAGTGGCCGGCTCAGTTGGTAGTGGCCAAGGCTTATCTGGATCAGTTGGAGCGATCACAGGCTCTGCCGGCAGATCAAATCGCCGCCGTGCGGAAGGAGATTCAAAGCGCGGAGAGTTCACACCTGAATCGAACAGAGATGGCAAAACTTCAGGGCTTCGCGCGAGCGCTGAAAGAGAGCGCCCGAACGACTAAGAATGCGGCAGACTCGAAGCGATTGCAGGCCCTGGCGGAAATCCTCCAGCGACCCGCGAAGTGAGCCGCAGATAGAACAGGCGCATTACTGAGAATTGCTGATGTAATAGCGAAAGAGCGCGATTCGTTTCTCAACGAATCGCGCTCTTTCGCTTAGAAAAGTGCGGCGGCCCCATCAGGCGGCCTGCGCTTGGGAGGCGGCTCTTTGGGGCGCTTGTCGCCCCCCTTGTCCTTCTGCACGGGCGGGCCGGGCGGGTCTTTCTTCCGGTCGTCCCTCTTCTGCGCATACACGGCAGGAGTGGCAACCGGCCATACGCCGAGCGTCAGTGCGCCGGACAGCGAGAGGATGATGGCTAAGACTACTTTCTTCATGACTGCGCCCTTCCCGAACACCCTACGGTTTGTGATCTCCTGAACGCCTCTGCTTGGCTTCGCCGCTGCCCGATTTGTCGCGCTCTTTCTTTTCGACGGCGATGATTTGCATCTTCTCTTTCCGGTCTTTTTCTTCAAGAAAGACCTGCCCGCCGACCAAAGCCGACATAAGCATACCACTCAACGTCAGCCTGCATAAACCCTTTTTCATTCCTCCTCCAAAGGGAGGCAATCCGGTCGTCCGCCCTTATCAAGGGCAAGCGTTGTTCCACAACAATGCGCGCAATAACTTATGCTATTTGCAGAGTTAGCTTTCCGGTGAGAATTTGCGCGCATCTTCTTGCACCCCTTTCCGTCTCAGTCCACACTTTTTGGTGCACCAATGGGATGACCGGCGCGCACGGCGCGTTGTCGGCAGGCTAAACCAGATGAGCAGAGGTTCGGCGATGCTCGGTTGCAGGCGCAGGTAAGGGGGCGGGGCTATTTCTTGCGCTTGTTGACAGCCTCTTTCAGTTGCTTGCCAACGCTGAAGCGCACAGTGCGGGTGGCCGGAATCTTGATCGCTTCATTCGTATAAGGATTGTGGCCGCGCCGCGAGCGACGTTGCGAAACCTGGAAAGTGCCGAACCCGACGAGCGTCACCTTCGTGTTACGCCGTAGGCTGTCGGTGATGGCCTCTTTCATCGCGTTGATGGCGCGCTCGGCCTCGGCCTTGCTGATGGATGCGGCGCTCGCCACCTTCTCGATTAAATCGCCTTGGTTCATCGGTCCTCCTAAATATCGTAGGTCAGCAGCCTGAACGACCCCATATATAGTACCTGCTACCGCGCGTTTATAGCATTTTGCGTTAAACCGTGTCAACGACTTTCTACTCTTCTCCACCCTGAAAATGGCTCTAAGAGCCGATTACAAGGCAGCAGGCGAGGCCTCTCTACGATAAAAGCCAGCGCGATGTGATTCTTTTTACAGGAATGAATAGGGAGGAATGGCTCAGGCGAATCGAAGCAGCACCTTCATCGTCGAAGGCGCGGCGGCCTGTTGGAACGCTTCAAGCCCCTCTTCAATAGCGTACTCCTGCGAAATCAGCGAACGGATATCAACCGCGCGACGAGACAGCAGGTCAAGAGCCGGCGCGAACCGTCCGCAGCGCGAGCCGATGATTTGCAATTCATTAACGACCACCGCCGATAAGTCGGCTGATGTTTCGCCGTGATACGTAGACTTCAACACAATCGCGCCGCGCGGGCGGGTGAGCGTAATCGCCATCGGCAATCCGGTCGCCGAGCCGCTCGCTTCAACGACCACATCAAAACTCTGATTCAACTCCTGCTCATTCAGCCAACCTTGCATCTTCAGAGAATCACCATCGCCAAGGCTGAGCCGCAGACAGCACGCGCCGATGTCGTCGAGCAGCGCCAGCTTCTCTTGATGCTTGCCGAAGACTGTCAGCGCGCACCCGGTCTGCGCCAGCACACGGCAGATGAGTTGCGCGAGCTTACCATCGCCGATCACGGCAACGCGCGTCGCTTCATCAACGCGAAGTTGCTCAAGGATGCCGGCGGCGGCAGCGAGCGGTTCGACGAAGACGGCCTCTTCGTCGCTGATTGAATCGGGAACTTCAATGAGATTGCGCGGCGGCAAGGAAAGGAAATCGGCAAACGCGCCGTCGCGGCTATGTATACCGAGCACCGTGCGCTGCGCGCAATGACGCGGATCACCCGCGCGGCACAACTCGCACGCGCCGCAGCCGGCATTGATCTCTCCGACGACGCGGCGACCAGTGAGAGCCTGATTGGGCGACTCGACGACGCGACCGACGAATTCGTGGCCGAGCGTGCCGCGAAAGCCCGCGTAGCCCTTCACGATTTCAAGGTCGGTGTTGCAAATGCCTGCGCGCAGCACCTGCACCAAGGCTTCGCCTTCGCGTCGCACCACCGGCGCGTCGGTGACGAAACGCAACGAGCCGTTGAAACGCAACGCCCTCATTCCGGCCTCGTGAAGACAACCTGATTCGACACGCGCCCGCTCGCCGCAGGGCTTTCGATGGTGACGATGACCGTGTCGCCCGGCTTGATGACTTTGCGGAGTTTCTTGCGCGTCGCGGTGATCTCGCTGTAAGTGCCGTCTCCTTGCCGCTGGCCCGTGAAGGTGACGTTGGGCAATGTGATTACATCGCCATCTTTTTTGATTGAAACCGCGACGTTGTTTTCGCTGAAGCCGGCCCCGGTGATCCTCAGAAACTCGCTGCCCTTCGGCGCAGGCGGGAACTCAACGCGCGTGATAGTCGGGTAGCCGACGCGCAAGCGCAACGTGCCGCCGCTTCCCTTCCCGCTCACTTCGATCAAATAAGTCGTGCCGGCCCGCGCTTGAAAAGCGAGCACGGCGCGGTTTGGATTAGCCGATGCCGCAGCGAAGTCATCGTTACACGCGACCGTCGTCAACGCGCCACACGTTCCGGTCAAGACGCTGACCACCGTGTCGTAGTCGCTCGCGCCTGTGTCTATGCCAATCGTGGTGTCCGCCGTCGGCGTAATCGAATACCAGACCGAGTGCGCGCCCTGTCCGCCGGCGCAACTCACCGGGTCATCAGCCGCGCTGGTGGCTGGCCCGGTGTCCTGATTAATCTGAAGCGGCAGCCCGGTGATGACCTGTGGCGTTGAGCAATTATCATTGCTCATATCTCCGCCACCTCCGCCACCGCCACCTCCGCCACCGCCGCCGCTTGTCCCATCAAAGACTACTTTGCCATAGAAGATTTCCTGCGCGCCGCGCCGCGTGTCGGCCCACATCAGATAAGCCTTGCCGTTCAATGCCTGGAGCGCGATGTAATCACCGATCCCGATCAAGCTGGCATTGCCGCCCTGCACATCTTTCTGAATCGTCACGTCGAAGCTCGACGAAGTGACGCGAATGTTCGCACCAAAGCTCGTGCCGCCGTCGCTTGACCGTGCCAGATACACGTCAACATTCCTGTCGCCGGGATCATTGCGGCGATCATAGAAAGCAACCTCGACATCGCCATTGCTCGGATCAACATCGAGCCAGGGAAAGAATTGATCCGCGCCCGCCGGGTCATCATTCACTCGCACCGGAAACAGCGGCAGCCCGCCATTCGGGTGACTGGCATTGGGCGGCGGAAACTTGGCGACGAACACATCCGCATCAATGCCGTTTCGCGTTTCGGCCCACGCCAGGTAGATCGTCCCGCGATTCGCGCCATTGCTGCGATCAACGGCAATCACCGGAAAGCTGTTCATACGGCTGACGGGGCGAATGATGAGCGAAGGGTTCGGGTCCGACAGCGAGCCGACATAATCATAAACGTAGGCGTCGATGTTCGCGGCGATGGTGGACGGCAGGAAAGTCACGCCGCCATCGAGTGATTCGTTGAAGTAGATTCGCTTCGGCTGGCCGATGCCTTCCCACAACGCATAAAACTCGCCGTTCGGCCCGGTCGCAAGCGACGGCCCGCGCATATCGCCATCGTGGCTGATGATCTTCGGCTCTGAGAAAGCGGCCTCGCCGGGCCGGCGATGATTCGTCTTAATGAACTTTGAAGTCTTGACCACACTGGTATCCGTGCTAACCCACACGGCATAGACCGTGTTTTTGAAGCGGCTGGTCGGCGACGTATCCACCGTGATGTAGCATTTATCCGCTTGTTTCGGCGTGGTCCCGCTGCCGATGTCAACGACGACCGGCGTCGGGTCATTGAAGGTGCGGCCATTATCGGTTGATTTGTAAATGTATATGGCGCTATCGAAGTTGCCGTTATCAAGATAGAGCGCGCAGAGATAGAAATTGCCATCGAGGTCCGACACAACCGCAGGGTCAGACGTGCGGCTCCACTCTTTTTGCGGCGTCTCAAGCGGCAGCACGCCATTGCCCCAGGTCTGTCCTCCATCCGACGAATAGTAATAAGCGACACGCGTGTTGCCCCTCTTGGAAGCGCCACCACCGCCTTCGATCCACTTCGACGCGCCGACGATGAATTGCGGGTTGGCGCGGCTGACGGCGACCGATGTTTCATCGCGCGGGTCGCCCTGAATGGCGTTGATGACCGGCAGGTCGCTGACACTCGGCGCGCTCTGCCGCCGCGCGAAGGCAACTCTTGCGGGCGTGAAATACCCGACCCCCAGCGTCACTAACAATAAAGACATTAAGGCAGGAAGGACAAAAAGCGATTTCTTTGGCGACATGCTTCTCCTGTTTGTTCGCGCGCAAACTTCGCGGGCAAAAAATTCTTTCATACCGACCGGCGACGCGCAAGGCGCGCATTGCCGCAACTTTTCAAAGCCATCGCCGCACAGCTATACTGGCTCATTCATCAACACTCGGAGAAGGCTATTGGCAAACAAGCATTATCATCTCATCGGCATCTGCGGCACGGCGATGGCCTCGTTGGCGGGAATGCTGGTCGCGCAAGGCCACACAGTGACCGGCTCGGACGAGAACGTCTACCCACCGATGTCGCTCGAATTAGAGCGCCTCGGCATCCCCGTCGTCGAAGGCTACCGGCCAGATAACCTGCGTCAGAGGCCCGACGTTGTGGTGGTGGGCAACGCCATCTCGCGCGGCAACCCTGAGCTTGAATACGTGCTGAACGAGAAGATGAACTACACGTCGATGGCGGCAGTGGTGAAAGAGAATTTCATTCGCGGCCATCATTCGATTGTCTTCGCAGGCACGCACGGCAAGACGACGACGACTTCGCTGATGGCGTGGGCGATGGAGCGGGCCGGCGCGAACCCGTCGTTTCTGATTGGCGGCGTCGCTGAAAACTTCAACTCGTCTTTTCGCGTCACCGACAGCCGCTATTTCGTCATCGAAGGCGATGAATACGACACGGCCTACTTCGACAAAGGGCCGAAGTTCATGCACTACCTGCCCGACACGGTCATCCTCAACAACGTTGAGTTTGATCACGCGGATATCTACCGCGACCTTGACGCCGTGAAGTTCGCCTTCAGCCGTTTGATCAACCTGATTCCGCAACGCGGCGCGCTCATCGCCGGCTGGGATTCGCCCATCGTCCGCGAGCTTGCGCCGCGCGCCTTCTGCCCCATCGTCCGCTTCGGCATTGAAGAAGACGCGCAGTGGCGCGCAACTGAGATTGATTTTACCGGCGAGATGACCGCATTCACAGTCAGCGCCGGCGGCGCAGAGTTTGGCCGCTATCGTACGCCGCTGGCCGGGTTGTTCAACGTGCGCAATTGCCTCGGCGTGATCGCGGCCTGCGAAACGCTCGGCCTTGATCGCAAGGCCGTCGCCGACGCGCTCGCCGAGTTTAAGAGCGTCAAGCGGCGTATGCAGGTGCGTGGCGTCGCGCGCGGCGTCACCGTCATTGATGACTTCGCGCACCACCCGACGGCAGTCACGGAAACGCTCCGAGCCGTACGCGCCAGGTATCCGGGCCGGCGCATCGTCGCGCTGTTCGAGCCGCGTTCTTACACGGCGCAGATCAAGTCGTTTCAACAGGGCTTTGAGGACGGCTTGCGCGAAGCCGATTCGATCATCATCGCCGGCCTCTTTCACCCGGAGCGGTACAGTAAGCAGTCGGCGGTCTCGCCCGAAGAGATGATCGACAACTTGCGGCGAGCCGGGCGCGAGGCGGCCTTCATTGCTACCGCTGATGAGATTGTAGCCTACCTTACACCGAGATTACGCGAGGGGGATGTGGTGGTGGCGATGTCGAACGGCGCGTTCGGCGGCGTTCACGATAAGCTGCTCAAGGCGTTGACGGCGGCAGGAGCGTGATCGGGATTCGTTTAGACCTCTTCGGGAGCGGACGAATCGACGACGTGGAGGCGGCCTTTCACTTCGATGCGCCCGTGCAGGGCGTTGCGCATGCGCTCCGGCAAAAAGTAGGACGCGATGTTCGAGATGTTTTCAACTAGCTGCTTAATGTCAACGTCACCTTTCCAGTGATCGAGCACCACTTGACGATTGGCGCGGTTCAACAGTCGTAAGAGCGAGATCGCAATCAAGTACGAGTCGTCCACCATTCCAACGAAGGGCACGAAGTCGGGGATCACATCAATCGGCACGATCACGTACATAATCACGCCCGCAAGGATGGCCTTGTCGGCCTTCGACACACGCGGGTCTTTGAGCAGGGCGTAAAGCAGCCTCATCAGGTTGGGAACGAACAACAGCAACTGGCGCAGCTTCTTCTTCTTTTCTTTTCGCTCTGACATGAATTTCCCTTTATGCCTCCGTTGCGTTCGTCTGCATTGTAAAAGGTAGAGTGCGGGGCGTCAATTTAGGCAAGCTAAGACGGGCCAATTCGCCAGAGAAATCTGCCAAAAGTCAAAATGGTTTGCCAGGACTTTCAATCAACTAGAACGAGTGTTCCCCTCCATCACCGGCCTTCGCGCACGCACGGGCAGCAGTGAGCGGTAGCCTTAACGTGAACGTCGCCCCACAGCCTTCGCCGGCGCTCTCAGCTTCGACCGTGCCGCCGTGCATTTCCATTAAGTGACGCACGATGGCCAGCCCAAGCCCAAGCCCACCGTGCCGGCGCGTGCTCGTCCCATCGGCCTGACGGAAACGGTCAAAGATGAATGGAAGAACATCGCGGCTGATGCCTTCGCCGGTGTCGCTGACTTTGATCTCGGCCTCCGCGCCGGCACGCTCCAGTCTCACTTCGACGCGCCCGCCGCTGGGCGTGAACTTGATCGCATTCGAGAGCAGGTTCCAGACCGCCTGTTGCAGCCGGCTTGCGTCGCCTGAGAGGTGGCGAGCCGTTGGGTCTAGCGTCACGCTCAACCGTATGTTCCTGGAATCTGCGGCTAGCTGCACCGAATCAATCGCCTGATTAATGACCGCCGCCAGATCGACCGGGTCAATGTTCAAACGCAACTTGCCGGTTATCACGCGAGACATGTCGAGGATGTCGGCAACCAGTTGCGCCTGTGCCCGCGCGTTGCGCTCAATAGTCTCCAGCCCGCGCGCAGCCATCGCTTCGTCGGGCTTGCCCCGCCGCAGAATGTGAACCCAGCCGACGATGGCGTTCAGCGGCGTACGCAGTTCGTGCGAGACGGTCGAGAGAAATTGATCCTTCATTCGGTTGGCTGCTTCGGCCTCGGCGCGCGCCTGCTGTTCGCGGGCGAGCAACAGTTTGCGCTCTTCCAATTCCTGCTGCATACGATTATGCAGTCGCGCGTTTTCGATAATGTCCGCCGCCATCCGCGCGTAGAGGTCCATCAGCCGGGTCTCGCGCTCAGAGGGGCGATGCGGTTTGTCGAAGTGAACCGAGAGCACGCCGATGATGTTGCCATTGCGTGTTAGCAGAGGCGTGCTGTGACAGGCGCGAAAGCCGGCGATGCGCGCCGCCTCGCGGTAATCGTCGAAGACCGGATCAAGCTCAACGTCTTCGATGATGACGCGGCGACGTTCGGCATAACACGTTCCGCACGCGCCGCCGCCCGCCGGAACCCACTCGATCAGCTTGAGGAATCGTTCGTCAAAGCCGCTGTGAACCATAACGTTGATGCCGTCGCGCTCTGACTCGCAAAGAGACAGCAGCCCCATCCCTGTGCCGTGCACCGCCATTGCCGACCGCAGCACCTCGTCGAGCAGCAGCTTGACATCGAGCGTGCCGGTCAGCCCAACGCTCATCTCGTGCAGGCGGCGCAGGTCGGCCACCTGTGTCTCCAACTCCTCTTTTATTTTGCACAGCGCGGCTTCGGCAACCTTGCGCTCGGCGATCTGCGCTTCGAGCGATTCGCCTTTCTGCTGCAAGCGAATGATCGTGCGCAGCCGTTCGTCGGCGCTGGTCAGGCCGGCATAGCTCTCGGCGGGGATGACGCGCGAGTGAGCCGTGCACATACGACTGAATGATTCGGCCAGCGCTTCGCCGGCGCAAGCTTTCATCGGGTAAGCGCAGAGGAGCATGAACGAATGCGCCGCGCGCAAGTCATTCCAGCACTGCTCTAACTGAATAGCCGCCCCGACATCGCCGCGCTCCCAGAGTAGCGCCACCATCTCGCCGAAGACTCGCACGCGGCGACCGCCCTGCGCGGCGCGGGCAATCAGGCCGCCGATCAACTCGGCAAAGCGGCCCGCATCAACCTTCCCCTCAACCATCAATTGTGACAACGTCTCATCCGCGTCCAGAGCCAGGTATTGAGTGAAGGCACGCGCCGCAAAGACATCCAAGCCATAGCTCTGTAGCCGCTGATCAAGCCCTTCTCGGTGCGCTGATGTGGTCACGACAACGCAAGCATCACTCACACTGAGGCCCATGCCGATGTATCCGCTCAACGAGTTCAACAGGAATTCGTCATTCTCATAAAACTGGACGAAGTGATCGGACTCACCCATATCGCTCCAATCGCAGTTGGGAGCGAGAGCGGGCGCAGGAGCAGCCGCGCGGTCCTGATTCACTTCTGCATTCGATGGGTCGTTGTTGGCGTTGAGCATAGGAACTCCCTTCCTCGGTCCTGGGGCGACTGAGCAACGGGTCTGAGTTTCTGGCGCTTCAAGCGGATCATTGAAGAGCGGTCACGAATCGGCATGTCGCAGTCGTGGTACGCGGTGAAAAGCCCGGTTGCGTAAGGATGGTCATCCGGCTGGCGGGCAGGGTCACGGACCAGCGAGAGATTGCCTTCAGGTTTAAAGGTCCACGGCGTGATTCTACGCGCAGCGTCACTGGAATTCAACGGGATTCGGCGCGCCCGGCTAACCACGCCGGCGGCTCGCGCTCAAGATGTGCCGGCAGGCGCGGCGGCCACCCGCAACCGATTGTGATAGGCCGGGCCGCCGCCGTTTCCGCTTCGTTGACAGCCGCGCGACCAGCCGGTAATCTATCGTTTCGATCCGCACGAGGGACGCCGCAGGAATTTCGATGACTGCGGCCATCTTTTTACTCCCTGGTCGCTTTATAAATCAGACGAGGTCATGGCATTGAGCGAGAATTCAAGACCGATCATTGGCATTCCATGTCGCTTTAACTGGAACACGAGCTATTATGAGTTGCGCGAAACCTACCCGGAGGTCATCTACGCGCAGGGCGGCACGCCGCTGATGCTGCCGCTCATCCCTGAGACTGAATATGTAGAGGCGATCATCGAACAAGTGAATGCCATCTGCCTGCCCGGCTCGGTCAATGACGTGGACCCGCTGCGTTACGGGCGCGAGCCGAAGCCCGGCCTCGGCCCGGTCGTGCCGCGCCGCGACGAGATGGATATGATGTTGCTGGCGGCTGCCGAAGCCCGCCACATGCCGGTGCTTGCGATCTGTTTCGGCATCCAATCGCTCAACGTCTATCGCGGCGGCACGCTGATTCAAGACATCCCTTCGGAAGTCAAAGACCCGCTCAAGCACATGCAGGGCGATGTCTTCTGGCGGCGCTCGCATTCAATCAACGTCACCGAAGACTCACTGATCGCGCGGCTGGCCGGCTCGACGCACACGGCAGTCAACAGTCACCACCACCAGGCGATTGATATCGTCGGGCGCGACCTCGAACCCATCGCCTGGGCCGCCGACGGCGTCATCGAAGCAGTCACCAACACGCGCCCTGACCAGTTCATCCTCGGCGTTCAGTGGCACCCCGAAGTCGGCTGGCAGGACGACCTGTTGTCGCAAGCCATCTTCAAACACTTCATCGCCACCGCGCGCAATCATATGAGCCTGCGCCTCAACGAAGCCGTGCGCGTCGAACAGTAATTGAGCGGCTCGCGCCAATCGCTATGCAGAAACGTGACAAGCTGACGTTGGCCGTGCTGTGCGCCGCGCACTTCGTCAACGATTCATATTCCAGCCTCATCTACCCGCTGCTGCCCTTGCTCAAGCTCAAGCTCGGCTTAAGCGACGCGCAGGTCTTCTGGTTGTCGCCGCTCTATTCATTATCGTCTTCGCTGATGCAGCCGTTGTATGGCATCATCAGTGACCGCTATTTCAGGCGTTTCTTCGCGGTCTGCGGGCCGGCGCTCACCGCCGTTTTCGTATCGCTGATCGGACTCGCGCCGTCATATGGCATCTTAATCACACTGCTGGTAGCGGGCGGCGTCGGCATCGGCTCGTTCCATCCGCAGGCAGCGGCGATGGCGTCGCGCGCTTCGGGCAATCGCAAGCGCGTCGGTATGGCGATGTTCTCGGCGCTCGGCACGCTCGGCTTTGCATTCGGGCCGTTTGCCATTACGCGCATCGTCGCGCGCTACGGCCTTGAGAATTCTTATTACGTCGTGGTCGTCGGCATCGTGATGAGCGCGATTCTGTATCGCACCTGCCCGGCGCTCGACCCGCCGCCCAAAGCCGAGCCGACCAGCGCCGGCATACGCTCGCCCCTGATGGCCGCGCTTCACGCCGCGTGGAAGCCGCTGACGCTGCTTTATCTCATCACCGTCATTCGTTCGGGTTTGCAAATCACAACCAACAACTACCTGCCATTCATGTTGAGTGAGCAAGGCTACAATTTGACCGCGACCGGAAACGTGATGACGGTCTTCCTCCTGCTCGGCGGCATCGGCGGACTGGTCGGCGGCGTGATGGCCGAGCGCACATCAGGGCGCAAAGTGACGCTCTATTCAGGACTGCTGGCCGGGCCACTGATGATGGCTTCGTTCCTGACGAGCGGCGCGTTGAGCCTGATCCTGCTCGGCGCGGGCGGCTTCTTCCTGCTGTCAACGATCCCCGTCAATGTAGCGATGGCGCAAGAACTCGCGCCGGGGCAGACAAGCACGGTTTCGGCGCTGATGATGGGCGCGGCCTGGGGCATCGGCGCGCTCGCGCCACAAGCGCTGCACCCGCTGGTCTCAGCTTATGGGTTCCGCAACACCTTGATCTTCGCCTCGGCGATGACCTTGTTGAGCGCCGTCTGCGCTTACCTGTTGCCGCGCGATGAAGCGCACCGCTATCAGCCGGATTCTGAAATGGCTGTTGCTGCCGGCGATTGAATCGATGATCGATCTTTCAGGCAAAGTAGCATTGATTACAGGCGCGTCGCGCGGCATCGGCGCAGCGACAGCCGTTATGTTCGCGCAAGCCGGCGTGCGCGGCCTGATTATCAACTACAAGAACAACCGCGACGCGGCTGAAGCGGTCGCCGCTGATTGTAGACAACTCGGCGCGGATGCGGTCGTTCATCGCGCTGACGTATCGCGGCTCGCGGCAGTCGAGAAGATGGTCAAGGCGGCAGTCGCGCGCTTCGGCTCGCTCGATATACTGGTAGCGAACGCCGGCATCTGGAAAGAAGCGGCTATCGATCAGATGACCGAAGCGCAGTGGGACGAGACGATCAATCAAAACCTGAAATCCATCTATGCCTGTTGTCACACGGTGTCGCGCGTGATGATCGAGCAGCGGCGCGGCACGATGATCTTAATCTCTTCGACCGCCGGCCAGCGCGGCGAAGCCTTCTATTCACACTACGCGGCGACGAAGGGCGCGATCATTTCGATGACGAAGTCGCTCGCGGCAGAGCTAGGCCCGCGCGGCATCACGGTCAACTGTGTTGCGCCGGGCTGGGTGATCACCGATATGGCGGCTGACGCGCTCAAGGACCCTAGTGAGCGGCGCAAGATCAAACTGCTCAACCCGCTTGGCCGCGTCGCCACGCCGGAAGAGATCGCCGGGCCTGTGCTCTTCCTCGCTTCCACGCTGGCCAGCCACGTCAACGGCGAAATCCTTAACGTCAACGGCGGCTCGGTGCTCTGCGGTTAATCGGCCCGGCCTTGTTTCTTCATTAACCTTCTTTTACTTTACTCCAATGAAATATGGCGTGATCCCCTCAAATCCAATTGAGCGACTGGCATTATGGATGGGCAAAGTGCCCGTGCCGATGCTCGACGCGCTCTTCTCCATTATGAAAGCGCGCACGCTAATGGCGGCGGTTCGCTTCCGTATCTTCGAGACATTGCGCGATGCGCCGCTCACGGCGCATGAAGTGGCTGCGCGCTGCAACCTCGATGTCGAATGCACCGAGTTGTTGTTGCGGGTGCTGGTCATCACTGATTATCTGGAACATCGCGGCGATCAGTTTGCGCTGAGCGAGCTGTCGCGCAAGACAATGATCGCCGGCGCTGAACACGAACTGTTCGGCTATCTGATGTGGAACTACTCGCAGTGGGAGATGATCGGCCACCTCGACGACTTGCTGCTGACGGGGCGCGGCATTGATTTCCACGAGACGCTCACCGACGCCGACGCCTGGGCCAATTACCAGCGCGCGATGATGGAAGTAGCTCGCTTCAGCGCGCCTCTCGTTGCCGCACGCGTGCCGGTCAAAGCGGGCGCGCGTCGCCTGCTCGACATCGCCGGCTCGCACGGTCTGTTCGGCGCGGCCATCTGCCGCAAGCATCCGCCAATGACTTCGACCGTGCTCGACCTGCCGATTGCCATCGAGCACGCCCGCGAGTTAGCCCGACAGGAAAAGATCGATGATGTTGTCGAGCACCGAGCCGGCGACATACTGGTCGCCGATTACGGCAACGATAATGACGTGACGCTGCTGTCGAACATCCTGCACCATTTTGATGAAGAGACGAACGTCGGAATTTTACGCCGCGCCTTTCAATCATTGACGCCTCAAGGCACAGTCGCTATTTGGGAGATCGAAGCGCCGGAGAAAGATGCAAAGCCGACGCACGGCGACGGCGCGGCGCTCTTCTTTCGCCTCACGTCAACGGCGCGCTGCTATCACGGCAACGAATACGCGCGGTGGCTCGAAGGCGTCGGGTTTACCTCTGTTCGCGTTGTGCGTCCGGCGCTGTCGCCGGGCAGCGTTCTTATCATTGGCAGAAAGCCATAAATCATTCTATGCAAAATCAACATGTCAAAATCGGATTAGAAGCCTTGCTCGATGCGCGCCTTGATCTGCTCGACGGCCAGCGCGTCGGGCTGATCTGTCACCCGGCTTCGATCAACTCGCGGTACGAGCACGCGGCGGACCTCTTCTTCGCTCACCCGCGCATTCGACTGGCCGCGCTATTCGGGCCGCAGCACGGCATACGCGGCGAGACGCAGGACAATATGATCGAGTGGCAATCGTTCCGCGATTCGCGCACGGGACTGCCCGCATACTCGCTCTACGGCGAAACCCGCAAGCCGACGCCGGAGATGCTGCGCGACGTTGACGTGCTGGTCTTCGACGTTCAGGACGTAGGCACGCGCGTCTACACGTTTGTCTACACGATGGCGCTGGCCATGCAGGCGGCGCGCGAATGCGGCAAGCGGTTCATCGTGCTCGACCGGCCCAACCCGATCAACGGCGCGCAAGTCGAAGGCAACCTCCTCGAATCAGAATTCGCTTCTTTTGTTGGAATGTATCCGCTGCCGATGCGTCACGGAATGACGGTCGCCGAGCTGGCGCGGATGTTCAATCAAGCGTTCGGTATCGGTTGTCAGCTTGAAGTCGTGACGATGCAAGGCTGGCGGCGCGCGATGTGGTTTGAAGAGACGGGCCTGCCGTGGGTGATGCCTTCGCCGAATATGCCGACGCCCGATACGGCGACGGTCTATCCAGGGATGGTGATGTTTGAAGGGACGAAGCTGTCAGAAGGTCGCGGCACGACGAGGCCGTTTGAGATTATCGGCGCGCCCTACATCGAGCCGCGCCGCCTGCTTGAACGACTCAGTCAAGATGCGCTGCCGGGCTGCGTTCTGCGCCCGTTGCATTTCGAGCCGACTTTTCACAAGTTCAAGGGCGAACTTTGCGGCGGCCTGCAAGTCCACGTCACCGACCGCTCACGCTTCAAGCCGGTCATCACTGGCGTCAGTATCATCGCAGCGATATATGAGTTGTACAGCGCCCGCTTTGAATGGACATCGCCGCCTTATGAATACGTTTACGACCGGCTGCCATTTGATGTGATCAACGGCGGCTCAAGCATTCGAGAGATGATTGAAGAAGGACGACCGGCGCGCGACATCGAGGCGAGATGGCAGGACGCGCTGGCTGATTTCGCCACGCGTCGCCAGCCCTATTTGCTTTATGAAGGATGAGCGAGTTGCTCGACGGATAACGCGGCGCTCTACTCCTGCTGCCGAATGACGCCGCTGTCGATCACCGCGCCGCTCTTGGCAATAGCTTTGAAGGCGATCTCTTTCTCGTCAAGCTCGATCAGCATAAAGTGATTGTCGTCGTCAAAGCTGGCGGCGCTGATCTCACTGTCCTGCCGAATGTCGCCGCGCCGAACTTTGCCCGCGCCGCCGCTGACGAAATACTGTATGCCGTCCTGCGGCTTCATCCGCTCATATACGTGATCGTGTCCAGAAAAGACGACCTGTACGCGGTGCTTCTTCAACAGCGGCTCGATGCGCGCGCGCAGCCTTGTGTCAGAGCCGTGCTTTTTGCCTGACGAGTAGATCGGGTGATGAAAGACGGCGATCTTCCACAAGGCTTTTGATTGAGTGAGCTGGTTCTCGAACCAGTTGGTTTGCTCGTTGTCGAAGTCGGTCGAGTCGAGCATGAAGAAATCGACCAGGCCGTTGCCGCGCCCGATAGAATAATAGTTCGCGCCGTTCATATTAAAGAGCGAGTAATGCATCTGGTCGCGGCGACCCGCCTCGACATCGTGATTGCCGAGCACCGTATAAAACTTCACCGGCTCGCGCAGCAGATCGGCGAACGGCTGCTCGAAGTTCTTCGCAAACAGGTGGCCCGCGCCGTTCGGGTAGATGTTATCGCCCGCGCCAAGCACGAACTCAATCGACGACTGGCGGTGCATCTCGGCCATGCACTGGGCGATGGCGACCTCGTCGCTGCCGCCCGTGCCGAAGTCACCCATAACCGCAAAGCGAGTCTTGCTGCGGGCGTTTGCCGTTGCGAAAAGGGATGTCGGTTTGATGAGGCTTCCCGCCGTGATGGCGGCGATGGATTTCAACGCCTGCCGGCGCGAGAGGAGAGAGGATTTCTTGCTTTCCATAAATCGATGCCGAATCAATCAAGCACAGGGGCGAGTTTTCCTGCGCGTTCAATCTGTGTTTGGGGTTCGTCATTCACCAAGTGTAGATTCGTGAAGACTCTTTTAGATTAACTTCTCGGCCCGCAAAGAATCAAGTAGTCATCGCAAGCAATGCGGCAAGACCGCTTTGCTTGACAGGGCGCGCTCGCTACTCTTACCATCATTCGTTCTTAAACGGGCACGTTTGCTCTCCGTGCGCCGCAGATTGGAGGCCGATTTGCAGACTCGAACCAAGCGCCCACAGCCGGACATCCGCGCCATCACGCGGCTCGTGCCGCCGAGCGGCAATCTCGTGCAGGGACAGAGTGAGATCGCTCTACACCCCGACCTTGAACAGGCGGCTAAAGACGTGATCCACGAAGGGCTGAATCATTACAGCTTCTTTGAAGGCGCTGACACGTTGCGTCGCGCCGTCAGCGAAAAGCTGCGACTGCTCAACGGCGTCACGGTTGATCCCGACAAGCGCCCGCTCGAATTGATGATCACGCCCGGCGCGACCGGCGGCCTCGTCATCTTCTGCCACACCTTCCTGCGTGGCGGCGCGGCGCTCGTCTTCGAGCCCTACTACCCTTATCACAAGCGCACGGTTGAGAGCGCCGGCGCGCGCGCCGACGTGTTCAAGCTGCGCGGCGATAACCTCGCCCTCGACATTGATGAGTTGCGCAGAGTTTGCCGCGACGCCGCCAGGCGGGCCGAATACCCTTTGCGAGCCATCATCGTCTGCTCGCCCGCCAACCCGACGGGCCGCGTGATGACACGCGACGAGTTGAAAGCCATCGGCCAGATTGCCGAAGAGTTGGACCTGCTCATTCTTTCGGATGAAGTTTACGAACACTTCACGCTTGAGCCTTCAGACCACGTGGCGACGGCCACCGTCCCCGAAGCCGCCGCGCGCACGGTGACGGTCAGCTCGTTCTCGAAGTCCTGGGCCGTGTCGGGCTGGCGTCTGGGCTACCTCTACGGGCCGAGTGATCTAGTCGGCAAGTTAGGGCCGCTCGGTAATCTCTACTACGTTTGTACGCCGACGCCGCTGCAACACGCGCTCTCGCGTGTGCTCGTGAAAGACGCCGGCTATTACGACCGCCTCAGAGAAAACTTCGCCCGCAAGCGCGCCACCTTGAACGCGGCGCTCGAACAGGTAGGCTTTCAGGTCTACCCGTCACGCTCCAGCTTCTACACGTGGGCGCGCATCCCCGAACGCTACAACGACGCAATGGAGTTGAATGATTACTTAATCAAAGCGGGTGTTGCGGGCGTTCCCGGCAGCGCCTTCATGGACGAGCCTGAGCAGGACGTTTATATGCGCTGGTGCTTTGCGCGCGAAGACGCGATGCTCGAAGCGGCAGCCGAACGGCTCATCAAGGCGCTCTCATAAAGAAGAACTGTGAACGACACGCCTGAGCAAGCGAGCGGCGCTGACCGGCTGAACTACTTTAACTATTTCACCGAAGTCGAAGAAGAGTTCGTGCGCCGTCGCGGCAAGCCCTTGCTGGTATCACCGCTCGATTGGGCGCTGATTGAAAGCTGGAAGAACGCCGGCATCCCGCTGCACATCGTCCTGCGGGCGATCAATAAATCCTTCGATGCCTATGACGCGCGCCCGCGCAAATATCGCAAGGTCAATTCCGTCTTCTACTGCCAACAGGAAGTTGAGGCGTCGTTCGCCGAATACCGACTGGCGCAGGTCGGCGGCGATCCGGCAATCGAAAGCAAACCGGCAAGCAAAGGCGCGGCTACTCCATCAAGCAACCGGCCAGCGGTCGAGCTATTCCCGAAGCCTTTGTTGTTAGAATTCCTTTCGCGCTCGGATGATGAGTTGCGCGCCGCAGCAACAAACGCTAATGAACGCGGGCGCGGCGAGATCGAGAGCGCGATTAACCGTGCTCGCATCCGTTTGCAGGAGATCAACGGCGAAATCGATGCCGCGCAGACAGTCAACGCCGAGGCCATCGAACATGACCTTGATGCGATTGATCGCATGTTGCTCGGCGGCGCGCGCCGCGAAGCCGGCGATGAAGGAATCGCGCGACTGCGCGCAGAAGCCGAAGCGCAATTGAAGACGTACCGCAAAAAGATGGACAAGGCCATTTATGAACAGACGCTCGAAAACTTCATCGCCCGCCGTTTGCGCGAGAGCAACGGCCTGCCGCGCTTGAGCCTTTTCTATCTCTAGAAGATCAGAGGCTAGAACCCGACTCATCGTCGCTCCGTTAGGAGCGCAATGTTTATAGTCAACGATGCCATAGATCAAACAAGCTCCGTTAGGAGCGCAATGTTTATAGTTATGCAGTTGATTGAGTCTTCAAGCTCCGTCAGGAGCGTGATGTCAACATTGCGCCCCTACGGGGCTTCGTCACATCCTTCAGCCATTTCTATAAACATCGCGCTCCTGACGGAGCTTGAAGATTAAACCGCCTGCGTAACTATTGAGCGGGTCTGAGAAGCCCTGAAAGGGCGCGATTCAATAGCCCAGCCCAACGGGCTGGGTACACTCAGCGACAACTCCGCAAGCCCTGAAAGGGCGCAATAACCGATCACCTAGTGCGCCCTTTCAGGGCTTGGCGGTTTGCCCTGCCGCTCACCCAGGGCGATGCCCTGGGCTGTCGAATCCCGCCCCTTCAGGGCTTCTCAGACACGCTCTATAAACATCGCGTCCCTACGGGACTGCCCTGGCTAGCCCCTTCCTTTCCCGGCTGCCTGACTGTTATCGTGAATAAGTGACGACATCAACGATAAAAGTCGGCGACCGTATTGAAGTGACGACCGAGCGGCTGGCCTATGGCGGCGATGCGGTAGCCCGTCACGGCGGCCTGACGGTCTTCGTTCGACTCGCTGCGCCGGGCGAACGGTTGCGCGTTCGCATCACTGAGCGCAAAAAGAATTTTGCCCGCGCCGTCATCGAAACCATCATCGACGCCGCGCCCGCGCGCCGCGCGCCGGTGTGTGACTACTTCGGCAACTGCGGCGGCTGCCAGCTTCAACATCTGAACTATCCGGCCCAGCTCGAAGCCAAAGCCGGCTTCATCCGCGACGCGCTGACGCGCATCGGCAAGATCGAATGGCCTGCGGAAATCCCCGTGCTCCACGCGGCGGAGTTCGGCTACCGCGCCCGCGCCCAGATCAAAGTGGAAGCCGGCTCGCATTCCGCCAATCAACCGCTACGCATCGGCTTCAACCGTGCGGCCTCAAGCGCCATTTGCGAGGTGACGAGTTGTCCCGTGCTGGTTCCGCAACTCGACGCCGCGTTCGCTCGCCTCGGAAAGATAGCGAGCCAATCGGGTGAAGCGGCGCAGACGGAGCTTTCACGAATGAGAGAGGTGGAAGTCGCCGCTGGTGACAATGCCATTGCCTTCGCGCCAACGATCAAGGGTCTGCCCGCTGGCCCGATTGCGCGGACGATCAATGGCTTGCAATACGAGTTCAGCCCCACGACTTTCTTTCAAGGCAACGCCTTGCTGCTCGAAAGGTTGATCGCCGAAGCTCTCAACGATTACGCAGGGCAGACGGCGATTGACCTTTACGCAGGGGTTGGGCTGTTCACTTTGCCGCTCGCGCGACGATTCAACCGCGTCATCGGTATTGAATCCGACCGCGAAGCGGCGCATTACGCGCGTCACAACATCGCGGCTAATGATATTGGTAATATTAAGTACCATCAGGCCCGCGTCGAGCAATGGCTCGGCGAATTCATCGCGCAACCAAGCGACGCACGAACGCCGGTTGATCTGCTGTTGCTCGATCCGCCGCGCGCCGGAGCCGCCGCCGCGCTCGATGCGATCCTCGGATTGCAGGCAACGCACATTGCTTACGTTTCGTGCGACCCGACGACGATGGCGCGCGACTTGCGCCGCTTGCTTGACGGCGGCTACACACTCGACCGCGTCACCGGCGTTGATCTCTTCCCGCAAACTTATCACATCGAAACCGTCGCGCACCTGCGCCAAAAATGAGAGGCTCGCCGCGCCGCTTGAAATAATCGAGAGTCTTCACACCGCAAGAACTTTCTTGTTGCAATCCGCTCGCGGAATCGTCTACAGTGGACTCACCCTTTGGACCCACCCCCTGAAAGGCTCGTTATGATTCAAGTGGTCGTCGTCATTTTGGCCTGCATTCTTGCATTCCTTTGCGCGCTCACACTCGCCGGCATCTCTTTATCCGCGTTCAGCAAGCTCCTGCGGCGCGCCGGCAGTGCGCAAGACGAGCAGCGGCTTTGATGCGCGAAAGCTTTCTTTATCGTGGACGAAGATGGCAGAACTCATTGACGCAATCATCATCGGGGCCGGTCACAATGGCCTCGTCACCGCTGCTTATTTGGCGCGCGCCGGATTGAACGTTACGGTGCTCGAACGCCGCGAAGTCCTTGGCGGCGCGTGCGTCACCGAAGAGGTATGGCCCGGCTATAAGGTCTCGACGCTCTCTTACCTGTGCAGCCTGCTGCAACCGAAGATCATCCGCGACCTCGAACTGCCGCGCTTCGGCTTTCACCTCTACGCCAAAGACCCGTCGTTCTTCACGGCCTTTCCCGATGGCCGCCACCTCTTCTTCTGGAAAGACCTGGCGGCGACCCAGCGCGAGATGGCAAAGTTCTCAGCCCGCGACGCCGAACGTTATCCAGATTACGAACATCAACTGGCGCGGCTGGCCGAGTGGGTCGAAGGGTTGCTGGTGCGAACGCCTCCGAACATCATCCGCCGGAAGCTTGGCGACTTGTTGGCGCTCGGTCGCCTGGGACTGGAAGCGGCGCGCTTCCGCGACCCTGACATCGTGCATCTCGTTAAGATTATGACGCAGAGCGTGCGTGCTTATCTCGACGAGCACTTCGAGTCCGAGCACCTCAAAGCGACGCTCTCGACCGATGGCGTCATCGGGACTAATGGTGGGCCTTCGACGCCGGGCACAGCTTACATCATGTTGCATCACGTGATGGGCGGAGCGACCGGCGTGCGCGGCCTCTGGGGATTTGCGCGCGGCGGTATGGGCGCGATCAGCCAGGCCATAGCCGACTCGGCCCGCGCGCACGGCGCACGCATTCGCGCGAACGCCGCCGTCTCGCAGATACTGATTCGCAACGGTCGCGCGTATGGCGTTGCCTTCGACTCCGGCGAAGAGCTTCACGCCCGCATCGTCATCTCGAACGCCGACCCGAAGACGACATTTCTGAAGCTTGTTGATGCGGATGCCATCGATGGTGATTTTCGCCGCGAAGTCGAGAGCATTCGTATGCAAGGCTGCTCGTTCAAGATCAACTTGGCGCTCGATGCGCTGCCCGAATTCACGGCCTACCCCACTGCTTCGCTCGGCCCGCAGCACAAGGCGACGATGCACATCTGTCCGTCGATGGAGTACGTAGACCGCGCCTGGGACGACGCCAAGGCGGGGCGATGTTCCGAGCGCCCGCTGCTTGAATTGACCATTCCGACCGCCTATGACGATTCCATCGCGCCGCCGGGCAAACACATTATGTGCATCTTCGCGCAGTACGCGCCCTACGCGCTACGCGACGGCGATTGGGATTCTATGAAGGACATATTCGCCGACCGCTGCATCGATCTGCTGGCTGAGTACGCGCCCAACATCCGCGATGCCATCATTCACCGCCACGTCGTCTCGCCGATGGATCTAGAGCGGCAATATTCGCTGACCGGCGGCAATATCTTTCACGGCGATATGACGGTTGACCAGTTATTCTTTATGCGCCCGCTGGCCGGCTGGGCCAAGTACCGCACGCCAGTTGAGGCGTTGTACCTGTGCGGCTCAGGCACGCACCCGGGCGGCGGCGTGATGGGCGCGTCGGGTTACAACGCGGCGCGCGAGATACTCAGCGATTGGCGCGGGCGCGCCTCGGCTTGACTCTGCGGTTCGGTTGGCGAATAATCTGGGCGTTTCGCTCGTCAGGGCGACAACGTAGTTTACCCTACAAGCTGCCGCGAACGCGTCATCTTCCCCCGTGTTCGCTGGCGAATCGTTCACAACCATAATGGTCAGGTGCGGGCCGCTGCTCGCGGCAGGTTGTTCTCGTGGCCCGACACTCGACCGCAAAAGGAGAAGAGCATGAGAAGAATTCTCGTTGCAGTGTTGATGCTGATGTTGATGAGCGGCGCGGCGCTGGCGCAGAACAGTAACACCGCAAAGCCGAAGAAGCCGAAAGTCCCGCCTCCGAACTGCTCGACCGTTGACGACGTGACGCTGGCCAAGAACGTCAATGCCCGGCTCGCCGCCGCGCCCTCGCTCAACGGACAGGCGATCACAGCGACGGCAGACGGCGGCGTGGTGACATTGGCCGGCAAGGTCAAGACCGGAGGCAACAAAGGCACAGCGACGCGCGTTGCCAAAGCCGTGCCCTGCGTCAAGAGCGTCACCAACAATCTCGAAGTCGAGATGAAGACCGCCGTGCCCAAAGGCAACAAGAATGGCTCGACGGCTGCAAAGAAAAAGAGCAACAAGAATATGTAAGTGGATTGTTATTTGTCTCATAAGCAAAGCGGGGAGGCTTATCGCCTCCCCGTTGCCTTTATGGTGAATGCTGATGCCGAAGATCAGGGTTAAACGCGGAAGATGCTCTCGACCTTGCAACTGAATCCCGGCAGCACCGATGAGACCAGTTCGTCGGCTTCGGAAAACGTCGCATCGAGGACGAGCGTTTGACCTTTGAGAACGTAGACTTCAATCGTCCGTTGATAAGGATCAACCACCCAATATTCCTTCACGCCATATTTGCCGTAGAGTTGTCGCTTGGCGATGCGGTCGCGCTTTTCGTTTTCAGAACCGGGAGAAACAATCTCGATCACCAATTCGGGCGCTCCGGTTATTCGATCACCTGACGCAATCTCACCGCGCCGCTCATGAGACATAAATATCAAGTCAGGTATCACGCCATTGAAATCGCTGAAGATAATACCCGGCGTCGTGAGAAGCTCTCCTATTGGGTTGCGCGCGAGGTAAGGAAGGATTGCTTTTGTGATACTCATGGAGACACGTTGATGTTTGAGATTTGGTGCGCGTGACACGAATAGTTCCCCCTCGATAATTTCGTAGCGGTAGCCGTCGTCGGGCATCGCATCAAGGTCTTCTATGGTCATTAGCGGTTCGATCTGCGTGCTCATAAAGCCTCCGTGTTCGGCGAGTCTAACACAGTTATACGCGGCGGGCGCACCATCTGATCGAGCAGGCGCTCGATCAAGGCCGCCGGGTCATCGCAGCGGCCCGTGTGTACCGGCGAAGTTTGAATGATGGTGCTGCGCGGCGCGGTGATCCAGTCGAATCGTTCGCGCCGCGACAGCCGTCCAATCGGCCCGGCCCTGTCGCCGCCCGCGCAGATGGCCGGAATGGTCGCAAGGTGCGCGCGGATGGATTCGATATCCGGCGTCGGGTCAATCGCCCGCAAACGTGATTCGTCCAGTTCGATGCGGGCTTCGAGAAACTCTCTGGCCTGACACAAAACGATCACACCGGCGTTGACGAACTCTTCACGCTCGACGCGCGGGACGACGCGGATGATCGCATAGTCATACGTGTTATGATCGCGCACGAATCGCCTCCTCCGCGAACGCACGCGGCGCTTGCAAACGGCTCGACAGGTATTCGACGTAGGCATCACGATGTCGGTCGGCCTCGTCAAACGGTGAATCGCTCACTAGCCAGTCGTCAGGGATTAATCGGACAACGCGGTCGATCAGATCGGTGGTTATGTGCGCAGTCATCGTCGCGTCCGCTTCTTCAAGTGAGTCCGCAAAACGCAACAACACATGATCCTTGATCAATGCGAACGGGTCGCGGCTGCGTGCGTGATAGTTCGTCCAGGTGTGATGAAAGTAGAGCGCCGCGCCGTGATCGATGAGATGCAGCCGCCTATGCCACATCAGCATGTTGGTGTTGCGCGCCGTACGATCAACGTTGGTGACGAAGGCGTCGAACCAGACAATCGAAGAGGCGAGCGCGCCGGCGGGCCGCTCGGCCACAGGGTCGAACATCACTGAGCCGGGCAGGTAATCGAGCGCGAGATTCAGGCCGGCGCTCGCGCGAATCAGGTGTTGAATCTCAGGGTCAGGCTCTGTGCGCGCCAGTTCCGGGTCAAGCTCAACGAAGACGATCTCCGGCACAAGCAACCCTGCGGCGCGAGCCAATTCTCCGGCCACAAGCTCCGCGATTAGCGCCTTTTTTCCCTGCCCCGCGCCGCTGAATTTGAGCACGTACATCCCGTCATCATCGGCTTCGATGATGGCCGGCAGCGAGCCGCCTTCGCGCAACGGCGTGACATACCTTGTAGCGTTTACGGTTCTAATGTTCATTATCCACGCGGGCCGCTGTCATCAAGCGCCTGCCTGAGATCGGCTGATGATGCGCGCCCGATTATTCCAGCAGCTTGCCTTTATCGCCGGGCATCAATAACTGGCGATGCACCCAGAGCGGCGCGTTGCCGTTCTGAAGCAGCTTGTCGTGAAATTCCTGTAACGAAAATTCCTTGCCGCGATAGCGCCGGTAGTCGTCGCGCATCTTCAGAATCGCCAGCTTGCCGACCGTGTAGACCAGATAGGTCGGGTCGAACGTGCCGCGCTCGGCTTCGATGCGCGATGGCGTCTCGCCCATATAGGCATTCTGCATGAAGAAGCGCGTCGCCTGCTCGACCGTCATCCCATCCGTGTGTTCGCGGATGCCGACGACGAAGCGGCACAGCCTCAATAGCGCATCGGCCAACTGCCCCATCTTCAGCTTCGGGTCGTTACCGCCGAAGCCTTCTTCGAGCATCATCTGCTCGGTGTAATGCGCCCAGCCTTCGACGAAGCTGCCGGGCGCAATGGCCCACGTCTTTCGCACAGGCGACGCCACCTGGCGCAAGTACATTCCCTGCACGTAGTGGCCCGGATACGCTTCGTGAATCGAGGTCGTCCATAACTGCTCGTAGTTGATCGAGGCGAGGTATTCTTCCTTCTGCCGCTCGGTCCACGTTGGATCGACATCGGTGATGAGGTAACGCGCCCGCGCCGGCCCGCGCTCCAGCGCGCCCGGCGTTGACATGCTCGCCGTAGACCAGCGCATGAAATCCGGCGTTGCAGCGACGAGCGGCCTCTCAGCGGTCGGCAGCGTGACGATCTGTTTTTCTGTGATGAACTTTACCAAGGCGTCAAGCTGGCGGCTGGCCTCTTGAACCAGCGTGCCGGCTTTCGGGTGGTCGCGCTGAATGTCGGCCCAGACGGCTTGCGCGTCGCGTTTCGGGTCGATGCGGGCGGCGGTCTTGCGGAAATCGTCCTGCGCTTTGGTCAATTCACGATTAGCAATCTTCAGCAGCGCGTCAACGGGGATGTCTATGCCTTCATCGTACTTCAGCTTGGCTTCATAATTCTCCCGGCCAATGGCAAAGCTCGCCGCCGGGTCGGGCTTCAGCTCTTGCAGGTGCTTGAGGTATCGGGCGAGCGCGTCGGCTGCGGCTTTCGTCGCCTTCTTGAACTCGGCTTGCAGCGCGGCATCCTTGACTGAAGCGAAGGCTTTCGGCAGATCGGTCTGGACAAAGTCGAGCGTCCCTTTGAAGCCTTCGAGAGCCACCTTCAAATAAACCGGCGGCACGTTGCGAACGTTGGCGCGGGCGGCTTCGAGAAAGCGCGGCACGAGTTTCTCTTTGGCGATGAGATGGTGCAGCCGCGAATCGGGCGGCGCATACTCGAACGAAGCAACTTGCAGCAACGCGCCTGACAACACGTCGTTATAGAGGCCCGGATTGTGCTCGAAGCTCTTGATGCGCTCAAGCTCAAGCAGACGCGATTGCATGTTGGAGGCGAGAATCTGGTAGTCGAGAATGTCGGAAAGGCCCAGCTCGATGGCGGGAATCTTTTGCAGCCGCGCCTGGAATTTCTTAATCGCGCTGACCTCGTCATTGAGCGCGGCGCTGCTGTAATCTTCGAGCTGGCCGTCCCACGCGTGCAGGCCGGTCGCCGCCGCCGCTGACGGGTGGCGCGAATAAAAGTCGTTAAAGTACTCGTCAACAAACTTCGGGAATTCCGCTGCTGCCTGCGCGCTCTTGTCTTCGCTCTTTTGCATTGCCGGCCCGCCCAAGATTGGAAGGCAATCAACAAGAAGCAAGAAGCAGGTAACGAAGACGACGCATCGCCAATCCTTTCGTTCGCCGCGTCCCCGCGTCGCCGTGTCGCCGCGTCTGTCTTTCATCAGGTTTCCAGCAACTCCTTTGCTCGCTGCGTCGCTTTGACGACAGCCTTGATGAGCGTCACACGCAGGCCGCCTTCTTCCAATTCGAGAAGGCCGTCAATCGTGCAGCCGGCGGGCGTGGTCACAGTGTCTTTGAGCTTGGCCGGGTGCTCGCCGGTTTCAAGCACCATCGAGCCAGCGCCTACGACGGTTTGCGCTGCCAGCTCGGTTGCCACGTCGCGCGGCAGGCCGACCTTAACGCCGGCCTCGGCCAGCGACTCGATGATGACGTAGATGAAGGCCGGGCCGCTCGCCGACAACCCGGTGATGGCGTCCATGTGCTTTTCGTCGGCGACCACCGTGCGCCCGACCGCATCGAAGATGAACTTGGCCAGCGCGACGTGATCGCGCCCGGCGTTGCTGCCCGGCGCGATGCCGGTCATCCCCTTCTTCAACAGGCAAGGCGTGTTCGGCATCGCGCGAATTACGGGAACCGGCGCGCTGAGATGCTTTTCAATGAAGGCCGTGCTGACCGAGGCGGCGACCGAGATCAAGACCTGTGATGGGCGCAGCGTTTCGCTGATCTCCGTGACGACGCGCGGCACGGTCTGCGGCTTCACGGCCAGGATGATGAGGTCGGCGGACTCTGCCGCCATCTGATTCGACAACGTACCGGCGACGCCGAATCGCTCGCGCATCTGGTCGAGTCGCTGCTGGTGGCCAGCGGTGACGGTGACGTTGCCGACTTCGATCACGCCGGCTTCGAGCAGCCCCTTGATGAGCGTTTCGCCGAGCTTGCCGCAGCCCAGCACGGCCAGCTTTTTATTCTTCAACATGAGGTCTACTCCGTTACTTTTACTGAGACTTTGATAATAGCAGGACGGCGGCAGCGGATGAAACCAGAGACCAACTCTGATGGCAAGGCGACTAAGCTCGCAATGTATGAGTTGCCCCGGTTGCCGGGCAAATAGTAAGATAACCGTCTAGGACGCTTACCTGCAATGGGGTTGAACCAGCGTTTGCCTTGAGCTTCACGGCAAGGCATAACGGCAATAAATCATCGAGGTCTCGACACCGGACTGCCTGGTCAGAAACATTCTGTGGACGACCAACCCAATTTCATGAAATCGCGGAACGAACGCTGATATTCACCATCCATCATTCAAGCAGCCGGGCCTTGCAGCCGCGCTGCCTCTGTCAGGCCGAATCGTTTGGTCGGTCGATGCCCTGAACGTGACATCGGGAAAGAGTCAGAGCAATGCAACGTCAATCAGACCCAGAGATCACCACACCATCCGCAGAGCCGTCGGCAGGTGACGCACAGGGCGAGAGCCTGCTCGCGCAGGCAAAAGAGAAGGGCGAAGATGGCAACCTGTTTCAGTTGATGGTTCAGAGCGTGAAGGATTACGCCATCTTCATGCTCGACACCACCGGCCATATCATTAGCTGGAACGCAGGCGCGCAACGGCTCAAGGGCTATCAGGCGGACGAGATTATCGGCAAGCACTTCTCCATCTTTTACACGGAAGAGGCGAAGGCGATCAAGTATCCCCAATACGAGTTGAAGGAGGCCGTCGCGCAGGGGCGCTACGAGGACGTAGGCTGGCGTGTGCGTAAGGACGGCACAACGTTCTGGGCCGACGTGATCATCACCGCTGTCTTCGACGCGCAGGGCGTTCATCGCGGCTTCGCTAAAGTCACCCGCGATATGACCGAGCGGCGGATATGGGAAGAACAGATTCGGCAGTTGAACGAAGAGTTGCAGCAACGCGTCAACGATCTGGCGCGGTCGAACATACAACTGGCGCAGAAGAGCGAAGAGAACGAGATGTTCGTCTACAGCGTCTCGCACGATATGCGCACGCCGCTGGTCAACCTGCAAGGCTTCAGCCAGGAACTCGGCATGGTGTCGGAAGACCTCAAAGCGTTGCTCAACGGCGAGAGCGTGCCGCCAGAGCTGCGCGCGCGTGGCGTGACGATCATTGAAGGCGAAATGGCTGAGTCTGTGCAGTTCATACAGACCGCCGTGTCGCACCTCAGCAAGATCATCGACGCGCTGCTCAGGCTGTCGCGCGCCGGGCGAATCATCTATCAGGTGCGCAAGGTGAATTTGAAGGAGATGGTCGAGCGCATCAATGATGCGCTGAACGCGACGATCAAGGGCCGAGGCGCGAAGATCATCATTCACGACCTGCCGCCGACGTGGGGCGATCCGGCGGCGCTCGAACAACTGTTCAGCAATCTCATCTCCAACGCGCTGAATTACCTCGACCCGAAGCGAGCGGGCGTAATCGAGATCGGCTGCGTCGACACGGTCTTTGCGAATGAAGACGAAGTTGAGCAGCCCGTGCGCGCTTACTATGTGCGCGACAACGGCCTGGGCTTGAGCGACATCGAGCGGGGCAAACTTTTCCGCGCCTTCCAGCGATTTCATCCCGAAGCCGCCAGAGGCGAAGGGATGGGGCTGGCCATCGTGCGCCGCATCATCGAGCGCCACAATGGCCGCGTCTGGGTTGAATCGAAAGCCGGCGAGGGAACGACTTTCTTTGTGACGCTGGCAGCGGATCAGAGCCTGGCCGAAGCGGGCGAGGAATCGGAAGGATGAGCAAGGGTGAGCTGATAATTCTGTTGGCCGAAGACGATGACGGCCACGCGACCTTGATTAACCGCAACCTGCGGCGCGCAGGCGTCACCGACAGACTGGTGCGGCTGCGCAACGGGCAGGAGCTGCTCGATTACATACGCAGCGACGGGCCTCTCAGTGAGCGCCCGGAAGTCGGCGCGCTGCTCGTGCTGCTCGACATACGCATGCCTCGGCTCGACGGCATGGAGACCTTGCGCCAGTTGAAAGCCAACAGCGACACGGCAACCATTCCCGTCTACATGCTGACAACGACTGACGACCCGCGCGAGGTGACGCGCTGCTTCCGCGAAGGCTGCAACGCTTACGTGACCAAGCCCGTGGCTTATGATGAATTCGCTGAAACCATCAAGCGGCTGGCTTCTTTCATTATGGCGACGAAGCTTCCGGCGTGGCCCGTGAAGCCGAATGGAATAATCAATGGTTGAGCCGAAACGCGACATCATTCTCATTCTCGAAGATGACGCCGGCATAGCCCGTTTGCAACAGCGCCGCCTGGAGCGGGCCGGTTACGCGGTTATCATCGCTGCTACACCCGATGAAGCGCTCGGCCATTTGAAGTGCGGCGGCATCAGCCTGATCGTCCTGGATTACCACCTCGGCGAGATGACCGGGCTGGAGTTCTGCGCGCGGCTGAAATCGATGGGCTACGACCTGCCCATCGTTATGGTCAGCGGCACGGCCAGCGAATCAACCATCATTCAAGCGTTGCGTGTCGGCGTCCGCGAATTTATCCAGAAGACGAAAGATTTTCTGGACGATCTGCCGCAAGCAGTCGGCAAGGTGCTGGAGCGCACGCAGCTCGAAATGCAGTTGAACGGCGCGGCGCAGAACGTCGGCAAAGGCGGTCTGGTCTTGATTGTCGAAGACGACCCGTCAGCCGCTTTGCTGCAACGCCGGCAGCTTGAGCGAGCCGGGTATGTCGTCGTCACGGCGACAAACGCGCGCGAAGCGATACAGCACGTCACGCAGGGCGACATCGCGCTGATGCTGCTCGATCAGAACCTCGCCGGAGGCGAAACCGGCCTCGACCTTTATCGTCACCTGAAATCCATCGGCCACGACCTGCCGACCGTGATGGTGACGGGCTATAGCGATGAAGCCATCGCCATCGAAGCCTTGCGCGCCGGCGTGCGCGACTTCGTGGTGAAGATGCCGGATTATCTCGATTACTTGCCGAAGGCAGTCGAAGATGTCTTTGCCCGCGTTGCCCTGGAGTCGCAGGTTCTGGGGTCGCGGGCGCGGCTTGCGAGCATCATCGGCTCGGCCCTCGACGCCATCATCACAGTCGAAGCCGATCTGCATATCACGATGTTCAACGCGGCGGCTGAGAAGATATTCGGCTGTCCCGCCGACGAAGCCATCGGCCAATCCATCCACCGCTTCATACGCGACTTCCCGGTCCCACATACGAAAGGGACGGAAGATAGCGCAGACGGCGCGGAGCCTGACGTGGCGTGGTCGTCGCCGCTGCGCTACGAAACGCAAGGCATCTGCGCCAATGGGCGCGAGTGCCCGCTTGAAGTATCAGTGGTGCAGTCCGAGTTGATGGGCCACAAGTTTTACACCATCACGGCACGCGACATCAGCGAACGCAAGCAGGCCGAGCGCGAGCGCGAACAGTTACTCGCTAACGAACGCGCCTTGCGCGCGCAAGCCGAACAGGCCAGCCGCCTTAAAGACGAGTTCCTGGCGACTGTATCGCACGAGCTTCGCACGCCGCTGAACTCGATGCTCGGCTGGACTCGCTTGATGCGCACAGGCAATCTCGACGCCGGCGAGATGGTGCGCGCGGTCGAAACAGTCGAGCGCAACGCCGTCGCGCAGACCAAGCTGGTCAACGACCTGCTCGATATGTCGCGCATCGTCTCTGGCAAATTCCAGCTCAACCTTGAGCCGGTCAAGCTCTCGACGATTATCGAAGCCGCCATCGAGGTGTTGCGACCGACAGCGGAAGCCAAGCAAATTAAAATGATGACCGTGCTCGACCCCGGCGTCGGTCTGTTGCTGGCCGACCCGACGCGACTGCAACAGATCGTTTGGAATCTGCTGTCGAACGCCATCAAATTTACGCCCGAAGGCGGACAGGTTGAGATCGCTTTGGCGCGCACAGATTCCGAGGCGCAGGTAGCCGTGCGCGACACCGGCATAGGCATCGGCGCAGACTTTCTACCACACGTCTTCGATCCGTTTCGTCAGGCCGATGGCTCGATCAGCCGAAGACAGGGAGGGCTCGGGCTCGGACTCGCCATCGTGCGCCATCTGGTTGAGCTGCACGGCGGGCAGATCGAAGCGGCCAGCCCCGGCCCCGGACTCGGTTCGACCTTTACGGTGAATCTGCCTTTGCAGGAACCTCGCACGCAGAGCGCCGAGCCAGTCTTTCAAGACGCTGCCGTATCGGGCCTGCTCGACCACTCGCCGAGCGCGTTGCTGACGGGATTGCGCATACTGATCGTTGACGACCAGGAGGACGCGCGCGAGTTGATTGAGGTCTTGTTGGCACAGTATGGCGCAGAGGTTTCGGCGGCGGAGTCAGCGCAAGAAGCCTTGAATATGTTCGATCAGGCTTCATTCGATATTCTGGTCAGCGACATCGGTATGCCCGGCAAAGACGGATACTGGCTGATCGATCAGGTGCGCCGGCGCGGCGAGCACGGCAAACAGATACCGGCCATCGCGCTCACTGCATTTGCCAGCAAGGAAGATCGCATACACATTCTCGCGGCGGGCTACCAGATGCACGTGCCCAAGCCGGTCGAGCCTGATGAGCTGGCGACGGTCGCCGCCAGTCTCGCGGGCCGTATGGGAAGAAGCGCGTTGAACGGTTCAACCTAAATCAGACGGCATGAGAAAGGCAGAAACGCATTGGCCACAAAGGCACAAAGGCACAGAGAAGATCATTAAAACAGTCCTGATTTTCTTAACATGGTTTATTCCCGCTCGGTGTCTCTGTGCCTCTGTGGCCAATCTTCTGTCCCAATCTCATGTGCTTCGATTTAGATATGCCGCTTGCATCCTCTATCCCTGCTCTCGAATTCCGCTACCCCCATAGTTTCTCTTTGCGCTGTGCCGTGCTAGGCTATGACGAATCGCTTGGGTCACTTTAATCAAAGGGAAATTCATGTCGCGTCATCCGAAGATAAGCAGCAGCATCCTTGAAACCATCGGCCACACGCCGCTGGTGCGTTTGAATCGCCTGCCCGCAGCCAATGCTGCCGAAGTGCTCGTCAAGCTCGAATCCTTCAACCCTATGTGCTCGGTTAAAGATCGCATCGGCGCTTCGATGATTCTTGCCGCCGAGCGCGAAGGCCGTATCACGCCCGGCGTCACGACGATCATCGAACCGACATCGGGCAACACCGGCATCGGCCTGGCGATGGCCGCCGCCGCCAGAGGCTATCGCTTGATTCTGACGATGCCCGATTCGATGAGCATCGAGCGCATACGTGTGCTGCGCGCGCTCGGCGCGGAAGTCGTCTTGACGCCCGGCGCGCAAGGGATGAACGACGCGATTGCCACCGCCGAGCGCTTGCGTGATGAGACGCCCGACAGCTTCATCCCTATGCAGTTCGAGAACCCGGCGAACCCGGCCATTCACCGCTCGACGACGGCGCTTGAGATTATCGAAGACACCGACGCGCGGCTTGATGCGCTGGTTGCCGGCGTCGGCACGGGCGGCACGATCACAGGCGTCGGCGAAGTGCTCAAAGACCGCCTGCGCGACGTGAAGCTGATCGCCGTCGAGCCGAAAGATTCGCCGGTGCTGTCGGGCGGCGTCCCCGGCCCGCACAAGATTCAAGGCATCGGCGCGGGCTTCATTCCCGCCGTGCTCAATATGGACTTGATTGACCGCATCGTGCCGGTCGAATATGCCGACGCCAAAGAGATGACGCGGCGGCTGGCGCGCGAAGAAGGCATTCTGTGCGGCGTCTCGTCGGGCGCAATCTGTTGGGCGGCGCTGAAGATTGCCGCCGAGTTGGGCGAAGGCAAGCGTGTCGTTGCCGTGCTCCCCGATTTCGGTGAGCGTTATCTTTCAACCGACGTGTTTGCATTTGACGAAGAATGAGATCAGCGACAACGACCCGCCCCGCAAGTGATGGCTGAACAAGAAGCGAGAATCTGCGCCGTCATCACTGAGCCGACCGTTAGCGAAGCGCGGGCGGCGATGCAACGCGCGGCCACGGTTGCCGACCTGATCGAACTGCGGCTTGATTACCTGCGCGATTTCGATTTCAACGATCCATCGAGGCTGAGCGCGTTGCTCAAACAAAAGCCTCTGCCGGTCATCGCCACCTGTCGCGCGGCTGACGAAGGCGGTCAGCAAACGATTGATAAGGGCGTGCGCTTGCGGCTGCTCGCCGCGTCGTTAGAACAGGGCGCGGATTACTGCGACATCGAAGCCGCGCACTATGACGAGCGCGTGGCGAGGCTGCTTGATCCATCACGGCTCATCGTCTCTTATCACAACTTCAACGAAACGCCCGCCGATTTAACGACTATATTCGACCGTTTGACGAGCTTGCCGGCAGCCATTCATAAGATCGCCGTGCGCGCCAACGACATCAGCGATTCGCTTGAAGTATTCGCCCTGCTCAAGCGCGCACGGCTCGAAGGTCAAACAATCATCGCTATCGCTATGCAGGAAGCGGGTATGGTGACGAGAATACTCGGCCCTTCGCGCGGCAGCTTTCTGACGTTCGGCTCAATGAGGCGCGGGCACGAAAGCGCGCCCGGCCAGGTGACGTGCGACGAACTGCGCGACCTTTATCGCATCCACAGCCTGAGCCGCGACACACAGATTGTCGGCATCATCGGCAAGCCGGTCTCGCATTCGGCATCGCCGCTGATGCACAATCGCGCCTTTCGAGAGTGTGGGCTGGATTACATTTATCTGCCTTTTGAAGTCGGCAACGTTGAAGCATTCTTCAAACGCTTTGTGCGGCCAGCGACGCGCGAGATGGATTGGCGGCTGCGCGGCTTTAGCGTGACGATTCCGCACAAAACGGCGGTCATTCCCTTCCTGGATGAGATGGACGAAACGGCGCGGCGCATCGGCGCGGTGAATACTGTAGTGGTCGAAGGCAATCGACTGAAAGGCTACAACACCGATGCGTATGGAGCCATCGCGCCGCTTGCCGACTTAACCGAATTGCGGGCGACGCATTGCGCGGTGATTGGAACAGGCGGCTCAGCGCGGGCGGTCGTCTTCGGCTTGCTTGAGCGCGGCGCGCGCGTGACGATCTTCGCCCGCGATATGAACAAGGCCGCCGCATTGGCCGACGAGTTCGGCGTTGAGATGAATCACCTCGATGCGATAAGCGAAAGCGATGCAGAGGTCATCATCAACACAACGCCCGTCGGAATGACGAATCATAGCGACGGCACGAGCGTCATTCACGCAGACACGTGGCACGGTCGCCGCATCGCTTACGATCTGGTTTATAACCCGCTTGAGACGCGGTTTCTGGCCGACGCACGACGGCACGGCTGTCTGGGTTTGAGCGGGATCGAGATGCTGGTGGCGCAGGCCGCGCGCCAGTTTGAATTATGGACGGGCCGCCTGCCGTCTATCGAAACGATGCGGCAGGCGGCCCTTAAAAAAGTTTCGCCTCCGGCTTAGCCGGCAGCTTCTTGCGAGGCGACCGACACAAGCAGCCGCTTCAAGGTCGGCGCAATCATATCAATGCCGCGCTCGCCCGCCGCAAAGCCGCGCAGCTTGCCTTCAGCATCGAACAGGTAATAAGCCGGCACAAACCCTTGCTCATTCTGAAAGGCGTCGCGCAGCTTGTGTTCGTTATCAACCGCGCACGCTTCGTTGATACCGTAAGCGCTAATCGCTTCGCGCACGGCGTTGACATCAACATCGGCAGGGTAGCGCGGCATATGAACAGCGATGACACGCAGGCCGCTGTCTCGATGCGACTCGCGCCACTCGGCGACGCGCGGCAAATTCTCTTTGCAGATGCCGCAGCTCAAAGACCAGAAATGTACCAGCGTCAATTTGGCTGATGTCGCATCGCCCGGCTCGCTATTGATCCATTCGGTCGCGCCGTCAAAGCCAGGCATCGGCGTGTTGATTCTCATCGGCATAATCTTCCCCTCCTGATCTCGCGGACTGAACAAACGAATGGGCGACAGGGCTAGGCCGCCCGTCGCCCATGATTGACGTTGCGTTGGACGTTTAGCCGTTGAGCGTCTTCTGACCCGGACGCCACTCGGCCTGGCACAGCCCGCCGGTCTGCAAGGCCTGGATGACGCGCAGCGTCTCTTCAGCCGAGCGACCGATGTTCAGGTCGTGAACAACTTTGTAACGGAGAATACCTTCGGGATCGATGACGAACAGGCCGCGCAGGGCGATGCCTTTGCCTTCGATCAGCACGCCGTAATCGCGCGCCACGCTGCCGGTGATATCCGAGGCCAGCGGGTAACGCAGCCCTTCGACGCCGCCCTTATCGCGCGCCGTTTGCAGCCAGGCGCGGTGCGAATAAACGGAATCGGTAGACACGCCGATGACTTCGGCGTTGATGCCTTCAAAATCGTCGTAGCGATCACTGAAGGTGGTCAACTCGGTCGGGCAAACGAACGTGAAGTCGAGCGGGTAAAACAACAGCACGACCCACTTGCCGCGATAATCCGAGAGCTTGACGTTCTCGTTCAGCTTCTCGACATTGCGGGTCGAGGCCATATCAAAATCCGGGGCCGGTTGGCCGATCTGAGATTTCTCGATTGATTGAGCAGTTGCTGACATCTTTCCTCCTTCGATTGGAACTGGACTCTCTTGCGGCAAGCAACTTCGCCGCGTGAATAATTGCGTTATGAACCAGTCACGTTTTCGGCCTAATCTCCACGACAGTCGGGACAGAGGCCGAGAAGCGTCAGGTGAATCGTTTCGGGTTTGAAGCGCGTGCGCCGCGCCGCCGCGCGCATCAACTCAACCGTCTCCGCCAGGTCAAAATCGACCAGCTTTCCGCAACGCGTGCAGACGGCGTGGTCGTGGCGGCTGGTCTCGCCGTCGTAACGGCTGGCGGCGTTGCCGAAAGTGATCTCAAGGATCAGCCCTGATTCCTTCAAGTGGCGCAGCGAGTTGTAAACGGTCGCAAAGCTGATGGTCGGCAATAGCTTCTTGGCCTGCTCGAAGACCTCGGCGGCGGTCGGGTGATGCTCAGCCTCGCTGACGACTTGCAGCACGACCTCGCGCTGGCGCGTCAGGTTGGCCTTCCGACTTACAAGGCCCGAAATTTTTCGTTGAACTGCCATCTCGATATTTAGAATAATTCTAAATCTAATCTTTGTCAAATCGGCGAGCGAAAGCTGTAGATAAAACTGTCAACTGGCGCTGCCTGATCGGCTTGACTTCGGCAGGCGGTTGGCATAAACCATAGACAAGTGCAGTTAAATTTTTTTCAGGAGGAATGCCAATGGCTGTAGAAGTAGGCGAAATGGCTCCCGACTTTGAGCTGCCGAGCCACAACGGCAACAAAGTCAAGCTGTCCGACTTTCGCGGCAAGAAGAACGTCTTCATCGCGTTCTACCCGCTGGCCTGGACGCCCGTTTGAACCGTACAGATGCCCTCGTATGAGGCTGATCTCAGCCGCTTCGAGGAGCGTGATACCCACGTGCTGGGTATATCGGTTGACTCCGTCCCCTGCAACAAAGCCTGGGCCAAGAGCCTCGGCAACATCTCTTACGATCTCCTCTCAGACTTTGAACCTAAAGGCGCGGTGGCGCAGATGTACGGTGCGCTGCGGCCCGAAGGCTATTCAGAGCGCGCCCTGTTCGTTGTAGACAAGCAAGGTAAGCTTGCCTACAAAGACATCCACGAAATCGGCGACCAGCCCGATAACGAAGTCATCCACGACGTGCTGAGAAAGCTCGACTGAAGCCAGCTACGCTTGTGAAGCGGAAGGATGGACGGCGTGTCGAGTGAAGCAGACTCGCTGGATTCTCGCCGCGCCGGTTCATCCTTCCAGCCTCAACACAATCACAGAGGAATGTGCGATGTCTCAACTCTCACGAAAGTGCGTGCCTTACACGCCGCTTGACCGCGAGCTATCACGCCTCTCCGTCGCCATCGTCACGGCAGCAGGCGTGCACCGCAAAGATCAACCGGCATTCAATATCGCCGACGAGCTTGGCGACCTGACCTACCGCGTCATTACACCAGAAGCGCAGGCGAGCGATTTGATGGTCACTCATCATCACTACGATCACACCGACGCCGACCGCGACATCAACGTCGTCTTTCCAATCGACGCGTTGCGCGCGCTTATCGCCGAAGGCTTCATTGCCGGCGAGGCGCGCAGTCACGTCGGCTTTATGGGATACACCATGCAGCTCAAGCGTATGTATGAAGAGACCGCGCCGCAGATCGCCGACGAGATAGACAAGCGTTCGCGCGCCGACGCGGTGATACTGACCGGCGGCTGACCGAACGTTTGTCACCGCACGGTCGTTGCGGTCCAGCGTGAGATTGAAATGCGTGGAATTCCAACGGTGTTGATTACCGTCAGCCCTGAAGTCTCGAAGCAGATGCGCCCGCCGCGCGCGCTCTATCCGGTTGGTTTCAAGATTGGCAATTCGATGGGCCGGCCCGGCATGGCCGATCTGCACAAGAACGTCCTGCGCGACGCACTGAGTCTGCTCGAAGCCCCAGCGCTGCCCGGCGAAGTCATCGAGTACGAATACGCGGAATACGGCGCAGAAGAATAGAACGAGTATGAAGGCTAAGGCTTCGGCTTTTCCTTCAGCAAGTCGCCGATCTTGCCATAGAGCCGCTCACCGCGCAGACCCGACGCGCGGATCATGCCCTGCTGGTCGATCAAGAACGTCATCGGGATCGAGTGGACGTTGTAGAGTTCCGCGATGCGGTTGCCCCAGCGTTTGCCGTCATAGAACTGCGGCCACGTCACGCCCTCTTCCTTGACGTATTGCTCAAACGCTTTGCGGTTGCTATCGAGGTTGATGCCGATGAGGATGAAGTTCTCTTTCTGATAGTCCTGCCACAGCCGCTTGACCGCCGGCATATCGGCGCGGCAAGGGCCGCACCAGCTCGCCCAGAAATCCAGCAAGACAACCTTGCCTTTGAATTTGTCGAGCGACAGCTCGTCGCCATTGGCCGACGTTACCTTGAACGGAAAAGCAAATCCGGCGGCAAGCTTCGGGTTGGCGATGACGGCTTTGACGGACTCGGTTTCAGGCGCGCCGGGGTTCTTTTCGAGATAGGTCTTCAGCGCCGCAATGCCTTCGTCGTTCTTGCCGGCCTTTATCAACGCGTAACCGAGATTGTAATAAGCCTGGGCGATCTTATCGTTGCCGGTTTCAATGGCCCGCTTGAACATCGCCGCCGCTTCATTAAGCAGCGATTTGTCATCCGCCCAGTAGAGCGCCACGCCGGCGTAGTTATAGAGTTCGGCCTGTTGCGGCGAGTTCAAATCAGCGCCGCGTTGAAAGGCGGCGGCGGCTTCCTTGTATTTGTTCAACTGAAGGTTGGCCTGGCCAATCGAGGAGAAGCATTCGACGCACTGTCCATTCTTGAGCGCGGCGGCGCGGCTGAACTCTTTGATGGCGTCGTCCACCTTGCCTTGCGTCAGCAGGCGGCGGGCCTGGGCGAAGGCTTTGCCGAATTCATCATCAGTCTCGAAGGCTGGATTGTGGAAAGTGTCTTGCCCGTAGGCGGTAACGGCTAACAGCCCAGCCGCAAGGATGGCGAAAAAGCAATAGCGAAAAGTTATCTTCGTCATAAATACCTGCTGGCGACACAGCGCGCACCCTCTCATCAAGAGCAGGCTGAGTCAATCGAGCTTTAATTCAACCGTGCCACTGGAGCCAGCGACACCGAGACGGACGCCGATTAGATTGAGACCCGCTGCCTGAATCGCTTGGTCAGGCAGGATGAAGAATAACATTCCTTGCCGCCTTTCGCCCATAGCTAATGGCTTGCTCTGGTCGAGCGCGTAAGCGGCAAAGTCCTCCCGCGACTGTTTGTACGCCCCTTTGCTGTAGGTTGAGATGCCGTAGTACTTAATCAATTGCTTATACGCGCGGCTGGCGTCGGCAGCCTTATACGAGTGACCGTTGGGCGTGCGCACCTCGAAGCCCGCCTTGTGTAAGTCGAGCGGTTGTGCGCTGCTATTCGTCATTGTCACATTGACCGGCAGCACGCCCGCCAGAATCAAGTTGGCGTCGAAGGTTGATAAAAGATAATCCTCGTCGCGCACAACGGCGGCTTGCAGGCGAACGCCTTGCGACTCGACCGCCGGCGCGCTGGCAATAGCAGGCAACGTCACTTCCGTTTTAACGTTGAACGGCTTGCTGCCACAGCCAGCCAATAGAAACAAGATGAAGACGATGAGCAGTCTAGCCATCACGCAGATGCTAGTCGAGCGGCTTTGGGGTGTCAACTTGCGACGCTTTCCGGCGATGTGCTAACGTCCATGTTTTCAGTACTGGTTGCGTTTCTCATCTGTAGGCAGCGCGCTTACAAAAGAGTAGCGGGAAACGCGGGCGAATGCTCGATTATGATCCGAGTTTACAAAGGCATCGCGCCGCATATTGCGCTGACGGCGTTCATCGAATCCAGCGCGCAGATTATCGGTGACGTTCACGTCGGCGAGCAGTCGAGCGTCTGGTTCAACTGCGTGCTGCGCGGCGACGTGCATTATATTCGCGTCGGCAATTACACGAACATACAAGACGGCACGATCATTCACGTGACTAACGGGCGATTCCCCACGATTATCGGCGATTACGTCACGGTCGGCCACGCGGCGGTGCTGCACGGCTGCACCGTCAAAGACCGCGTGCTGGTCGGCATTGGCGCTATCGTTTTGGACAATGTGACGATTGGCGAAGAGTCATTCATCGCCGCCGGCGCGCTGGTCACGCCGGGCACGGTGATTCCGCCGCGCTCAATGGTGATGGGTTCGCCCGCCAAGGTGCGGCGCGAAGTCACCGAAGAAGAAGTGGCGTTGATTAATCGGCACTGGCAGAACTACGTCGAATACAAGGCAATTTATCAAGCAGAGTTTGGCGGATGATTCATAAGGTACGCGGCACACAGGACATCTTACCGGCGCGATTCACCGACAAGGCCGACGCGCAGATCGAGCGATGGCACGTGGTCGAGCAGACCGCGCGCGAGGCGTTTCGCCGCTACGGCTTTCAGGAGATTCGCACGCCCATCATCGAGCGCACCGAGCTGTTCGAGCGCGGCGTCGGCACAGAGACCGACGTAAACAAAGAGATGTACACCTTTGAAGACCGCGACCGCGAAGACCGCAAAGGCGAACGCATCAGCCTACGGCCCGAATCGACGGCGTCGGTCGTGCGCGCTTACATCGAGCACTCGATGTTTAACCAGCCCGGCCTCGTGAAGCTCTTTTACATCGGCCCGCAGTTTCGCCGCGAGCGCCCACAGAAGGGCCGCTACCGCCAGTTCGCGCAGATCGGCGTCGAAGTGCTCGGCCAATCCGACGACCCGTCCATCGAAGCCGAAGTCATCGAGATGCTCGACTGGTATCTGAAGCAGTTGCGCATCACCGACACCGCGTTATACATCAACTCAATCGGCGACGAGAACTGCCGCCCGGCTTACATTGAAGCGTTGCGCGAGGCCATACGCGAGCGCCTGCCGCACCTCTGCGGCAGTTGTAACCAGCGTTACGAATCGAATCCGCTGCGCGTGCTCGATTGCAAAGTCGAATCGTGCCAGCTTTACCTCGCCGAGTTGCCGAAGATCACCGAGATGTTGTGCGAGCCGTGCCGCGAGCACTTCGCGGCATTCCGCGCGATGCTCGACGAGCGCGCTATTCCTTACACGGTCGTGCCGCGACTGGTGCGTGGGCTGGATTATTACAAACGCACGACCTTCGAGCTGATCGGCAATCAACTCGGCGCGCAGAACACGATTGTCGGCGGCGGACGTTATGACGGACTTTCGGAGATGATCGGCGGGCCGCCGTCGAAAGGCTTCGGCTTTGCCTTCGGCCTCGAACGGATGGTCTTGAGCCTGCCCGAATCGAGCGTTGACCTGAAGGCCAATGCGCCGACGCTTTACGTCGCTTATATTGGTGATGAAGCGCGGCGCTACTCGTACGCGCTCTCGCGCCAGTTGCGCGAAGCCGGCATCAGCGTCGTCGTTGATCTAGAGAACCGCAAGCTCAAGAAATCGCTCGCAGTGGCCAATAGCCTCGCCACCCGCTATGCTCTTATCGTCGGCGATGACGAGATACAATCGAGCAGCTATGTGCTGCGCGACATGACGACCGGCGAACAACGTAAGCTGGAAGAATCCCAACTGATTGATACACTGAAAGGCAGGGACTAGGGACTAGAGGCAAGAGGCTAGCCAGATTCCGCGAGCTAGTCTCTAGCTTCTCGCCTCCAATCTCCCCCTATTCATCTAGTTATGCTTGATACTTTAGGAACACTGAAACGCACGCATTATTCCGGCGAGCTTCGCCCTGAGCACGCCGGAGAGATGGTCCGCTTGATGGGCTGGGTACATAACCGCCGCGACTTCGGCAAGCTGACCTTCGTCGATATGCGCGACCGCGAAGGCGTCGTTCAGGTCGTCTTCGATGAAGAGAAGAACCCGGAGGCGCATCAGCGCGCCAAGGAGTTGCGCAGCGAATACGTGATCGCCATCGTCGGCAAGGTCGTGATGCGCGACAAGGATCAGACCAATACCAAGATCAAGACGGGCCGCATCGAAGTCAAAGCGCGCGAGCTATACATTCTCAATGACGCGAAGACGCCGCCATTCACGATGGATTCGACGCGCGAGAATGAAGAGATACGTTTGCGATACCGCTACCTCGATCTGCGCCGCGAGAAGATGCAATACAATATGCGGCTGCGTCACCGCGCCACCATCGCCATACGAAAGTATATGGACGAGCGCGGCTTTTACGAGATGGAGACGCCGATGCTGATTAAGACGACGCCGGAAGGCGCGCGCGATTACGTCGTGCCGAGCCGTCTCTATCCGGGTCGCTTCTACGCCTTGCCGCAGTCGCCGCAGATATTCAAGCAACTGCTGATGGTCGCCGGCTACGATAAGTACTTTCAGATTGCTCGCTGTTTCCGCGATGAGGATTCGCGCGCCGACCGCCAGCCGGAGTTCACGCAGATCGACATCGAGATGAGCTTCATACGGCCCGACGATTTGTTCAAGGCGCTCGAACCCATGTTTATCGAACTGGGCAAGCTGATCGACGTAAAGATCGAGGTTCCCTTTCCGCGTATGACCTACGCCGAAGCGATGCGGCGATACGGCTCGGACAAGCCCGACACGCGCTTTGCGATGGAGCTGCTCGATCTGGGTGACGCGCTCGCGGGCACAGAGTTCACGCCGTACAAGACTGCGCTCGAAACCGGCGGCGAGGTCAAATGCATCACGGTCAAAGGCGGCGCGAAGTATTCGCGCAAGCAGCTTGATGAGCTTGGCGAAATCACGAAGCGTTACGGCGCGGGCGGTATGGCGACCATTAAGCTCAGCGACACCGGCGAAGTAACCTCTTCGCTTACGAAGGCGCTGGAAGAAGAGAAAGTCGCAGAACTGGCCGTCAAAGCCGGTTGTGGGGCGGGCGATTGCGTGTTGATCGTCGCCGGCAAGCCGTCGGTTGTCGCTGCATCCTTGAGCGCTCTGCGGCTCGAAGTCGCCGAGCGCGAGAACTTGATCGACCCGAACCGATTCAATTTCCTGTGGGTGGTTGACTTCCCGATGTTCGAGTACCACGAAGACGATGACCGCTACTACGCGATGCACCACCCGTTCACCAGCCCGCACGACGAAGACTTGCCGATGTTGGAGAGTGAACCCGGCAAGGTGCGCGCCAAGGCTTACGACCTTGTGCTGAACGGCACGGAGTTGGGGAGCGGCTCGATTCGTATTCACTCGCGCGAGCTTCAGCGGCGCATCTTCAGTGTGCTCGGCCTGAGCGAAGAAGAGACGCGGATGAAGTTCGGGTTCCTGCTTGATGCGCTCGAATACGGCACGCCGCCGCACGGCGGCATTGCTTTTGGGTTTGATCGACTGGTGATGCTGCTGGCGCGCGAGAAATCCATACGCGACGTGATGGCCTTTCCGAAGACGGCGAGCGCAGTAGATTTGATGAACGATGCGCCCGGCCCGGTTTCTGAACAGCAACTGCGCGAGCTGCACATCCGCATCGTTGACTGACGGGTTACAACACCAGCGATTAACCGCAAAGCCACGCGATGCCATCGTTACATCGCGTGGCTTTCGTGTTTTCGCATACCGCCAGACGCTTTGACTGACGAAAGAAAGGGGAATAAACTCAGCCTTAGCTGCCCGTTCCTAATATCCACCCACTCTGGAGGAAGCCATGCGACGGCTCGTCTACTGTCTCACTCTACTCACTTTCATCTTTGCCACCTCGCCTGTGGCCAAAGAATCGTGCCGGCCTTTGTCGGTTACAAGCCTGGGGATGACCGGGCGGGCGGCTATCCCTGAAGACATTATCACCCTGCCCTTCGACACGCCTGTCTCCGGTGTGATTCCGCCACTGCAAAGTGCAGACTGTCCGCTGGGACCGACACAGTACGCGATTCACTACCCCGGCGGCGCGACGCGGATTAAGATAGAAATCAGTGACGTTTCTCATCCCACTTTCTATGTACGTTTCGGGCAGCCGGTGACTTTTGAGAATGGTCATGTCATCGCTGATGACGTCAACACGTTCTCCACACGCTTTTACTTCCCTGTGACGGGATCGCATCTGTTCGAGGCGGGCACTTACTACATCGGTCTCCGCAGTTGCACGTCAGCCCCGGTGGCCTACACCTTTCAGGCGAGGCTGATCAGGCCGACCACCGCCGACACCGCAGAAATAACGAACGAGACCTCGTTCGGCGAGATTCCTGCCGCTGCGTCAGGCTCCTGCACGCTTGGCCTGACACAATACAAAATCACCACTCCCACAAGCACCCCCTGTGGAGGACTCTTCACGAGCGTCACCGCCAGGAGCGATCAAAACATCAATCTCTATATTCGGCGTGATCAGCGTGTAGCTATCGAAGGTGGGCAGATCGTCGCCGACATTGTGTCAACCGCTCCGCGTGTCTTTCAAAATCTCAGCGTGCCGTCCGGTGGCACCTTCTTCATCGCCATCGGCAACTGTTCTCAAGCGAGTGCAGATTACACGATTTCGCTTTTCCAGACTTCCCCCGATCCGTTTTTTGACCAGCCGCTCGTTAACGGCTGTCAGCTTGAGCGCAGCCCTAACGGGTCATTCGTATTGAACATTTTCGGCGCGAATATCAAAGCTGGGGCGACGGTCACGGTCGGCGGCTTGACGCCCAAGAAGGTCCAGTTCGTCGAGCTTGAGCCTGGCTCAACCACGACCTTCAAGTCGATTCGCGTGGTAAAGAAGTTCTGCGGCGGCTTGCCCGGCAACATTGTCATCACCAATCCAATCCAGACCTGTAACAGCGGGCCAAGTACGCCTTTCTTTTGTAATGAAAGGTGCCCCAATTAAGTCGCAGGTCGTCGCCGTCGGGCTGCGGCTATCCGCGTCGCAATCATTAAAGCGAGCCGAGGCACTGAAGGTATTCGCGCGTGCGAGTCGTGAGGCTGCCGGCAGCGTAAAGGTCGGCGATGACGGCGACGCTATCGGCCCCGGCGGCGATGACGGCGGGGGCGCGGTCGAGCGTGATGCCGCCAATCCCGACGAGTGGTTTCATCAGGCGAGGCTTCAATTCACGAATTAGGTCAGGGCCGACCACAGGATCGGGATTCTCTTTCGTGCTCGTCTGAAAAACCGGGCCGACCGCGATGTAATCAACCGGCGCAGAATTGGCTTCCAAAGCCTGTTGCACGTTGTGCGTCGAATAGCCAAGAATGCGCGATGCGCCGATCAGTTCCCTCGCCCGCTCGACCGGCAAATCGCCCTGACCGAGATGCACGCCGTCGGCGTCAACCGCGAGCGCGATGTCTACACGATCATTAATGATGAGGCGGACGCCGAGCGCGCGGGCGACTTCGACGGCTCGCCGAGCGGCTTCATAAAACTCGCGCGGCGCGGCGTGCTTTTCGCGCAACTGCACGAGCGTCGCGCCGCCAGCCGCCAGCCGTTCGACCTGTTCAGCGTGCGTCAAGTTGGTGAGGCGCGTGTCAGTGATAGGGTAGAGTCTCGGCAGCGTAAAGCTCATGGCTCAGTACGAACGGCAGTCAGAGCTTATTCCGCTCCGCTTGCCTTTGGCGATGCTTTGCGGGCCGGTCGCGCGGCGATGAATCGTTCCATAAACTTGGTTGACATATCGCCCGCCTGAAAGTCCGCGTCGGCAAGAATGCGTTGATCAAGCGGGATGCTGGTTTCAATCCCTTCGACGATGAAGGCTTCAAGCGCACGCTGCATCCGCGCGATGGCGAGGTCGCGCGAGCGGTGGTGGACGATCAACTTGGCGATCAGCGAATCGTAATGCGGCGGCACGAACCATCCAGGATAGGCCGCCGTGTCTATGCGCACGCCCGGCCCGCCCGGCAGATTCAGCGTCGTGATCAACCCCGGCGACGGCGCGTAGGTGGTCGGCGATTCGGCGTTGATCCGACATTCAATGGCGTGGCCGTTGAAGGCGATGTCCCGCTGCTCGAACTCGATCTTCCGGCCAGCGGCAATTAGTATCTGCTCGCGCACCAGATCGGTATTCGTCACCATCTCGGTCACAGGGTGTTCGACCTGTATGCGCGTGTTCATCTCCATAAAATAAAAGTTCTTTTCTTCGTCGAGCAAGAACTCCATCGTGCCGGCGCTGACGTACCCGATCTCGCGGCAAGCCTTGGCCGCCGCCACGCCCATCGCCTTTCTGAGCGATGGCGTCAAGGCCGGCGAAGGCGACTCCTCAATCAACTTTTGGTGGCGGCGTTGAATCGAGCACTCACGCTCGCCCAGGTGAACGACGTTGCCGAACGAATCGCCGAGCACCTGAATCTCGATGTGCCGCGCAACCTCTATGTATTTTTCGATGTAGACCGCAGAATTATTGAAAGCGACTTCGGCCTCGTGTTGTGCCGCCGGCAGTGCTGTCAGCAATTCATCCCGGCTGCGCACGATGCGCATGCCTCGACCGCCGCCGCCCGCCGACGCTTTAATAATCACCGGAAAGCCGATTTCAGCGGCGATGCGCAGGGCGTCTTCTTCGGCTTCGATGATGCCGTCAAAGCCGGGCGTGATGGGCATGCCGGCAGCCTTCATCGCTGCGCGCGCCCGCGCCTTGTCGCCCATTAGCTTGATCGTTTCGGGACGCGGGCCGATGAATTTAATGTTGCACGCTTCGCAGACTTCAGCGAAGTAAGCATTCTCGGCCAGGAAGCCATAGCCCGGATGGATCGCGTCTACGTTTGTAATTTCCGCCGCAGAGATGATGGCCGGAATGTTCAGGTAGCTTTTGGCCGATGGCGCGGGGCCTATGCAGATGGCTTCGTCGGCGAACCGCACGTGCAACGCATCGCGGTCGGCTTCCGAATAAACGGCGACGGTCGGAATGCCAAGCTCCTTGCACGCCCAGATGACTCGCATGGCAATCTCGCCGCGATTGGCGATGAGTATTTTTTTAAACATAGGAGTCAGGAGTCAGGAATCAGGAGTCAGGAATCAGAATGGAAGAGGAAGTCGGCGCGCGGTGCTTCCTTATTCATTCTGGCTTCTGACTCCTGACTCCTGACTTCTAGAATTTTATTCCGAACAACGGTTGGCCGTATTCGACGGGCTGGCCGTTCTGGACGTAGATTTCGACGACTTCGCCGCTGGTTTCGGCCTGAATCTCATTCATCAGCTTCATCGCTTCGATGATGCAGACGACGCTTTCAGGCTCAACGTGATCGCCGATCTTAACGAAGACGTCGGAGGTCGGCGATGGCGAGCGATAGAAGGTGCCGACAATGGGCGACTTGATGACGTGCAGTTCCGGCTTCGTCGGTTGAGCGCCGACAGGCGTCGCCGGGGCCACTGCGGGAGGCGGCGCGGGAGCCGCAACAGGCAGGGCGGTTTCTTGCGCAACGGGCAGCGGCGCTGACAGGATGACCGGGGCCGGAGCCGCCTGAATGAGCGATGGCTCTTTGAACCGGCTGATATGCAGCCGAAACCCATCGTGCTCAATCTCGAACTCGGCAAAGCCTTTCTCGCTTACCAACTCGATCAGCTCTTTGACCTCTTTCAAGTCCATCGTTTCCCTCGCCAGTTCTGGTTTCCGGTTCCCGGTTTCTAGTCCCTTATTGAATATGACTCGTCCCGGCCTAACAGCAACTCGGAACCGGAAACTAGAACCCAGAAACTACCACGTTCGGCCAACAAGCGAAAGCCTCAACCGCGTGCGGCTGAGGCTTTCAGCGTTCTGTCCGTAGGCTTAACCAACTGCCCGCCTGCTGACGCCGCGCGCGTTGGCCGGGTCTATGCTTTGGGTTGATCTTTTCTGAACCGACCGAGCAGGCCGCGTTTCTTCTTGGCCTCCGGCTTGGCTTCTTCAGCCGCCGGCTGCGCGGCCTCGCTGCCGATCAACTCGATCAGCGCCATCTCGGCTCCGTCGCCGCGCCGCGCACCGAGTTTGAGGATGCGCGTGTAGCCGCCGGGCCGGTCCGTGTAGCGCGCCGCGATCTCGCCGAACAGCTTATCGACCGCCGCGACGCCTGCCGTGCGCTCAGCGCGCGGGCGCTTATAGCCGCCGTCGGGCGTGCGATTGGTATTGCCGCTGTGGAAATAAGCCGCCGCCTGGCGACGCAGGTGCAGCGCATGCTCAGGCCCTTCAGCCGACAGCGCGCGCTTGCCGAGTGTGATGACGCGTTCGGCGAACGGGCGCAGTTCTTTCGCCTTCGGCAGCGTCGTAATCAACCGCTCCTCGACCATCAGCGAAGTGCAGAGGTTGCGCAGCATCGAGAGCCGGTGATCGGTCTTGCGCCCCAGTTTTCTATGAGCCACTTTATGTCGCATATCAAAACCCCAACAAGAAAATGATGAATGATGAGTAAAGAGTGATGAGTAGCGAGTTGGTTTTCAACTCATCACTCATCACTCTTTACTTATTTACGCGGTGGCTTCGTCAAGCAGCCGCCCGTGATCGTCAAAGCGCATGCCGAGATGCAAGCCCATGGATTGCAGAATCTCTTTAATCTCGTTCAGCGACTTGCGCCCGAAGTTTTTAGTCTTGAGCATCTCCGCCTCGCTCTTCTGAACCAGCTCGCGGATGGTGCGAATGTCGGCGTTCTTCAGGCAGTTGTACGAGCGCACGCTCAGTTCAAGCTCATCCACCGAACGGTCGAGGTTCTCGTTGAACGCGCCGCGCTCGCCGCCTTCGCCATCGCCATCGGCGTGGTCCGGCTCTTCCTCGAAGTTGATGAAGATCTGCATGTGATCTTTGATGAGCTTGGCGGCAAGGCCCACGGCGTTGGCCGGTTGTACCGAGCCATTCGTCCAGACTTCAATGGTCAGTTTGTCGTAATCGGTGTCTTGGCCTAGTCGCGCCGAGTCAACCGTGTAGTTGACCTTCTTCACCGGCGAGTGAACTGAATCAATCGGGATGTAGCCGACCGCCAGGTCTTCGTCATAATTGCGCTCGGCGCTGATGTAACCGCGCCCGCGCTTCAAGCGCATTTCGATGGTCAGCGAGCCGCCTTCCGAGACGGTGGCGATGTGAACGTTGGGGTCGAGGATTTCAACGTCGCTGTCGGTTTCGATCTCGCCCGATAACATTTCGCCCGGCACGGTGCGCTCGACGCGCAGGGTCTTCGGCCCGATGCCGTGCAGCCGGAACGGGATGCGCTTGAGGTTGAGAATAATGTCGGTCGCATCTTCGACGACGCCGGGGATCGAAGAGAACTCGTGCAGCACGCCTTCGATCTTCACCGCCGTAATGGCCGCACCCTCAACCGACGAGAGCAGCGCGCGGCGCAGGCAGTTGCCGATGGTCGTCCCGAACCCGCGCTCGAACGGTTGCGCATAGAACTTGGCATAACGGCTGGTCGCCGTTTCCGGCTCAGAGGCGAGGCGCTTCGGCTTCTGGAAGCCAATCATGAATTGGGTTTCGGTGTTGGTCATTGCTTCCCCTCAAACAGGTTAGAGGTGACGGGCGTTAGGTGTCAGGTTAGGCGCGGCCACTTTCTCAAAGTGACCCGCCTGAACCCCGACAACCAACCTCCGACACCTTGCGTGAACTACTTAGAATAAAGCTCGACGATAAGCTGTTCGTTGATATTCTGGCCGATGTCATCGCGGCGCGGCAGGGCGACGACGCGGCCACGCATATCGTCAACGGTGACGGCTTCGAGCCAGCCCGGACGACCGCGTCCCGAAGCAGTCTGGAAGGCGCTCTGAATATGAACGTTGGTGCGGCTGCCTTCGCGGATGGAGATTTCATCGCCGACCTTGACCTGGAAGCTTGGGATATCCACCTTGCGGCCATTGACGAGGACGTGACCGTGGCTGACTAGCTGCCGCGCTTGCGGGCGCGACATCGCGTAGCCGAGCCGATAAACAACGTTGTCGAGGCGACGCTCAAGCAGGGCGAGCAAGTTCTCGCCGGTGACGCCTTTGGTGCGAACGGCGCGCTCGAAGTAGAGCCGGAACTGGCGCTCCAGCATGCCATAGATGCGTTTGACCTTCTGCTTCTCGCGCAATTGTTCGCCGTAGCCGATGAGCTTGGCGCGACGGACGTTGCGACCGTGCTGGCCGGGCGGCTGGGTGCCGCGTTTTTCAATCGGGCAGCTTGGTTTATAACAACGCTCGCCCTTCAAAAACAGCTTCATTCCTTCCCGGCGGCACAGACGGCACACCGGGCCACGATATCTAGCCAATGCTTTCTTCCTCCATCTACCGCCCTTCGCGGTGCGGCAAAAGTTTACAAGCCCTCCGAAGTTGCGATTTTAGATTTTGGATTAAGGAACGAGCATTAGATCAGTCCCGCCAATCCAACATCCAAAATCGCAAATCCAAAATCGAATGGCTCTTCTTCCTTTAAGGCGCAGTGACGACGGCGCGATTGCCGTGTGCCTGCACGTTGAAACGATGAGAGAGCACAGTCGGCTCTCTCATAAATAAAAGTGCTTTACACGCGACGCTTCTTCGGCGGGCGGCAGCCGTTGTGCGGGATCGGCGTCACGTCACGAATCGTGCTCACGTTGATGCCGGCGGATTGAATGGCGCGCACCGCCGATTCACGGCCCGAACCCGGCCCTTTGACGCGCACCTCGGCGCTCTGCATGCCGACATCGCGTGCCGCTTGCGCGGCGCGGCTGGCGGCCTGCTGCGCGGCGAACGGCGTTCCCTTGCGCGAGCCGTGGAAGCCGAGCGCGCCCGCCGACGACTGGCTGATTAAATTGCCTGCCTGATCGGTGATCGCTATCAGCGTGTTATTAAAGCTCGCTTGAATGTGAACGATGCCCTGCGGCACGATGCGCCGCTCTTT
>JBJMGV010000114.1:0-36477 GCA_045807725.1 Blastocatellia bacterium | reverse complement strand
CCGGCGCGCGTAGACCCCTGCGTCTGCGCGCCGGTTTCGGCGATAGACGTGCGCATGCCCATTGCTCCTCTTCGCGCGAGTGTGCCTCGCAGTTAGAAAAAGAGTCGAACGGGCAGGGAGTCGGCGTGGGCTGAAAAAAATTGTGACCGTTTGCCAACCCGATGCGTCTTAAGGATAGCAAAGGCTGTTGCACCTACCCGTGCGACGGTTACGCTAAGGCTCGTAGCGATGCTTTCGACGGCTCACGCTACGAGTCTTTTAATTTGCTGCGAACCTCTAATTCAGCAGCAATGAACAAACAAATATTTACTTAAGACCGGGATGAATGGATTGAGCCTTAGCCTGAAAAACAAGAGTCGACCAACGGGGACATTCTAGCATCTCTCGTTGGAAGCGCAAGCGGCGCGTGTCATCTCAAGCATCTGTCATTAACCGGCAGCGTCAGCGGGCGCAACCGCAGCGGCGGCGCGGCTCAAGGCCCGCAGGACGATGAAGAAGAAGAGCGAGATGAAGACGCTCAGGATGATGAACAGCCAGTAAGGAAATGTAAGATTAATCGCCGGCAAGCGGCCTCGGATGGCCAGCGCCTGTAACACGCCGAACACCGAGAGCAGGAGGAAGCAGACGAGAAACAGAAAGAGGTTGCGCGAGGTCTGCTGGCCCTTCTGGTATTTGCGCGCCAGCGGCAACGTTTCGCGGAACAGGAAGCCGATCATCATCACCGCCGGCGTGATGATGGCCCACGGGATCAGCAGCAGCGCCGCGTGCAGCGGATTGCGCCACAGCGCCGCGTAAAGCGCAAACAGGATGACGAACCCCGGCAACGCTACCCATAGCATCACCGCTTTGCGAAAGCCGCTGTAAACATCGCCGAGCCGCTCGACCGGCGCGACGCGGAAGATGTAGGCCGCCGCGTGGTGCTCGGAAAAACGCAGCACTTCGATGGCCGTGAGCGCGACGTAACAGATCATCAGCGCGCCCATCAGCGAATACGCATCCATATGGCGCGCGAACGGGTCGGGCAGACCTTCGCTGAAGAAGGCCAGCACCGGCACGAAGATGAAGTAGGCCAGCGATGGATAGAGCCGCACTTTGACTTCACGATTGCGCCGCAGATAGATCGATACCAGATCGAAGACGGCGCGCTCGGCGGGCCGCGTCAGCCACGCCGACTTCAGCCGACCGACCAGCCCGCGCCTTATCGCGCCGCTGACGCTCACGCTGTCGTCGCGTCGCTTCGCCGTCGCTTCGCCGTGCGTCAGCCGCGCGACGAATGACGAATAATCGCTGCCGACTTTGCGCACCGCCACCTGGCCTAAAGCGATCAGCGCCGTCACGCCGATGCCGGTCAGCGCCAGCGCGTAGAGGCGCAGCTTGCCCATCAACACCAACGTCACGCCGGCGAACCAGGCCGGCGGATACAGCAGATAATACCAGCGGAAGCCGCGCGCCATCTGCAAGATGTTGACATCCATTACGCGCGGCAGAATTTGAAAGCCGAACATAAAGACCAGCACCAGCACGATCTGACTGTAAGCGATAATACTGTCAAAACGCTCGCGCCCCACCAGTCGCATCAACAGGCCGTAGCTCGTCACAATCAACGCTGTCGCCAGCAATCCGTCAAGCAACGCCGCGAGCGCGTGCGCCGGCAGGAAGAGAATATTCGCGCCCACGGCCCACACTCCGAAGATGGCCGGGAAGAAGTTGGCGGCGGTGGCCAGCAGTGACGTGAAGAGAAAAAGGTTCAGCACCTTGGCGGCGAAATAGGTGCGCGAACTGAGCGGCAGGTGTCCGAGGATGTCGGCTTCGCTCTCGTTGAAGATGACGTTGCCGGATTCGGCGAGCATGGCCAGCGCGACGATGAGCAAGGTGAACGTGTGAATGACGATGGAAAAATGAAGCGCGTCGATATTAGAGAACGCCAGCATCCCGATCAGAAAACCCGTGAAGACGTACATGCCGAGCAGCATCAGCAGCGCCATATTGCCGCGCACATATTCGCGCGCGCTGAACTGCATGAACGCTTTGCCGCCGCGCAGGTCTTGCTTGAGATAAACCCCGACCAGCGTCGCCAGTTGCCGCGCGTCTATGTCGTATCGCGCCAAGGTAGTGGTGATGAAAGGTGGCAGGCTCATCTAAAAACTGAACGTCTTCGAAAACTCTTCGGCCCGCTCTTCGAGGTCGGACTGCGCCGTCAGCTTGTTGAAGATGCGTTCGAGCGAGCCTTCGCCGCTCGCGGCCTGCAACTGGGCGAGCGTGCCGTCGGCAACGACGCGACCGTGATCGATGATGACGATGCGGTCGCAGGTGCGTTCGACCACGTCGAGGATGTGCGAACAATAGAGAATCGTTTTGCCTTCGGCAGCCAAATTCTTAATCAACGTCTTGAACATCAACTGCGTGCTGGCGTCCAGTCCGTTGAGCGGCTCGTCGAAAAAGATGACGCGCGGATTATGAATCAGCGCCGCCGAAATGACGATCTTCTGCCGCATGCCTTTCGAGTAGGTCGCCAGCGGCTTGTGCTCGACCGTATCGCGGAGCAACTCAAAGAAGTCGGCGAACTTCCCGATGCGGTCACGGATGAGCGCGTCGTCGAGGCCATACAGGCGGCCTACCATCTCAAGGTATTCGCGCCCCGTCAGCGTCTCGTAGACCGCGCCCGATTCCGGCACGTAACCGATCAAGCGTTTGACCTCGACGCTCTGGCGCTGCACGTCGAGGCCATAAATCTCAGCCCGTCCAGCCGTCGGCGCGACCATTCCCGTGAGCATCTTGACGGTAGTCGATTTGCCCGCGCCGTTGGGGCCGAGATAGCCGACTAATTGGCCTGAAGGGATGACCAGATTGATGCGATCTACGGCAGTCGTCGCGCCGTAAACCTTCGTCAGTTGATCGAGGACAATCATAGGAAATGATGAATGATGAATGATGAATGATGAATTAAAAGAACGATGCTGAACACCACGCCCGCGTTCCCGCCGTTCATCGCTCATCATTCATCATTCATCATTTTCAGTACGGGTCATAATACGATGGCTGATTGCGGCGCGTCTGCCGTTTGCGAAAGATGAACGACAGCAGCAGCCCTGTGGCGAAGCCGCCGATGTGCGCCATGTAAGCGACGCCGCCCGATTGCGCCGTGTGCGAAAAACTCGCCGTGTACTGACTGATGATTTGCAGCACAATCCAGAAGCCCAGCACAATGATCGCCGGCAATTCAATCGTCGTGATGAAGAACCCCAGCATGACGATGTTGCGCACGCGGTTGTGTGGGAACATCACCAGATAAGCGCCGAGCACGCCTGCTATCGCGCCCGACGCGCCGAGCGAGGGGATGGGCGAACCTGGGTCCATCACAATCTGCGCGAATGACGCGGCCAGCCCGCAGATGAGATAGAAGAGGACGAACTTGCCGTGTCCGAAGTTGTCTTCGATATTGTCGCCGAATATCCACAGGTAAAGCATATTGCCGAGAATATGCAGCCAGCCGCCGTGCATAAACATCGAAGTCAGCAGCGTCAAGTAAATCGGCGAAGGGCCGGGCGCTTCGGGAATGGCCTGCGGCCTCTGCTCCAGGCGAGTGCGCGGCCCGCTCGCGGTCGAGCCGTTATCCCTGACGATCACCGGCTCGGTCAAATCTTCGCCGCTGGTGATCTCATACGGCACGACCGAATAGCCATAGGTGAAGCGCTCGCCCTGTTCGGTGGCGCCGGCCTGTTGCAGCAGCAGAAAGACCAGCAGGTTGATGGCGATGATGGCGTAGACGACGAACGGCGTCGTCAGGCGGCCCTGGTTGTCATCTCCAATCGGAAATAGCATGATGCCCTCTTGGTAGAGGCTAGAGGCTGGAGGCTGGAGACTAGCTAATACAAGGTCACGCGAATTATTCGCTGGTTGTATGCTCTAGCCTCTAGCCGCTAGCCTCTAGCCTCTGATCTTCACCGTCCACTCCACTTCAGTTTCGAGCGCAGAATCTCGAAGTAGTCGCGGCCCTTGGGGGCAATCGTGTTGAAGGTGCGGGCGCTCTTGCGCAGCTCCACACGGTCGTCGGCTACCAGCGGCATGCCGGTCTGCCCGTCCGAGGTCAGCATAACTTCTTGCTCACGCGTGTTGATGCGCAGGCGAATCTCTGAATAATGCGGCAGCACCAGCGGGCGGTTCGTCAGCGTGTGCGGACAGATCGGCGCGATGGCGATGGCTTCGACGCCGGGCACGATGATCGGCCCGCCCGCCGACAGGTTGTAAGCCGTCGAGCCGGACGGCGTTGACAGGATCAAGCCGTCAGCGCGAAACGACGTGACATACTGGCCACCGACTGTGAAGTCGATGTCAATGATCCGAGCCAGCGCCGACTTGTTGACCACTACGTCATTGAGCGCTGTGCCCGCGCCGACCTGATCGCCGTCACGCAGCACGCGCCATTCGAGCATCAATCGCCGATCAATCTCGTAATCGCCGAGCACGACGAATTCGAGCGCCGGGATGACATCATCAATCGAAAATTCGGTCAGGTATCCGAGCGTGCCGAGGTTGACGCCGAGCACAGGCGTGCCGCGACCGCTGACGAGCCTCGCGGTGGCGATCATCGTCCCATCGCCGCCCAGCGCGACCAGCACGTCGGAGTGATCGGCGATCTCGCGGGCCGAGGCCGAGAAGGTTCCGGGCGGCAGGTCGCTCTCTTTGACGCGGTCGTTGACGAAGAGATTGATTTCGTGTTCGGCGGCCCAGCGGGCAATGCGCGCGGCAACTTCGGCGGCGCGCGGCTCGTGCGGCTTGGTGACGATTCCGATTCGCGCGGGAGGTTCGTGCGGCATAATCAATAATCCGTCGTCAGTGCTCAATGGCTCACTGCGGCAGCGCCTCGCGGCGCGCGCCATCAGGTCGAAGCAATTTTGACAGAGGCAATGACGACTGACAACTGACAACCGCGAGCGGGCTACGAATGATTGACGGTCGGGACCCAGAGCAGCAGGCGGCGAGCGACCTGTATGTTGTCGGGTTGCAGGCCGATCTCGAAAATATCGTACTCGTTGGCCAGCGCCAGGTATTCGCTGTACAACGCGCGCAAGGCTTCGCTGGCTTCCTGTTCGATGCGGTCGAGGTCTTCGCGCAACTCAGCGTCCTGCCACTGGACTTCTTCGAGCAGGGGCTTCGGCTCCGCCGTGCCGAAGACTGCGCCGGCCAGCGTCGAGAACATATCAGCGAGCCGGTGCTCGCTCTCAAACAGGTGCAGCTTATGCGCGATGAAGCTCTCGAAGCTGATTTCTTCTCGCCGCGTGCCCTTCAGCCCTTGCGCCTCGCGCACCTGTTCGAGTTGCAGCTCGAAGCGGTTGCGTAGCTGTTTCAGCTCCGGCTCGACGCGCGACAGCGCCGCCTCGGCGATGCGCGGCAGGAAATCTTCGAGCCTGTCCTCAGGAGAAGAGAACAGTCCGAAGACCGGGTTGAAGTAGAGGCGCAGACGTTCGCTGCGGGCCAGCGTATTAATCAGGTCGGTTTCGTACTGGTCGAATTCGCTGCGTGTCGTTTGGTAGTTGCCATTACGAAAAACGATATGCGGGTCGGGGCGAGTGGCGAGTTGCGATAGCGTCGTGAAGTCTACGACGGGCTTGCCCCAATCGATGGCGAGGTCGGCTTCCGGCAGCCACGCGCTGTAGGTGCGCTCCTCGGAATGGTTGAGGCCGGCGCGCAGGCTGCGGAAATTGATCGAGCATTCCAGCAGCATTGCCGGGCGGTAAGCCAGCCGACTGCGGTCTTCGCCGTCGGCGGCGTGATACCAGAATTCCTGAATCCCTTCGATGCTTAACCGTTCCATAAATCAGTAGGCAGTTGTCAGTGGCCAGTGGCCAGTAAAAGACTATCGAACGACTGGTGATTGCTGGGTTGATTCAACTGACCACTGGCCACTGGCCACTGGCCACTGATTATCCCGCCGCTTCGGCGGTGGTTTCGTTTTTGTAATAAAGGATACGACCGCAGTTTTCGCAGGTGATCATCTGGTCGCCGCGCCGCACGTCGCTGAAGACTTTCGGGCGCACGCGCACACGGCAGACCGAGCAGATGCCTTCATTGCTGATGAGCGCCAGCGCATGGCCGCGCCGGCTGCGCGCCAGCCGGTCGTAGGCGGCAAACAGCGGCTTCGACACCTGCGCGGCCAACTGCTTGCGTCGCTCGTTGAGCGCGGCGATCTGCTGCTCGGCGGCCTCGCGCTCGGCCTCGGCGGCGGCCAGCGCCTGATCGGCTTCCTGGCGCTGGCGCTCGACATCGGGGGCGCGCTCTTTGATCTCGGCGTCGAGCTTGTCGGCCTCTTCCATACGCTTGAGAATTTCACTCTCAAACGAGTTGATCTGTTTCTTGTTTGCGTCAATCTCGCGCACCACGGCCTCGTACTGCTTCGGGTTAGTAACCCGCATCTTGTCCTGCTCGAATTTATCGTGGTGCTGTTGGGCGGAGGCCAGTTCAGTTTCCAGTTGCGTGCGGTCGTTCAGGGTTTTATCGTGCCGATCTTTCAGTTCCAGGAACTCTGCCGCGTATTGCCGGAAGTCGCTCTCGATTTGATCCCGTTCTGACGGTAACTTCGCCAGCCTGTCGATAAGACGTTGCAGTTCGAGGTCGAGTTCCTGGAGCTCAATGAGCTGACTTAATTCAGTGCTCACGGATTTCCTCCAGTTGGTATCAAACGCAAGTTTACACCATCAACCGCAGATTCTCAAGATGAGGCGAAGGAGCGACGCGGAAGAACGACGCGGAGACGCGGAGAAGGGGCGAGGGAAAGAGACCGCAGACGAATCGCCACTCTCTGCCCGTGTCGCCGCTTCGCCTTGTCTTTTCTTTTCTCTCCCCGCGTCTTCGCGTCTCCGCGTCTCCGCGTCTCCGTGTCGTCCTCCTGCGTCCCCTTTCCCCCGCCTTCCGCCTCCGCTAAAATTCACAGGAGTGACGAGCGCGTCACCAATACCGCCTCGGAGGTTGTGTATGAAGTTTCTGGTCATCGTGGTTATGCTCATCGCTCTGGTCGCGCCCTCGCTAGGGACGGCCTCGGCACAGAGCGCCAACAACAAAGAAGCCTTGAAGCCGCTGCCGGAAGTTCGCTTGCGCGATTTCAATGGCAAGACCGTCAAGGCCGGCTCGTTGAAAGGCAGCGTCTACATCTTCGACTTCTGGGCAACATGGTGCGGCCCGTGCCTGACCGAGATTCCGGTGTGGAACCAGTTGCAAGCCAAGTACGCCGGGCAAGGCTTAAAGGTGGTCGGCGTTACGCTGGCATCGGGCGAGGCTGCCGAAGTGAAACCCTTCGTCGCTAAACATAATATGAAATACACTGTGCTGATGGGTGACGACGACCAGACGTACGACCTCAACATCATCGGCTTCCCGATGACCTACGTGGTGACGGGCGACCTGAAGGTCTACAGCAAGTACATCGGCGCGAGCGCGCAGAAGGCGGCAAAGATTGAAGCCGACGTGCAGGAGATTCTGAAGCGACAGAATAACGCGGCGGCGAAAGCCACAAGCGATCACTGAATGCTGGAACCTTAGGTGTGTGACTACTTCTTGTTGCGGTTTGCGGCGGCAGCGATTGTCTTAGCGCGCGGGCGGCGATGACGCGCGCCGAGCATATGGCCGTTCTGATAGAACTTTTCGACTTTCTTGGAAAGCGTGTTGCGGTGAATGCGCAACTCTTCGGCGGCTTTCGACAGATTGCCGTTAGTGCGTTTGAGTACGGAAAGGATGAAGTGCTTCTCGAATTCTTCGACGGCATCTTCAAACAGGATGCCGCGCTCGACCATCTCTGCAACCAGGGCCTCCAACCGGCTTTTCATTTTTTATTTCTCCTTGGGGCGCTCGGCGCGCTTCTTGTTTATTATTCTTGATCGAGTCGGCTTAGCCCTTCTGTCCCCATAAGCCTTGAATCGTGGCATAGCCATCAAAGAACCGCTGGCGCACATCGCGCGAGGTCAGATAACTGATGACGCGCGTGCCTTCCAGCAAAGCCGGCGCAAATTCCGCCCGCTCGACGGCTTCGAGCTTGACGGGAAAAGCCGTCAATGCGAGATAGATTACAGAACAGACCAGCCAGCCGCGCAGCAGCCCGAAGACCGCGCCGAGCAGATGATCGAGCCAACCCAGCCGCGCTCGCTTGATGCCGCCGCGCAGCCAGCGCGCCAGCAAACTGCCGCCGACCAGCGCCAATAGAAAGATCGTGACAAAGCCGAGCAGGTTGGCCGCTCGCGTCGATGTGGTGAAGGGAACGAACAGGTGCGCGGCCAGCGCGTAAAGTTGCGTGGCCAGGACCAGCCCCACCATCGCCGACGTGATCGACAAGATACCTTTGATAATCCCGCGACTCGCCCCCACGACGACGGAAACGATCACCATGATGGCGACGAAATAATCGAGAAGAGTCATTCGATTTTAGATTTTCATGGCTTAGCGCTTCGCGCCGGCGATTTTGGATTTTGGATTAGAGGAAAAGACCTCGCACGCGTCTGGTAATCTAAAATCCAAAATCGCGCCGCGCGAGATGCGCATCTCGCGCCATCAAAATCTAAAATCGGTTTGTCCGGTCAGCAGGCGATAAGCTTCGAGATACTTGTTGCGCGTGCGGGCGACAACCTCGTCGGGCAGCACAGGCCCCGGCGGCTGCTTGTTCCAGTCGAGCGTCTCAAGGTAATCGCGCACGAACTGCTTATCGAATGAAGGCTGACTGTGCCCCGGCTCATAGCGGTCAGCCGGCCAGAAGCGTGACGAGTCCGGCGTCAGCGCTTCATCCACCAGAATGATCTCGCTGTCTTTGACGCCGAATTCAAACTTGGTGTCGGCGATGATAATGCCGCGCGAGGCCGCGTACTCTGAAGCGCGCGCGTAGATGTCGAGCGTTAGCGTTTTCAATCGAGCCGTCGCCTCTTCGCCGATCAGGTCAGCCGCTTCGCGCTCGCTGATGTTGAGGTCGTGACCCGATTCGGCTTTCGTCGCCGGCGTGAAGATCGGCTCAGGCAAACGGTCTGACTCGCGCAGGCCGGCGGGCAGCTTGATGCCGCAGACCGCGCCGGTCTGCTGATAATCTTTCCAGCCCGACCCCGAAAGGTAGCCGCGCGCTACGCATTCAATCGGAAACACGTCGGCGCGCGCCACCAGCATCGAACGGCCTTCGAGTTGATCGCGGTGTTGACTGAGCGGCGCGGGATAATCTTCAACGCGCGTGGTAATGAGATGATTTTGGATGACCGGCTTGAGAAAGTCGAACCAGAAGAGCGAGAGCTGAGTCAGCACGACGCCTTTCATCGGGATGGCATTCGGCAGCACCACGTCGAAGGCAGAAATGCGGTCGGTCGCAACAATTAACAACTGCTCTTCGACGGCGTAAACGTCACGCACTTTGCCGCGCCGAAACAGCGTTGCACCGGGAATGCTGGTCTGACGGATCGGGTTAATAATCGTTCCTCGCCTGTACGGTTTTGTGCTGTCAACTTCTGCGGAAATCCACACGCGATGATCAGGGCGTTGTGATGGCAATCGGCATTATCGGCATGTGCCTATGCAAAGTCAAGCGGTCGAACACAGTCAATCAACTGCGGATTTTTATGATGGCAACGCAACTTTTTTTTCGCCATCTAGATTACAAAACGGCCCGCCGTTACAAGCCGCTGTTTGCCCACGCAAGAAGCAGGCGAGTATAATTCTTATTCGTGTCTCACGACCGCTTCGCATCTATCAATAGGGTTCAAACAATGGATTGATCGCGCGTGGGCGGCAAGCCCGCGCGCACAGCAGAGGGGCAATGGATTTTAAACTCGTATCGGATTACGTGCCGCAGGGCGATCAGCCGCAGGCCATCGAACAGCTCGTGCGCGGCATCAATGAAGGCCACGACCATCAAGTGTTGTTGGGCGTCACGGGTTCGGGAAAGACCTTCACGATGGCGACGGTCATCGAGCAGGTCAAGCGCCCGGCGCTCGTGATGGCGCACAACAAGACGCTCGCCGCGCAGCTCTACCAGGAGTTCAAATCGTTCTTTCCGCACAACGCGATTGAATACTTTGTCAGTTATTACGACTACTATCAGCCTGAAGCCTACATTCCTTCGACCGACACGTTCATCGAGAAAGAGGCGACGATCAATGAAGAGATTGATCGGTTGCGGCTGTCGGCGACGCGCACGTTGTTCGAGCGGCGCGATTGCATCATCGTCGCTTCAGTCTCTTGCATTTATGGTTTGGGCGATCCCGATGCGTATTACGGCCTGGTGGTCTTCATCGAAAAAGGGCAGCAGTTGTCGCGCACGGCGCTGCTCAAGAAACTCGTAGAGATTCAATACCAGCGCAACGACATCGAGTTCACGCGCGGCACGTTTCGCGCGCGTGGCGACGTGGTCGAAATCTATCCCGTCTATCAGGACCGCGCGATTCGCATAGAGTTCTGGGGCGACGAGATCGAAGCCATTTCAACGATTGATCCACTGTTGGGCGAAGTGCTTGAGACGCACGAGCGACTGCCCATCTATCCCAAGTCGCATTACGTGATGCCGAAGGACACGCTCAAGCGCGCCATCAAGACCATCAAGGCAGAACTCGACGAGTGGGAGCCGAAGCTCATCGCGTCGGGCAAGCTGCTCGAAGCGCAGCGCCTTCATCAACGCACGCTCTACGACATCGAGATGCTCAAAGAGCTGGGCTACTGTCACGGCATCGAAAATTATTCGCGCCACCTGACGGGCCGTTTGCCGGGCGAGCCGCCGCCGACCTTGCTTGATTACTTGCCGCGCGATTCGGTAGTGATGGTTGATGAGAGCCATCAGACGATTCCGCAGGTGCGCGGGATGTACGCCGGCGACCAGTCGCGCAAACGCACGCTGGTTGATTATGGCTTCCGCTTGCCATCGGCGATGGATAATCGCCCGCTCAACTTTGAAGAGTGGGAGCGACGTGTCGGCCAGTTGATCTTCGTGTCGGCAACGCCCGGGCCATATGAGTTGACCAAGGCGGGCGGCGAAGTCATCGAGCAGGTGATTCGTCCGACCGGCTTGATTGATCCTGAAGTTGACGTGCGCCCGGTGCGCGGCCAGATCGATGATTTGTTGAATGAGATACGCGAGCGTGTAGAGCATGGCGAGCGAGTGCTGGTGACGACGCTCACCAAGAAGATGTCCGAAGACCTGACCGAGTATTACACCGAAGTCGGCGTGCGCGTGCGCTACCTGCATTCGGACATCGTCACGCTTGAGCGCATCAGGATACTGCGCGACCTGCGTGCGGGCGAGTTCGACGTGCTGGTCGGCATCAACCTGCTGCGTGAAGGATTGGACTTGCCGGAAGTATCGCTGGTCGCCATCCTCGATGCCGACAAAGAAGGTTTTTTGCGCAGCGAGCAGTCGTTGATTCAGACCATCGGGCGCGCGGCGCGCAACGTGCGCGGCAAGGCGATACTCTACGCCGACCGTATGACGGATTCGATGCGCCGCGCTATTGGCGAGACGCAGCGCCGCCGCGAGAAGCAATCCGAATACAACCGCGAGCACGGCATCACGCCGCAGACCATCGTCAAGGCGATTGACTCGACGCTGGTTTCGATTGTCGAGGCCGATTACTTCAAAGTGCCGACCAATCTCGAAGAGATCGAGGACTACACGCCGCAGAAATTGGAAGAGACACTCACGCGGCTCGAACACGAGATGCGCGCCGCCGCCGCGAAGTACGAGTTCGAGCGCGCCGCCGAGTTACGCGACCGCATCAAGAATCTGCGCAGCCGCCGCCTCGAAGTCGCTTAGTGAGTAGAAGGGAGTTCCGTATGGAAGCGGAACTCCCTTCGGGCATCGCTTCAATTCCTATCACCCGATAACTTGCCGGTTTACTGTTTTCTTTCGGTCGTAGCCTGCGCGGCAGAGTACTGGCCGAGCGCATTGGGCAGCCCTCGCACGTCGTCGGACGCGGTGAACTTGTTATCGCGCAACACGCCCTGCGGCGAAACGTCCGTGCCGTAGACGGCGCGCATCTTGGAATCGTCGGTCGAAATCTTCACGCCCTTGAGCGCCGCGCCGATGAACGCGCCTTTGCTGCGCGAGTACGACAGGATTTCAGCATTCAGCTTCCAGTCCGTTGAAGCCGAGGCCGTGCGGCCCACAGGGCCTGCCGCCGCCGACGCTTCGCCGCCGATCTCGAACTTGCTCGACATCAAACGCTGAGCGCCTTTGTCATTCATAAACAACAGCACGTAGTCGGTCGCCTGGCCGCCGATCTGTGGGCCGAAGCTGCCGCCTTCCATATCGAGGAAAGCCGGCGCGCTCCAGCCTGAGCCTGTGCGACAGCTAACAACGCCTTTGCCCTTCTGCACGCCGACGATGAACGCGCCCTTCTTGCTGTTCGGGAAGACGGCGACGCATTGCGCCGCGTCGAGCACTTCGCGCGGGATGGCCTTGTCGGGCGCATCCATGACCTCGCGGAATGACTCGGCGGCCTTGGCCGACTCTTCGGCGGCCTTGGCCTTCTCGTCTTTATCGTCTGCCAGCGCGGCGACGCTGCCGACCAGCGTCAGGCAAAGCGCCAGCGTAATGTTCTTCACAAACTGAATCTTCATACTCTCCCTCCTTGTTCGTTCAACGTTGAATGATTAATCCCAGCGCCACGAGACGTTGTAGGCCAGCGCCAACTCGTCAAGGTTGTGACGCAGCGCTTGCCAGTCCGACTGCGAGCGCGAATCGAGGTCGTGCGCTCGCATAAAAGCGTCAATGCGTGCGGCGCGGCGCATCACTTCTTCGGCATCGCTCGCGGCGGCGTTGTGTCTACCAAAATGATCTTTGAGACGGTCTGTCGAGCGTTCAAAGTTCTTGACGAAAGCGTTGATGTCGTCTTCAGCGCCGGTGTGGTTGAAGCGCGAGTGGTCGAGCGCGTGATCCAGCGACTTGCGAAAGCGTTCGGCCTGCGCGTCTATGCGGCTGATGATGGTCTTCACTTCGTTGTCATTGACGCGGCGCGCGTGGCGTTCGACGACCACAGGGGTGTCGGTGGCGACGACAGCGCCGGGCGCGACCGTCACTTCAATGACGGGCCACGTCCAGGCGACGCTGTAAGCCGACGCCAGTTCATCGAGGTCTGTGCGAACGCGCATCCAGTCGTCGTAAGCGCGCCCGCTCACGCGGTGGCTGACGATGAAGCGGTCAATGGCCGCGCCACGGTCGAGGACTTCCTGCACCGTCGCGCTGGCCGAGCGGTCATCATCGAAGCGATCTTTCAAGCGGTCGGTGGCCTGCTCGAAATCTTTGACGAAATCGTTAATGCGATCTTCGGCGCGCGAGCCGTCAAGGCGGCTGCGGTCGAGCGAGCTGTCGAGGCTCTTGCGGAACTGATCGCTGTCGCGCTCAAGGCGGCTCATCAACCCCCTCAAGTCGCCTTCACTGAGACGATATGGCCGTTGCGCCAGCGCCTGGTTGGCGAAGCCGGCCAGTAACATCAGGGCGAGGATAGCGGCAGTGCGTGTGATGGTTCTCATAACATCCCCCTTGTACCGTTGAGAATTTAGGTTTTCATAAAACGGCTGCTATGTGAGCCTGCCCACACAGAAGCTTGGCGAATCTCTTGAAGTCGCAATGCGCGTGCCGTTTTGCGTTTGATTTAAACGTGCCTTGACGCGGTCTGCGGCGCGCATATGAAACGACCGCGTACGCAAATCACACTTCACGGTGAACGCTTCAATTACAACGTCGCCTGTCTTGAGATGTGGCCGGTCGCGGGCTAAAATCGCTGTGACCGTTATAAAGAAGAGAACGGATAGCGATGCATTTCAACTTCATCACCGCAGGCGAATCGCACGGCAAGGGGCTGGTGGCCATCATCGAAGGCTTGCCCGCCGGCCTTAGCGTGGACCTCGGCTTTATCAATCACGAACTCTGGCGGCGACAACAAGGGTACGGGCGCGGCGGGCGCATGAAGATTGAAAGCGACGAGGCGGAGATTCTTTCCGGCGTGCGCCACGGCTATACGCTGGGGACGCCTGTGTCATTGCTTATACGCAACCGCGACTTCGAGCACTGGGTGGACGTGATGAACGTCGAGTCGCGCGACTTCAGCGAAGAGAAGCGCGCGCGCCGCGTCACGCGCCCGCGCCCAGGCCACACAGACCTGGCCGGCGGCTTGAAGTATGACACGCACGACCTGCGCGACATCCTCGAACGCGCCAGCGCCCGCGAAACCGCCGCGCGCGTCGCCGTCGGCGCGTTCGCTAAATTGCTGCTCAAGGAATTCGGCGTCGAAATTGCCAGTCACACGGCGATGATCGGCGGCGTTCCCGACCCGCCCATCGAGGCGACGTGGGAAGAGGTCGTCGCCATACGCGATGACGCCGTCCTGCGCTGCGCCGACAAGCAAGCTGAAGCGAAAATGATTGCGCTGATCGACGCGACGAAAGAAGCAAAGGACACGCTCGGCGGCATCTTTGAAGTCGTCGCGCGCGGCGTCACCACCGGCCTCGGCTCGCACGTGCAATGGTCAACCAAGCTCGATGGCCGACTGGCGCAAGCCATCATGTGCATCCACGCGGTCAAGGCGGTCGAGATCGGGGTCGGCTGTGAAGTCAGCCGGTTGCGCGGGTCGCAGGTGCATGATGAAATCGGCTATAATGCCGGCGAGCGCCGCTTCACGCGCCCAACGAATCGCGCCGGCGGCATCGAAGGCGGCATCACCAACGGCGAAGAGATTCGCGTGCGCGGTCACTTGAAGCCAATCTCGACGCTGCGCCGCCCGCTCAGTAGCATCGACGTGTTGACGAAAGACGAGTCGGCGGCGGCCTTCGAGCGTTCGGACATCGTCGCCGTCCCGGCAGCCGGCGTCATCGGCGAAGCGATGATAGCCATCGTGCTTGCGGACGCGGCGCGCGAAAAATTCGGCGGCGACAGCCTCGGCGAAATGCGGCGCAACTTCGACGGCTACGCCGAACAGATGAAACGATATTGAAGGGATGAGAGAAGAAGTCAGAAGTCAGAATGGAAAAGGAAGAGGGAATCAAAAGTCAGAATAGAAGCGGAGGCGGCAGCCGACCTCCCTGTTCATTCTGACTTCTGACTTCTGACTCCCTTCTTCTGACTCCTGACTTCTGAATACTGAATACTTTCTTCTGACTCCTGACCTATGTTTTCTCCCAGCCACGAACGAGAGCAGGTAGCGCGGCGACGCGACGAACTCGACCGCGAGGTCGCCGAGCTGCGCCGCTCGATCAACGCGACGCGCACGCACGGCATCTTTTATTACGTCTTGCTGGTGGTGATGTTCTTCGTCGGCTTTGCCGTCGGCCACGCTACGCATACGCTTGTTGGCGCTGCTATAATTCTTATCGGGTTGGCCGTCGTCGCGTGGCGCGAAGTCACTGGCTACCGCGCGCGCACGGCGGTGTTGAGCCACTTGCTTAGTGAAAAGCTCTCCGAGCGGCGACTGGCCGACGAACGATACAAGGAGATGGGGATCGACTAATGAAGCTGGAGATTGTGAAATACGGCGACCCGGTCTTGCAGCAACGCGCTGTGGAAGTCACCGAGTTCGACGCGAATCTAAAGAAGTTCGTTGACGATATGTTCGAGACGATGTACGTCGCGCCGGGCGTCGGCCTGGCCGCGCCGCAAGTCGGCATCCTCAAGCGCCTGTTTGTGATGGACTGCACCAGCGGCAGAGACAATACGCGCAAGATCGCACTCATCAACCCGGTGATCGAGATTGAAGAAGGCGAGCAGACCGGCGACGAAGGCTGCCTCAGTTTTCCGGGCATTGCTTTTGCCGTTACGCGCGCCAAGCGCATCGTCGTCCACGCACAAGACATCGACGGCAGCCCGTTCACGCTCGACCTGATGGACCTTGAAGCGCGCTGCGTGTCGCACGAGACCGATCATCTGGACGGCGAATTATTCATCAACTATCTGAGTCCGCTCAAGCGCGATCTGGTCAAGCGCAAGATCAAGAAGCGCGTCCGTCAGGGCGACTGGTAAGCGCGCCGCGTTGGCCGAAATCTGCAAAGCCGGGAGAGCGATTCTCTCGGCTTTTGCTTTTCTCGCGGTTTCAGCCCGCCGTTGCCTTGATGCTAAGATGATGCCGCCGTGATGTTGAAACGCTCGCCGCGCAGTGAGGCCGCGCGAGTTTCGGAGAAAGCTTAGCGATGAGCAATCACAGTGTTGTTGAGCCGTATGTATCAACCCGCCCGCGCGTGAACCTGTTGATGATCGTTCTTGCTATCAACGTCATCGTGCAAGCGGTGGCCGTGGTTTCGGCTTTTCTGCACATTGATCTTCTCTACCAGTTCATGGCTTACGGCATCATCGAGCAACTGACGCCGGCAGTGCGCGCCCAGCAGCAAGCCAGCGAAGCGCGCGAGAGTCTGGTGCGCCTTGTGCAGCTTGTGGCCTTCGCGGCGGCGACGATTGTTTTTCTGTTCTGGCTGCACCGGGCCTATAAAAACCTAAGGCCGCTCGGCGCTGAACCGCGTTACTCGCCCGCCTGGGCCGTCGCCGCTTTCCTGATCCCGGTCGTCAATCTCTTCCTGCCATTTCTGATCCTTCAAGAAACGTGGCGCGCGAGCGACCCTGAGACGATTGATGCCAGAGGCGCGAAGGCGCTCAACCTTGTCGTCGAAGACTCTTCCAAGTCGCTGATGGTTGTCATCTGGTGGGGATTGTGGCTGCTGACGGTGATTAACGCGGTGATCGCTTACCGCTGGCACGCAGGCCGCCAGGTCTTAAACGACGACGCCAACGCAAGCTGGCTGGTTGTCACGATGAGCCTGCTGCTCGCCGTGAATTCAATCGTCACGCTGATGCTGGCCAGAAAGATTGCGAATCGGCAGGACGAAAGAAACCGCCGCCTTCAAGAACTCGCGCCGCTATCCAATAGCACCGCACCTTGAACGCGAACGGCAACTACTTTGTTGGGAATCAAAGCGGAGGCGGGAAGTACTCTTCTGGACGAAAGAAGGCAGGCGGCTAGGAGCCTTCTGTTGATGCCATCTCGATCTCTGAAATCGACTTTTGCGCGGCAGCCAGACGGTTTGTGTCCTTAATCTCCGCGAAAACTTCAGCCGCCCGTTTAGCGAGTTTGAGAGCCTCGTCCATATTCGCCTGACTTTGGTGCACGCGAGCTAGGTTCATCAATATACGGCCCCTCGTTGGTAAACTTCCGGTTTCCTCGAAGATGCTCAAAGCCTGCTCATAAGCTGAGATGGCTTCTGGCACGCGTCCTTTGGTTAGGAAAAGATTTCCAAGACCCCAGAGGCAATCCCCTTCGCGGCTTTTGTGCCCTAATTCTTTAAAGCTATTCAGGCTTTGATTAAGTGCTGTCTCGGCTTCTGCGAAGCGCTGTTGGCGCAGACAAATCATTCCTAAGTTAAGCCAGTTTTGTGCTTGCCAGAACGTATCTTGAAGCTCTTCTGCAAGAGTTAAACTCTGCTGGAAAATTGTTTCTGCCTCGGTCAACCGGCCTTGCAACTCGTAGGCAGTTCCAAGATTGGATAATCCAATTGCCTCCCCTAAGCGATAGTTTGATGTCCGAAAAATCGCCAAACTTCTTCCTATTACCTCTTCCGCTTGCGTAGCTTGGTTCTGCTGAATATAAACTTGGCCTAGATCACTCAAAGCGACACCAATCCCATTCCGGTGGTGTAGCTTCTCTGCGCGATCCAATTCTCTTTGAAAATGGAATCGTGCTTCATCTAAGAAGCCGAGTTCGGTTAAAATAATTCCAAGTCGCCGGTGTAAACGCATTTCTGCTGCGAGGTCACGCTTATCAGCCGGTAGTGCTTCATAGTCTGCCAGTAAATTTTGTATACCGGCGATTCGCACCCGCTTTTCCTGCAAGGACAGGTCAGCAATTAAGTCTACGTGGTCTGAGGTCAATGAGTGGAGCGTGTCAATCGTTTCGCCCGGCGTGGCGGCAAAAAAGAAGAGGCCCGAACGGATTGAAAAGAAGTCCGGCGCACCTTGGGCAATCGCGGTCAGCACGTATTCGGGAACGAATAACACAAGCGGGCAGGGAATCATTTGCGGGAATGAGTTGCGCGCGGCGTTCAGGTTGGCGATGAACTTTGTCTTTGCCGCATCGGCAGCCGTCGGCAATGAATATTCAAGACCAGAAACCAAAATCGCGTCGGGCGCTGGCTGCTCAAGGCGCTCGCGCAGCGCATCAAGCAAATGCATGATCGGCTGATCAAAGCGAATCTCTTGAATTTTCAACTGCGGCACTTGCTGGTGCAGCGCGGCAATCACCCGCCTCTGGTGTTGCGGCTGGTTGCAGCGCGCGAAGATCAGCTTGAACCCTTCGGCCAGCCGCAGCGCGTGCGCCAGCGCGCGCAACTCGCTCTCTTCGTCGGGCGAGTCAGCGGCGAATGTATCAATGGTGTCGAGGGTGTCACTGCTCATTAAGTCACTACCTGCTGCAACGTACGCGCCGCCGCTTTGAACTTCGGCAACTGGCGGACAATCGGGTTCACCGCATACCACGGCCCGGCGACCGCAAACGGGTCATCGCCACCGTCCAAGTATTCGAGCACGCTGAGGTTTTCGAGCATCACCAGATAGTCATTATCGCCATTCGGTATTTGATTGTCAGCCGAGAGGTCGAGCCGAGCCAGTTTCTCCCAATGATGATCCGGGATGGCTGTGCTGTAGGTCCGCGCGGCTTGCTGAATCGCGCGCTGAACCGCCGCCAGCGGAATGGGAATGCCATCGGTGTAGGCGCAGGCGTTCTGGACGAAAGTCAGCAGGTTGCGTGCATGACCGCCGCTGTAGGTGAGCAGGAAATCCAGCGCGGCATCGGTAAAGGCGTCTTGCAGAGGGATACCGCCCAAACGCTTTTGTAGTAAACTTCGCAGGCCGCTCAATCCCGCCTCGAAGGGCTGGTGCGGGTCGCGCTCGAAAATCTTAATCATCGGCAGCACCAGAGCCGGTCCGTAACGCTGCTCCAGCGGCGGCCCATTGGCCGAACGCACAAGCCGTAGCGGCACGGTGTAGATGACGTGCGCGCTCATTCCCGTCAGTTGCGTGTACCGCTCCAAGAACAACTCGCGCTGCGAGTCCAGCCCTTCTGATTTGCCTTCGATCTTGCGAATCTTCTCCAGGTTGTCGATGATCAAGACCAAGTCGCTATAGGGTCGCTCGCCTTCCGGGACTTGATGGGTCTTGATCTTCAGTCTTGCTTCATCAAAGGCCAGGTTCATCTCTTCGAGCAGAGTCGAAAGTCTTGGCTCCAGCCTGGCGCGCACTTTTTTGCGCGCCTCCGGGTCTTTCTTGAGGCGCTGGATTTTTAACTTTGCTCCGAAAAGCGGTAATTCACCTTCGTTGATTTCAACATCGCTCAGGAAGAACTCTTTAATCTCGTTCAGACGCTTGGCAAAATAGCTGTCTTTCAATTCTATGCCCAGCCGGTTGCGCAATTCGGCGGCCAGCTCTGTCATAATGGCTAACAGAATGTCGGTCGTTGATGCATCGAAATCGTCAAGATAATCGCTGGCGTCCAGCAGAATGGCGAAGTAACGCGCGCATCCTTCCACCGGGTTTTCAAGCGCCTCCCACAGTTGTCCCAACTCGGAGGATTTGCCACAGCCAATGTGTCCAGAGAAGAGGAAACATAGTGGCACCTGTGAGAGATTCAAATGGCGTAGGAATCTTTGCACCAGCGCGCTCTCGCCCCTTGCCGTGGCGCAGTCGCAGTAGTATTCATCAGTCGCCGGTTTGTAAGGATCACAGGCGTTATAGATTTTCTTCAGCGCCTCGCTCATTGGCTATGCCTCTTTAAGAATGGCTCATTTGCTGCCACTCTAGCATAGTTGCAGCAAATGCAAAAGAAAGGCGCGGGCGCTCAAAATCCTTCGAGCGCCCGCGCCTTGATGCGGCCCTGTCTTGTGATTAAGACCAGTTACTGTGCTTTCGTAGCCGGGCTGCGCTTCGCGCCTTTCGTGCGCGCGGTCGGGGCAGTCGTTGCCGCCGCGCCGCCCGCCGTGTAGTAGTTCGGGAAGGCCGGCTTGCGGTACTTCGGCTGCGGGTTCTGGCGCAGCGCCGTCATCACGACTTCGACCGCTTTTTCAAGCTGCGAATCGTGACCGGCACGCCACGCCTTCGGGTCGAGATCCACATCAACGTCGGGCGCGACGCCGTGATTCTCGACTTCCCATTGACCGTTCAAGTTATAAAACGCCACGCGCGGCGCGGTCACTTGTCCGCCATCCATCAGCGTCGGATAGCCGTAGATGCCGACCAGTCCGCCCCACGTGCGCTTGCCGACGAGCGGGCCGATCTTCGCCTCGCGGAAGTACCAGGGCAGGGCATCGCCGCCCGACCCGGCGTACTCGTTGACGATCATCGTCTTCGGGCCGAAGATCGCGCCCACCGGCGTCACGAAGTCTTCGCCTTCGCGCGTCGCCCACTTGTTCATCAGCGGGCGCTTCAGGTAATCAATCATATAGTCGGCAGCCGAGCCGCCGCCGTTGAAGCGCTCGTCAATCACCGCCGCCTGCTTGTCGATTTGCGAGAAGTAGTAGCGGTTGAAATTGGTGTAACCCGCGCCCGCCGTGTTCGGCAGGTAGACATAAGCCGCGCGCCCGCCTGTAAGCTCGGCTACTTTGCGGCGGTTGCCTTCGATCCAGGCGAGGGTGCGCAATGCGCTCTCGTTGCCCACCGGCACGACCGTTACTTCACGCGCGCCTGTGCCATCGGGATTGGGGCCGACTTTGATAACGACCTGCTTGTTGGCTGTGCTCTCGAAGAAAGCATAGACCTCGTCGTTGGCGGTCAGGTTGCGACCATTGACGGCGAGCAGGTAATCGCCCTCTTTCACATCAACGCCGGGCTGCGTGAGCGGCGCGCGTAGTTGCGGATTCCAGTTCTCGCCGTTGTAAATCCTGGCGAAGCGATAACGGCCATTCTCGATGTTGTAATTGCAACCGAGCAGTCCGCCCGACACCGGCGTCACTTGCGGCGCATCGCCGCCGCCGGAGTTATGATGCCCAACCGACATATTGCCGAGCATCTCCTGGAATAAGTAATTCAGGTCGGCGCGATGCGCGATGCCGTCGAGATAAACCTCGTACTTCTTCTCGGTCGCTTTCAAGTCGAGGCCGTGCAGGCTCGGATCGTAGAAGAAGTCACGTTGAATGCGCCACGCCTCGTGGTACATCTGCTTCCATTCGGCGCGCGGGTCAACGTGGACTTCCATCTCGGCGGTGTTGACTGCGCCCTCGCCGGGCTTGGGCGGCTGCGCCGTCGGGATGATGGTGAAGCGATAGCCGATCATCGGCACGCCCGGCGGCACGGGCGGCCCCTGGCCGACGAGCATCTTCTCGCCGTTGGCCGCGACCGCGAACATGCCTATGCCATCCATCACCTTCTCGAACTTGCGCTTGTCGATGTCGAAGCGGTGCAGCACGCCGCCGGGCGCTGAGCCAGCGCCGGTCTGCGGCACGTCTTCGAGGATGAAGATCATCCCCGCCTTGCCGGCCTTCATATCCGAGTAGCTGCGCGCCGGGATTGGCAGCGCGAGAATGCGCTGGCCGATGCCGTCGAAATCGATCCGCACCGGATCAGGCTCTTTCTTCGCGCCGGGCTTGGGCGGATCTTTCTGGACTTCCTGAATCTTCTCTTCGTCGCTTTCGGGCGCGAGCGGCGAGGGTTGATCCTTCTTCAATACGGCGACGTAGACGCTGCGCGTCACCTGATACGGGAAGCTCGACATATCGAGCCACCCGGTGGTCGGCCCGATGTCTGTGCTGGCTGTGAAGTAGAGATACTTGCCGTTCTGATCGAAGACCGCGTAGCGCGCGTCGCTCAAGCCATCGGTCACTTGCTGCGCCTTGCCGCTGTCGAGCGAATAGACGAATACAGCGCAGAGGCGATTCTTCAACTGCTTGGTGTAAGCGATCCATTTGCTGTCAGGCGACCACGACGGATCGAGCACCGCGAACGGGTTGTCGTAAGTCGTCGTGTCCACTTTGACCGGCGTGGCTTTGTCGATGTCCACGACCCAGAGGTTGAGCCGCTTGTCGGTGAAGGCGACCTTCTTGCTATCGGGCGACCACAGCGGCGAATAGTAGAACGATGCCGGGTTGCCGAGCGAAATCTTTTTGACATCGCCCATGCCCGATTGATCGCGCAGGTGCAGGGCGTACTCGCCCGATTCGTCGGAGAAGTAAGCGACCCACTTGCCGTTCGGCGACCACGCCGGGTCACGCTCCATCACGCCCGGCGAATTAGTAAGGTTCCTTACATTGCCCTTCTCAGCCGGCGCGGTGAGAATTTCGCCGCGCGCTTCAAAGAGGGCACGAACGCCCGTGGGCGAGATGCCTGCGCTCATAATGCGCGGCGCGGCCTTTTCGTAGCGCGGGCGCACGCTCGGCATATCGCCGTTCAGTTCGATGCTGACCTTTGCGGTCTTGCCCGACTCGATGTCGTAGAGGTTCAGCGAGCCGAACTGTTCGTAGACGATAGCGTCCGGCCCCGCCGAGGCCGACTTGATATCGAGGCCGTTGTTCGTGATCAACTGCGCGATGCGGCGCGTGCGCGTGTCGTAAGCGAAGAGCGTCGCCGGCCCATTGCGATCAGATAAGAAATAGACTTTATCGCCGACCCACATCGGCTCGAAGTCGTTCGAGTTGGTGCGTGGAATCTCTTCGACGCTCGAATCCGCGAGCCGCGCCAGCCATATCTTGGTCGTGCGCCCGCCGCGATAACGCTTCCATTGCGCGAAGGCCGGCGCGAGCGGCATATACGCGAGGCGCGCGCCGTCGGGCGCGTACGATGCCTTCTCGACCATCGGCAACGGAACCTGCGTCGGGAAACCGCCATCAATTGGAACCGTGAAGAGGCGGCCCGTAAACGTGTCGCTGTTGCGCGGCGACAGGAAGGCGATCTGTTTGCCGTCCGGCGTCCAGCCCGTAGCGATGTCCGGGCCGGGGTGATAGGTCAAACGCTTCGGCACGCCGCCCGTCGCCGGCACGACATAAACATCAGCGTTGCCTTCGTACGTGCCTGTGAAAGCGATCATCGAGCCGTCGGGCGAAAAGACCGGCGCGGCTTCGATGCCGACGCCCGTAGTCAGTCGCTCGGCGCTGCCGCCCGTGCGCGGCACGATCCACAGGTCGCCGGCGTAGACGAAGACGATGTGCGTCTTGCTCAAGGTCGGTTGGCGCATCAGCAAAGGCTTATCGGTCTGCGCCGCGCCGACCCCGGCCATCGCCAGGATGAGCAGCACGAGTAAGATAGCTTTTTTCATAACGTGTCTCCTTGGTTATCACAATTCTTCAACCCGCTTCAGCGGGCTGCCAGATTGTTCATTGCGCACTCGGTCTACTTGCTGGCGTCCTGCGCTCTGCCGTTGTGGTAATTCGGGAACGGCGGGCGCTTGGTCGCTGGCGGGCGCGGGTTCTTCTTCAGATCATCGAGCAGGACTTCGACGGCGCGTTCGAGCTGCGGGTCGCGTCCCGCGCGCCACGCCTCCGGGTCCATCTCGACTTCGATGTCAGGCGCAACGCCGTGATTCTCGACTTCCCACTTGCCTTCCGGCGAATAGAAGCCGAAGTTCGGCGCGGTGATCGAGCCGCCATCGATGAACGACGGCGTGCCGCCAATGCCGACCAGCCCGCCCCACGTGCGCTTGCCGACCAGTTGCCCGACGTTGTAGCGGTGGAACATCCACGGCATATAGTCGCCGCCCGATCCGGCAAATTCGTTGACGATCATGACCTTCGGCCCGCCCATCGTGCCGAACGGCTGACGGAAGTCTTCGCCGTCGCGCACCGCCCAATAGCTGTTGAGCGGCTTGCGCAGGTAATCGATGATGTAATCCGCCGCCTGACCGCCGCCGTTAAAACGCTCGTCAATCACCGCGCCGTCTTTATCAAGCTGCGAGAAGTAGTAACGGTTGAAGTTGGTGTAACCGCCGCTCGCCGTGTCGGGCAGCCAAACGTAAGCCAGCTTACCATTGCTCATCTTCTCGACTTTGCGGCGATTGCCTTCGACCCAGGCGAGATTGCGCAACCCGCCTTCGTCCGGCACGGGCACGACCGTCACGTCGCGCGAGTTCGAGCCATCGGGATTGGAGCCGACTTTGATAACGACTTGCTTGTTGGCCGTGCTCTCAAATAAGGCGTAGACGTTATCGCTTGCCGTCAGGTTGCGACCGTTGACGGCGAGAAGGTATTCGCCTTCCTGCACGTTGACGCCGGGCTGCGTGAGCGGCGCGCGAAGCTGCGGATTCCAGTTCTCGCCATCGTAAATTTTGGCGAAGCGATAACGACCGTTCTCTACACGGTAATCGCAGCCGAGCAGGCCGCCGGCGACGCGATTCGGGTTGGGCACGTCACCGCCGCTCACGTAAAGATGGCCGATGGTCAGGTCGCCGAAGATTTCGTTGAACAGGTAATTCAACTCGACTCGGTTCGCCAGCGAATCCAGGTACGGCTCGTATTTCTTCGCCGCCGCCTGAAGGTCGAGGCCGTGATAGTTCGGGTCGTAGAAGAAGTCGCGCTCGATGCGAAACGCCTCGCGGTACATCTGCTGCCACTCGGCTTTCGGATCGACGCGAACTTCCATCTCGGCGATCTTCAGTTGATTCGGCGCGCCCGGCGCACCCGGCGGCAGCGGCTGACCAAGCGTCGCCGCCGAAGCGATGAACCAGTTCTGCGCTTGGCGGTAGAGCACCTTTTCACCGTTGGCCGAAATCTCTATCGAGGAGATGTTGTCGAGCACCTTGTCGAGCTTGCGCTTGTCCATATCGAACTTGTGCAAGGTCGCGCCCACAGGCCCCTGCGTCTGCGCCGAGGGCGGTGTGAACTCCAGGACGTAGAGCGTGCCGGCTTTGCCCGCGCCGAGTCCAACGATGTTGCGCGCCGGGATCGGCAACGCGATGACGCGCTGGCTGATCTTGTCGAAGTCAATGCGGACAGGCTCCGCCTCTTTCTTGCCCGCAGGCTTCGCAGATTGCGCGTTCTCCGGCTTCTTGTCGCCCGCCGCTTCCGCACCAGCGGCAGCGTCTTTCTTCTCTTCCTGCACCTTCTCTTCATCGCTTTCGGGCGCGAGCGGCGACGGCAGGTCTTTGCGTAACACCGCCACGTAGACGCTGCGCGTCGGGCGGTGCGGGTAGCTCGTCATATCGAAGCCGAGAACCGCCGGGCCGATGTCTGTGCTGGCGGTGAAGTAGAGATACTTGCCGCTCAAATCGAATGTAGGGTATGTCACATCACTCAAGCCGTCGGTGATCTGTGTGCTCTTGGCCTCGTCGAGCGAGTAGACGAAGGCGGCGGAGTACCACGACTGCAATGGCTTGGTGTAGGTGATCCAGCGGCTGTCGGGCGACCAGTTGGCGTTGAAGTTTCTGCCGCGCCGCGACGCGTCCACTTTGACCGGCGTGCCCTTCTCAACGTCGAGATACCAGAGGTTCAGGTGATTATCAATGTAAGCAATCTTACGGCTATCAGGCGACCACGTCGGGTTGTAGTAGAACGAGCCGCTGCCGAGGTTGATCTTCTTCACCTCGCCCGCGCCTTTCTGGTCGCGCAGGTGCAAGGCGTATTCGCCCGACTCGTCGGAGAAGTAAGCGATCCACTTGCCGTCGGGCGACCACGACGGGTCGCGCTCGGCGACGCTTGAGGTGTTGGTAAGGTTGCGCGGGTCGCCTTTTTCAGCCGGGACGGTGATGATCTCGCCGCGCGCTTCAAAGACGGCGCGCGCGCCGGTCGGCGAAATCGCTGCGCCGGAGATGCGCGGCCCGACCTTCTCGAAGCGTGGGCGCACGCTGAGCAGGTCGGCGTTGATCGTGATGTTGACCTTGCGCGCTTTGCCCGACTTCAGGTCGTAGAGATTCAGCGAGCCGAACTGCTCATAGACGATAGCGTCCGCGCCCAGCGACGCCGACTTGATGTCGAGGCCGTTGTTGTTAATCAACTGCTCGACCTTCTTTGAGCCGGTGTCGTAGGCGAATAGCGTAATAGAGCCGTTGCGATCCGAGAGGAAGTAAACTTTATTGGCCGACCACATCGGGTTGAAGTCGTTGGAATTGTCGCGCGGCAGTTTCTCGATATGAGAATCCGACAGGTTGGCGATCCAGATGGGCGTCGTCATACCGCCGCGATAGTGCTTCCACGCGTTGAAGCCGCGCGGCAGCGGCACGTAAGCGAGGCGCGCGCCGTCGGGCGAATACGTGCCTTCAAAGCCCATCGGCAAAGGCAGCGGCGTCGGCAGCACGCCGTCCACAGGCATCGTAAACAATCGCGCGTAGCGGCCCGAATCGCTGTCGCGGCCCGATACCAGCAAGACCTGTTTGCCATCGGGCGTCCAGCCCGCCACCTGATCGCTACCCGGATGATAGGTCAAGCGCCGAGGCACGCCGCCCGTCGCCGGGATGATATAGACATCTATGTTGCCGTCGTATTCGCCGTTGAAAGCGATCCATCGACCATCGGGCGAAAAGATGGGCGCGAATTCGTTACCGATGCCGTTCGTCAGCCGCGACGCTTCACCGCCTTCGCGCGATACTGTCCACAGGTCGCCTGCGTACGAGAAGACGATCTGCGTCTGGCTCACGGTCGGCCAGCGCATCAGCAGCGGCCTGTTCGGTTGCGCGAAGGCCGCGCCGGCCAGCGCCACAATGAAGAGAGAGAGTAGCAATGCTTTTTTCATAAGATGTTTCCTTGGTTATGGCAATTCGGCAGCCCGCTTCAGCGGGCTGCCGAGTTACTCATTGCGCGCAGTCTACTTATTTCCCGATGCGGCGCTGCCGTTGTGATAGTTGGGATACGGCGGCAGCTTCGGCTTCTGCTGCGGATTCTTCTTCAACTCGTCGAGCAGGTAGGCGATGGCGCGTTCAAGCTGCGGGTCGTGGCCCGTGCGCCAGGCTGCCGGGTCCATCTCGACTTCGAGGTCGGGCGCGACACCGTTATTCTCGACTTCCCACTCGCCCTTCAGCCCGTAGATGGCCGCGTCCGGCGCGGTGACGCCGCCGCCGTCCATCAACGCCGGCGGTCGGAAGGCCGCTACCAACCCGCCCCAGGTGCGCTTGCCGACCAGCGGCCCGATGTTCATCTTTTTGAAGTACCAGGGCATCGCGTCGCCGCCCGACCCGGCCATCTCGTTAATCAACATCGCCTTCGGCCCATAGATCGCGCCCGCCGGCACGGGTACGTCCTGCCCGCCATATCTGTAATGAATATAACTGAGCAGTTGGCGGCTCAAATGCTGGACGACGTAATCGGCAAGCAGGCCGCCGCCGTTGAAACGTTCGTCAATCACCGCGCCTTCGCGGTTCGCCTGCGCGAAGAAATAACGGTTGAAGCTGGCGTAGCCGCCATTGGCGGTGTCGGGCATATAGACGTAAGCCAACTTACCATTGCTCATCTGATCCACCTTGCGGCGGTTGCCTTCGATCCACGCCAGATTGCGCAGCGCGCCCTCGCTGGCAACGGGCACGACCGTCACGTCGCGCGAGTTCGAGCCATCGGGATTGGAGCCGACTTTGATAACGACCTGCTTGTTGGCCGTGCTCTCAAATAAGGCGTAGACGTTATCGTTTGCTGTGAGGTTGCGACCGTTGACGGCGAGCAGGTATTCGCCGGCCTTGACGTTGACGCCGGGCTGCGTGAGCGGCGCGCGAAGCTGCGGGTTCCAGTTCTCGCCGTTGTAGACGCGCGCGAAACGATAGCGGCCATTCTCGGTCTTATAATCGCAACCGAGCAGGCCACCGGCGACGCGATTCGGGTTGGGCACGTCGCCGCCGAAGATGAACATATGACCGATGGTCAGGTTGTTGAGCATCTCCGTGAACAGGTAGTTCAAGTCGGCGCGATGCGCGACCGCTTGCAGGTACGGCTCGTAGAGTTTTTCAGACGCTTTCAAGTCGAGGCCGTGCAGGTTCGGGTCGTAGAAGAAATCGCGTTCGCCGCGCCAGACTTCGTGATACATCTGCTTCCACTCGGCCTGCGGATCAACGCGCACTTCCATCTCTGTGACCTTCAATACATTCGGCCCGCCCGGCGCGCCCGGCGGCATCGGCTGGCCGAGCGTCGCCGTCGAAGCGATCAGCCAGTTCGGCCCTTGCCGATAGAGCGCCTTCTCGCCATTGGCTGAAACCACAAAGCCGCGAAGGCCATCGAGCGCCTTATCGAGCTTGCGCTTGTCGAAGTCGAACTTGTGAACGGTTAAAGTTGGCGGCCCGTCGCTCTGCGCCGGTTGTTCAACGATGTAGAGCAGATTGCCCCTGCCGACTTGCAGATCGACATAGTCGCGCGCCGGGATGGGCAACGCGACGATGCGCTGGCCGATGTCGTCAAAGTCAATGCGGACAGGCTCCGCCTCTTTCTTCGCGGGTGGCCCGGCAGCAGCCGGCCTCGCCTCGTCGGGCTTCTTCTCGCCGGCTTGATCGGCAGGCTTGCCCGCCGCCGCATTGGCGGTTGCGTCGGCAGGCTTATCCGCCGGCTTGGCGTCGTCTTTCTTATCGGGCTGGACTTTCTCTTCGTCGCTTTCGGGCGCGAGCGGCGACGCCGCGTCGTTGCGCAACACCGCCGCGTAGACGCTGCGCGTCGGCTGGTTTGCGATGCCCGACAGGTCGGCGAAGCTCATCGCCGGCCCAAGGTTGGTGCTCGCCGTGAAGTAGAGATACTTGCCGCTCTTATCAAAGACCGGGTAGCGCGCGTCGCTCATCCCATCGGTGATCTGATTGGTCTTGCCGCTGTCGAGCGAGTAAATAAAGATGGCGCGCATCAGGTTGGGCAACTGCCTGGCGTAAGCAATCCACTTGCTGTCGGAAGACCAGCCCGGCTGCAAAACGCTGTCGTTCGTACCGATAGGATTGCTATCGACTTTAACCGGCGTGCCTTTCTCAACGTCCAAATACCAGAGCGTCATCTGGTGGTCATAGAGCGCGATCTTTTTGCTATCAGGCGACCACGTCGGCGAATAGTAGAAGGTCGGCGGCAGCGCGATCTTCTTCACGTCGCCCGCGCCTTTCTGGTCGCGCAGGTGCAAGGCGTATTCGCCCGACTCGTCGGAGAAGTAAGCGATCCACTTGCCGTCGGGCGACCACGACGGGTCGCGCTCCATCACGTTGGTTGTTGAAGTCAGGTTGCGCGGGTCGCCTTTTTCAGCCGGGACGGTGATGATCTCGCCGCGCGCTTCAAAGACGGCGCGCGCGCCGGTCGGCGAAATCGCTGCGCCGGAGATGCGCGGCCCGACCTTCTCGAAGCGTGGGCGCACGCCGAGCAGGTCGCTGTTGACGCGGATGTTGACGAGGTTCGCGTTGCCGCTCTTCAAATCGTAAAGGTGAATCGTGCCGAATTGTTCGTAAGCGATAGCGCCCGGCCCCGCCGACGCCGACTTGAAATCAAGCCCGTCATTCTTGATGAGCTGATCGACCTTCTTCGACTTCGTGTCATAGGCGAACAGCGTTACTGCGCCCGCGCGGTTCGACAAAAAATAAATCTTGTCGCCGACCCACATCGGAGAGCGGTCGTTGGAATTTTCGCGCGGCACTTTTTCGATGACCGTCGAATCCGACAGTCGCGCCACCCAGATAGGCATCGTCTGCCCGCCTTTGTAACGCTTCCAGTCCGGTTGCCATTGCGAGATCGGCTCGTAGGCGATGGCCGCGCCGTCACTCGAAAACGCGCCGTAGGAAGCGACCGGCAGCGGCACTTCCGTCGGCAGCCCGCCGCCATCGAGGCCGATGGTGAACAGGCGTGCATAACGCGACGTGCTGTAGCGAGCCGACGCAAACAGGACTTGCTTGCCGTCCGGCGTCCAGCCGACGACGCGGTCAGAGTCGGGATGATAAGTCAGCCGTTTGGGCACGCCGCCCGCCGCCGGAATCACATAGACATCGGTGTTGCCGTCGTATTCGCCGGTGAAGGCGATCATCGCGCCGTCGGGCGAAAAGCGCGGCTCGGTTTCGATGCCGATGCCGGTAGTCAAACGGCGGGCGTCGCCGCCTTCGCGTGGCACGATCCACAGATCGCCGGCGTAGACGAAGACGATATGCGTGCGGTTCACCGTCGGCATCTGGTAAAGCGTCGGAGTGCCGGTCTGTGCGAAGGAAGTGAGAGAAAGAGCAAACAACAGAAGAGCGAGCGCGAACACTCTGGTCATCACACGACTCCTTTTTTAAACGAATCCACTGGTGTGTTGTGACTGCAAAAAAGAACAGGAATTACGACCCGGGCAATGGTCAAATACCGTTTACGTTTCACTGCCGGGCAAGGTTCGATTCTCTTGACTCAACCTGGACGGGAAGTATCGTCGTGATTCACCGAAGAGACGCAGAGGACACAGAGGCAGCGCAGAGAATAATGGCTCATCTCTGCGCCCTCTCTGCGTTCTTTGCGTCTCTGCGGTGAATGCTTCCATCTGTCTCATACGCGATTGCGTGTCAATCTAACGCCCGGTGATCTCTTTGGCGAGCGCGTCTGCGTCATACAGCTTGCGCAACGCTTCGATGATAGCAGCGCTGTGCACGGCGACGGCGCGGCTGCCTTCGTTCTCTTCGATGTACCAGTAACGGTTCGACAGCTTCTGAACGTTGCTGTCGAAGTTCAGCCCGACGATCTCGGCGTTGCGATTGATGACCGGGCTGCCGGAATTGCCGCCAATCGTGTCAGCCGAGTAAGCAAAGTTGATCGGCGTCGAAAGATCGAGCTTCGCCTGACCTTCTTTCCAGCGGCGAGGCAAATCATACGGCGGCTTTTCGTCGAAGCTGCGGGCGCGATCATACAGGCCATAGAGCGTCGTCTTGTAGGGCACAAAGGTCGTGTCCTCTTCGTAGCCGAGCACGCGGCCATAGCTCAGGCGCAGCGTGAAGTTCGCGTCCGGCGGAACGGTCTTGCCGTAGACGGCGAAGCGCGCGGCGGCGATGCGCTGGCCGGCGCTCGTTTCGACGCTTTGAATCCGTTCTTCATTCCAGGCGCGCAGCTCGCGGATGATCGGCTCAATGCGTCGCGCCAGTTGAATCAACGGGTCATCGGACTTGGCGATGGCCGCAGCCGTGCCTTCAAAGAGCGCCTTGCGCGTCGCCACATCGGCGAGCCGGGTTCCGCTGATGGCGGCTTTCGCTGCCGCCGCAGGCTGTGCGCCTTCGAGCGCCGCGCGAATGAACGGGTCGTTTGCGCCTAGAGCCTTTTGCGCCTCGTCGAGCCACGCCGCAAGGATGGCCTCTTCCATTTCCGGATAGAGAGGCGCGGGCGAAAAGAGGCTGAATTTCAGCGATTCGAGCTTCGATTCGCGGAACTCGTCATAGCGATGATTGTTCGGCTTGCTGCTTTCGTCGGCATAGCGCACCAGCGTCGAAGCGATCTTGCCGAGCCGCGACGGTTCAATCGTCGTGAAGGCGATGCGCTTAGCCATCGACGGCAGGTCGCGGTAAGCGGCGGCGATTTGATCCCACGCATCGCCGTACTTTTGCCGCCACTCATTGTTAGCGGCGATGGCGTCGCGCAAGGCTTTCTCTTCGGCTTCTTTCTTCGCCATCAATCGCGGGTTGTTCAAGCCTTCCTGCTGACCGACCAGTCGCTTGAGCGAGTTGTTCAGCGAGCGCAAGCCCGTGCCCGCCTGCCGCGCCTGTTCCGCGCCGCGCTTCGCATAATTCACGAACGCATCGCGCCGCGCCGTCCACGTCTGCATCTGTAGAGGATTGCCGACATCGCGCTGGTATTGAATCTGCGCCAGCGTCAGCAGTCGCGCAGTTGATCCCGGATTGCCGCTCGCAATGACGAACTCGCCGTCGCTCGGACCATTAGCCGACCACTTGAAATAATGCTCGGTCTTGAGCGGCTGATTGTTCTCGTAGACGCGGAAGAAGGCGACATCGAGATCGTAACGCGGATAAGTGAAGTTGTCGGAGTCGCCGCCAAAGAAGGCGATCTGCTCTTCGGCGGCGAAGACGAGGCGCAGGTCCGTGTACTTCTTGTAGCGGTAGAGCCAGCGTTCGCCGCCGCTATAGAGCGTGACGACTTCCGAGCGCAGGCCGCTCTTTTCGGCGGACTCTTTTTCGATGGCCGCCATCTCGGCTTTGCGTTGTTCGTTGGCTTGCTTATCGGAAGCGCCCGCCGTGACCGCGCCCTTAACGCGTGAGGTCACGTCTTCGAGCGAAACGAGCACACTGATCTCAAGGTCGGGGCACTTTAATTCTTCGGAAGGCGTGCGCGCGTAGAAACCTTCTTTGGTGTAATCGCGATCTCTGGTCGAGACTTTCTGCAACTGGCCGCTGGCGACGTGCTGGTTGGTCATCAGCAGGCCGTTGCCTGATACGAATGCGCCGCTGCCGCCGTCGTTCAAGCGCACGCTTGCGAGCCGCACGTGTTCGATCCACGCGTCAGTCGGCTCGAAGTTGTATTTCTGCTTCCAGTCTTTGCGCGGCGGGTTGTCGAACGTCCACATCCCGTCATCCGCATAAATGCCGAGCGGCGAGATTAAGAGCGAGAGAAGTAGTGCGATGCCTGGGAGAGTTTTCATTTCATATCCTCAAATAAAAGGAGCCATAAAGCCGACATGCTGCAATGAATCCCCAGCATCTCTAACACGTCTTCGCGCTGGGGCCGCGTGCCATAAAGCCGACATGCTACAATGAATCCTGAAGCCACTCGGCAATTCCGCAGCGGCCTTCAGGCCGCTTTCCCGCAGGGCGATTAGGCCAGCCCTTCAGGGCTGGTTAGCCGCTAGGATGAGAAGAAGGAAGGGCGCTTCAGCGTCCTTCTCCCATCGGCTTTAGCCGTCTGGATCGCGCGGCTAAAGCCAGTCGTGGGAAGCCCGTTAAAACGGGCTACGGGTTATATGCCGTTGCGAACCAGCCGTAAACGGCTGGCCTATCTGCCCTGCGGGAAAGCCCGCTGAAGCGGGCTGCGCAACCGCCACGTTTATTCTTACGACTATACTGCTACGATAACATCATCCCTTTCAAAAACCCGGTTGATTGATGGTCTTCGTGTCGAGCTTGGGCGCGTACTTCCTGGCCGCCGTTTGAATATCGCTGGCTTTGCCGATCAGCACGAAGACCAGATTGTCGAGCGGGAAATACTGTTTGATGACGCGCTGCGCATCGGCCATCGTCATCGAATCGATCTTCGCGTAATAGTTATTCACGTCACTTTCGTCGAGGCCATAAAATTCCAACTGCGTGAGCTGCGCCGCCAACTGATCGCTGGTTTCGATGGTCGGCGGGAACTGGCCTTTCAAATAACTCTTAGCCGACTTCAGTTCATCTTCGGTGATGCCTTTCTCGTGCAGCCGCTTGAGCACGTCGAGCGTCATATCCATCGCCTTCTCGGTGGTCGCATTCGGCGTGTAGGTCGAGATGGCAAAAGGCCCCGCCGCCAGTCGTTGATTGAAGAACGAGCGCGCCCCATACGTCAATCCGCTTTGAATGCGCAGCGCGCTGTTGAGCATCGAAGTGAAGCGCCCGCCGAACAGCGTGTTGATGACTTGAATGTAGACGCGGTCGGGATTGGTGCGCGTGATGCCGACATTGCCAATCTCGTAGAAGGTCTGCGTCGCGTCGGGCTTGTCGATCAGCAACAGCTTGTGGCCTGTGAAGGCCGGCGGCGCAGGCGCGGTGGCTGCCGCCGCTGCTTTGCCGCTCCAGGCGTTGAACTGATTGGCGAGTCGCTGCTCCATCTCCGCCGCGCTGAAGTCGCCGACGACGGCGAGGATCGCATTGGCCGGAACGTAATACGATTGATAAAACTTCACCACGTCATCGCGCGTGATGGCGGCAAGCGAACGCTCGTCGCCTTCGGTTGGCCGCGCGTAAGGGTGCGCGCCGTAGAGGTAGGCGTTGAAATAATTGTTGATGACCTCAGACGGCTGATCCTTGGCGGCCTTGATGGCGTCGGCGCGCTGCTTGAGCATCTTGGTGACTTCGTCGGGCGGGAAGGTGGCGTTGAGCAACACGTCTTTGAGCAGGTCAATGCCTTTATCGACATCTTTCTTAACGAACTCCGCCGCGCCGTGCGAGTAATCGTAATTTGCGCCAGTATCCAGCGTGCCGCCGATGAAATCGAGCGCGGCGGCGATCTGCTCGGCGCTGCGCGTGCGCGTGCCTTTGCGCAACAGCCCCGCTGCCAGCGAGGCCAGCCCGTCTTTGCCCGCAGGGTCGGCGACCGCGCCGGCTTTGATGATGAAGTTGAAGCTGACGATGGGGACTTCGTGCTGTTCCATCAACAGCACGGTCATGCCGTTCGGCAGCTTGACTCGCTTGAACGGCGGCAGCTTGAGCGCGCCGTCCTCGGCCCGCAAAGGCGCGGCGCTCGATGCGGCGAACGTTGCGATGAATAAAAAGACGAGCAATCGTTTCATAAAGCTTTCTCTCAGCGGAATGCCACGCGCCTGATACTTCATTTTTTCTCCCTGGCCCCTGACCCCTGGCCCCCGTTCCCCGCTTCGGGCACAAGCGTCGCCACCGTGCGGTTCTTATCGCCAAAGTATTTTTCGGCGACGCGCCGCACATCGTCTTTCGTCACCTTGTCATATTCCTGCGCCGCGCCGAAGAGCTTGCGGTAATCGCCGAAGAAGACTTCGTAGCTGCCGAGCGTGTTGGCGCGACCGTTGATCGTCTTCATCTCGCGGTAGAAATTGGCGAGCAGGATATTTTTGGCTTTGGTGATCTCTTCGTCGCTCACGGGCTGCGCGCGGACTCGATCAAGCTCGTCATAGATGGCGCGCTCGACCGCGTCGGTCGCTATACCGGCCTTCGGCTGCGCGATAATCAGCATCAGCGTCGGGTCAAAGGCGAACTCCAGATTGGAGTCAATCGAAATGGCTAGCTGATCTTTATCGACCAGTCGCCGGTACATCCGCGAACTCTGGCCCGCAAAGAGAATCGTTCGCAGAACCTGCAAAGCGTAGTATTCGCTACTAGCCGTTTGTGGCACGTGATAGCCGATCATCAGCAGCGGCAGTTGCGCGAACTTCTTGACGACGAGGCGGCGCTCGCCCTGTTGTTCAGGCTCCTTGGTCGTCACCGGCGGCGGCGGCGTGTGCGACGAGATAGGTTCGATATATTTTTCGGCGAGGCGAAATACGTCGTCGGCGTTCACGTCGCCGCAGACAACCATCGTTGCATTCGACGGCGAGTAGCCCATCTCGAAATGGCGCTTGAGGTCTTCCATCTTCCAGTTCTCGATATCGACCATCCAGCCGACCACCGGCCACTGGTACGGGTGCGCCGTGTAGGCCGTCGCGTATAGCTGTTCGTAGAGCGTGCCGAGATTGTCGTTATCAATCGACAGGCGGCGCTCGTTGGCGACGACGCCGCGCTCGGATTCGATGATCTTCGGGTCGAAGGCGAGGTTCTGTATGCGGTCGGCTTCGAGGTCGAATATCTGTTCGAGCGTCGCGCTGGGGAACCAGTCCTGATAGACGGTCACGTCATTGTTGGTGTAGGCGTTGTTGCGCCCGCCGGCGGCCTCCATCACGCGGTCGAACTCGCCGGGGCCATACTTCTTCGCGCCGTTGAACATCATATGCTCGAAGAAGTGCGACAAGCCGGTCGTGCCGGGCCGCTCGTTGCGCGAGCCGATGCGGTAGAAGACGTACATCGTCGCGTTGGGGATCGAATGGTCTTCTTGCACGAGGATCTTCATGCCGTTTTTGAGCGTGCGCGTTTTAACGTCGAACGCTTGAGCACGAGCCAGCGCAGCGAAGATCAACAGGGTAAGGCAAGCGGCAGCCGCCTTAAACAATGGCTTCATGAATTCACTCCCGTAGATTTAACCAGGGCACTCGTCAGCAGTCTGGATTTGACCGGCTAGTATGAGTCTATCCGAACCCGCACCGCGCTATCAAGCGGCGCAACTCAGCGGCGCGAATAAAATGCGCCCGGCGCGGAACCGATCATGATAAGCTATGAAGCAATGAGGTGAAGCGATATGCAGGTTGTGACAACCACACACATCTACCTTGATGAGCACGGCGTCGCCTGGATCACTGGCGCGAATACAAAAGTCATTGAGGTCGTGCTCGACCGGATGGCCTATGGCTGGGGCCCTGAAGAGATTCACGAACAATATCCCTATCTGTCGCTGGCGCAGATTCACGCCGCCTTTTCTTATTACTATGACCATCAGGCCGAACTCGACGCAGACATCGAACGCCGGCATCAAGAAGTCGAGGAAATGAGAAGAAAGATGGGCGAATCCCCACTTGTCCGCAGGCTGAAAGAGCTAGGCAAGCTCTAGCCCTTGACAGCACGCTTACACTCTCTGCGTTCAAATCTGTATGCGGAGGAACTCATGCCATTGACTCTGTATATGGATCATCATGTCAAGCTTGAGGTAACGACGGGCCTGCGCCTTCGCAATGTTGATGTGCTGACGGCCTATGAGGATGGTGCTCATCAACTGGACGATGCTGCTTTGCTTGATCGTGCGAGACAGTCAGGCCGCGTCCTCTTTACTCAAGATGATGACCTACTGCGCGAAGCCACCCGAAGACAGGAAGCGAACATAGAATTTGCTGGCGTCATCTATGCTCACCAAAATGATCTTTCGATT